>JBOGID010000146.1:0-3492 GCA_050742295.1 Acidimicrobiales bacterium | reverse complement strand
GGCGGCAGCCGCCGCCGCCTGGGCCACGACGCTCGGTGGTCGACCCTCCGACCCCGCCTCCGTGGCCGCCGTCCTCACTGCTGCCCACGACCCGTCGCCGCCGGCCTCGGTCGTCGTCGAGGGCCGGACGGTCGTGCTCGTTCGGGACCTGCTCGATGGCCGGGAGGTGACGGTCGGGCGCTCCGACGTCCCCTTCCCCATGCCCGCCGGCGGTCACCACCTCGGCGACGAGCCGGACGCCCCGTGGGTGGCGCAGCGGGGCCCGATGACCGTCGTGTGCCTCAGCCGCCCCCCCGAGAGCCTCCTCCTCGCCGCCGAGCTCCCGGCCGAGCGCCTGATCGCGTGGGCCCGCCAGATCCCCCTCGTCGCGCCCGTGCCGAGATGAGCGACCCGCAGGCCCCGCGGGCCGAGGCGGGCGCTGGGAACGGCCGCGGCGCTCCGCTGGTGCCGCTCATCAGCGCGGAGCAGGCGCCCCTGCTGGCCCGCCCGTTCTTCGCCGGTGGTGATCCCGGGCCGATCAGCGCCGCTCTCGCCCACGTGCCCGAAATGCTCGAGGTGACGGCGCCGTTCCTGGGCACGGTGCTGGGGCCTTCCGCCATCGCCACCCGCACCAAGGAGATCGCCATCCTGCGGACCTCGGCCCGGGCGTCGTGCCGGTACTGCGTCGAGGCCCACAGCGTCGTGGCCCGGGACGCCGGCCTGTCGGTGGACGAGGTGCGAGCCCTGCGCGGGCAGCTCGATGCGACCGCGGTGTTCGCGGCGGGGGCCGATCGCGCCGTGATCGGGTGGTGCGACGCGCTGGTGGGCGCCGGGCCGGTGGGGCGGGAGGCGAAGTCGCAGCTCCGAGGCTGCTTCGCCGATCACGAGGTGGTCGAGCTGACGCTGCTCGTGGCCACGACCCTGCTGCTCAACCGCTTCTGCACCGCCTTGGACCTGCCCACCTCGGGCGAGGTCCTGTCCCGTCTGGCGGCCGAGGGCCTCGGGTGACCGCCGCCGCCAGGACCGTAGCCGCGGCCATCGCCGGCGGGGGTCTCGGCGGCCGGGTATGGCTGTACAGCAACTACCACTGCAACCTGGCCTGCGCCTACTGCCTGACCGACTCGGCCCCGTCGTCGCCCCGGCGCGAGCTGTCGGCCGAGGCCATGGTCACTGTGGCCAACCAGGCCGCCGAGCTGGGCTTTGGGGCCCTCGGCGTCACGGGCGGGGAGCCCTTCCTGCGCCCCGACCTGCCCGAGACGCTGGCCGCCATGGCCGGCGTGCTGCCCACCGTCGTGCTTTCCAACGCCACCCTGTTCGGAGGCGCCCGCCTGCAGCGGCTCCGGCCCCTGGCCGATCTCGACGTGGCCGTCCAGGTCTCGCTGGACCGGGCCGAGCCTTCGGCCAACGACGAGCTCCGGGCGCCCGGCAACCACGCCCGGGTGGTCGAGGCCATACCTCGCCTGGTGGAGATGGGCGTCCGCGTCCGCATCGGCACCACGCTCGACCCCGAGGCGGAGATCAGCAAGGAGGAAAGCGCCCGCCTGTGCGCCCTCCACCGCGCCCTGGGCGTCAGCGACGAGGACCACGTCGTGCGCCCGGTGGTGCGCCGGGGCCGGGCCGCGGCGAACGACATGGGGGTGCAGGCCACGGTCGCCGACCTCCCCCCCGAGCTGACCATCACCGCCGACGGGGCGTTCTGGAGCCCGTTCGGGCCCACCGTGCGCGACGGCCGCCTGGACACCGACCTGCTGGTGACCCGAACCACCGACCCCCTGGCCGTCCCGGCCTCCGCCCTCGCCCGCCTCGTCGAGGCCCGCCCCCCCGGCGACGACGCCCGCCTCGGCATCCGCTGAGCATGACCCCACGCCGGCCCGGTCGGGCCAGGAGGAACAACCCATGACCACCCCGCCGGCCGCCACCGGGCCAACAGCGCGGGCTGACGCCGGTCGACACCCGCCAGCTCGGCCAGGGGATGGCCGTGATCCGGATCCTCGTCGGCATGACGTCCCTGAGCAACGGCCTGGCCAAGCTCTTCGACCTGCACCGCATCGAGATCGGCCCCCACGTGGCCAACCTCATCAACCGGGGCGACGCCCGTTTCATCCTCGACGCCGAGGTCAACACCAACGCCCGCCATCAGCTCCCCCTCGTCGGGCGCATCACCAACGACCTCGTGCTCCCCCACTGGGACCTGTTCGGCTGGGGCCTCACCGCCGTCGAGATCACCGCCGGCGCGCTGCTGGTCGCCGGGCTGGCCTCGCGCCTGGGCGCCCTACTCGCCCTCGGCCCGGCGGTGTTCCTGTTCTTCGTCTACTTCGCCAACGATCGTTGGCTGCCCGAGCAGCCCCTCGGGCTGGTGCCCCTCGCCCTGCTCGCCCTCGACCCTGCCGGCCGCCGGTGGGGCCTCGATCGCCGCTTCGCGGCCCGGTGCTGGCCGTTCTGAGGCCGCCGTCCCGGCCCCATCGACGAGGCGCCGTGACTCACAACCATCCGGACGAAAGGACGCCCCCATGACCGCTCCCCCTGGCCCGGCCCCGCTCTCTCGGCGCCGGTTCCTGCTCGGCGCCGGCGCCCTCGGCGCCGGCGGCCTGGTCCTGGCCGCGTGCGGCAAGGCGGACGGGCCCAAGGCCGGGCCTGCCGCCGCCGGGGCGCCTGGCGCCAAGGCCTCCGTCCCCGCCAAGCTGCGGTTCGGCGTCGGCCCGTTGCTGCCCACCAGCACCGATACCAAGGCGGCCTGGGCGCCCTTCTTCGCCTGGCTGGCAGGCCAGCTCGGCGCCTCCCACGAGCTCACCGCGGTGGACTCCTGGGGCGGCATCTCCATCGCGCTCGGCAGCGACCAGCTCGACCTGGCCTGGATGGGCCCTTTCGGCTACGTGCTGGCCAACGCCCGCTCGGGGGCCGACGCCATCGCCACCGTGAAGTACGACGGCAAGCCCCTCTACCACGCCATCGTGGTCGGCCGGCCCAACCTGGTGGTGAACACCTGGCCCGACGACGCCAGGGGCAGGTCCATCTCCTTCACTGAGGTGAGCTCGACGTCGGGCTGGCTGGTCCCCAGCTTCTGGTTCCGCCAGCGGGGCATCGACCCCAAGACCTACTTCCGCTACACCGAGGGCGCCTCCCACGCCGCCAACGAGCTGGCCGTGGCCTCGGGCCAGGTCGACTTCGCCACCGACTTCGACCGCAACCGCAACGCCATGGTCGAGACCGGCAGGCTGGCGGCGGATGCCAACCGGGTGGTGTGGACATCGGACCCCCTGCCCAACGACGCCATCGGGGTGCGCAAGGGCTTCGACCCGCCCCTGGTCTCCCGCATCCGGGACCTGCTGGTCTCGGTGACCCCAGCCCAGGCTGCCACCATCCTTCCCCAGCACTACGACGGCTTCGTGGCCGCCACCAACGACAGCTACAAGCCGATCCGCGACGCAGCCGTGGCCCTCGACGCACTGAAGGGCTGACCCGATGGCCGGTCCGGCCGGGCGCTCGGGGCGCGGTGGCGACCCGCCCGCCGGG
>JBOGID010000145.1:0-3476 GCA_050742295.1 Acidimicrobiales bacterium | reverse complement strand
CACCGAGCGGCTCCTCTCCCAGCGAGGGGCGAGCCCCAACACAGTGGCGGCCTATCGGGACACCTTCCGCCTCCTGCTCGCCTTCGCGACCGAGCGCCTGGGCCGTCCCCCGAGCGCCCTCGACATTCCGTCGACCTCCGCCTTGGCCCCGCCGACGTCTACGCCCCCGACCTGTGGTGGGTGCGGGAGGAGCGCCGTCCCGGCCCCGGCGACCTCAGGCTCGACGGCCTGCCCGACATCGTGGCCGAGGTCCGCTCGCCGTCAACCTGGCGCTACGACATCGGGCGCAAGGACATCGGGCGCAAGCTGGCCCGGTACGAGTCGGGCGGGGTTCACGAGGTGTGGCTGGTCGACACCGAGTCCCGGAGCGTCCTGGTCTACCGGCGGACTTCCCCCGACCAGCCCCAGTTCGACGAGGCTGTCGAGGTCGAGCATGGCGACGCCCTCACCTCACCGCTCCTGCCCGCCTTCGCCCTTCCCCTCGCCGACCTGTTCTCGCCCTAGGAGGCTGGTGTCTAAGCCCTCCCTCGGCGGCCGACCGCCCCGCTGGCGGCGGCTCTGCATCGCAAAGGTGCAGGTCAGAGGCAGGTCGGCCGCATCGACCCGAAGGGTCGAAAGCGAAAGACACCAGCCTTCTAGGAGGCTGGTGTCTAAGCCCTCTCCGGCCGCCGACCGCCCAGTTGAAAGCCCCACGGTGACACAAAGGAGCTGGTCAGGGGTAGGTCGGCCGCCTCGGCGCGCAGCGCCGATCGCGAATGACACCAGCCTGCTAGATGACCGCTGATCAAGCCCTCATTCGGCGGCTGACGGCTCGGCCGCGGACGCAAACATGCAGGTCACGGGTAGTCGGCCGCCCAGCCGCGAAGCGGCTGAAGCAAAGATCAGAGGTCATCTAGTCGCTACCCGGCTTCCTCGGCAACCGGCTCGACCACCTCGACGCCGGGGCGGTAGTAGGTGAACAGGTCGATGATGATCTGGAGGAGCCCCTCCGTCGACGCGCCCGACGCCATCTCGACCGTCACCACGTTCGAGTAGATGTGCACCGAGCGCACGCCCGACCGTTCGAACAGGCGGCGGGCCAGCACGTCGCACGGGCGCTCCCCCACGGCGTCGGCCACCGAGCGGTAGCGCTCGTGGCCCATGCCCGTCAGGCTGCGGTTGAGGTCGAACACGGCGGTGCCCGGCTTGGTGCCCGGCCGTTCGGATACCCGTATCAACTGGCCCATCGTGCGGCACACTATCGGCTGAGCCCGGCGGCACGGCAGCCGGCGGCACGCGCAAAGGCCTTCACATGACCCGCAACCCCGCCCCTGTTCCCTCCACCTTCGTGGCCACCAACGTGGCCCGGGCCCTGGTCGACAACCTGGCCTCGGTCGTCCTGGGCAAGCGCGACGAGATCGCCCTGGTCGTGGCCGGCCTGCTGGCCCGCGGCCACGTCCTGCTGGAGGACGTGCCCGGCGTGGGCAAGACCCTCCTGGCCAAGAGCATCGCTCGCTCGATCGGAGGCAACGCGGGACGGGTGCAGGGCACGGCCGACCTCATGCCCGCCGACATCACCGGCGTCAGCGTCTACGACCGGGAGCGCCGGGCGTGGGATTTCCATCCCGGCCCGATCTTCCACAACGTGGTGCTGGTCGACGAGGTCAACCGGGCCACACCCCGGGCCCAGTCCGCCCTGCTGGAGGCCATGGGCGAGGGGCACGTGACCGTCGATGGGGTGGCCCACCATCTGCCCGAGCCGTTCTTTCTCATCGCCACGCAGAACCCCTATGGGGACGTCGGGACGTTCCCCCTCGTCGAGGGCCAGTGCGACCGTTTCGCCCTCGTGGTCTCCCTCGGGCTCCCGGACCGGGACGCGGAACGGGCCATGCTGGCCGGCGACGGCGGCCCCGACGCCCTCGAACGCCTGAAGCCGGTGACCGACCCCGCCAGCCTCCTCGCCGCCATGGCCGCCGCCGGCGGCACCTACGTGGCCCCGGGCGTGGCCGACTATGTCCTCGACGTCGTCGCCGCCACCCGGTCCCACCCCGAGGTCGACCACGGCGCCAGTCCCCGGGCCGCCCGCACCCTGCTCCAGGTGGCGAAGGCGTTCGCAGCCGTGGGCGGGCGGGACTTCGTGACGCCCGACGACGTGAAGGCGGTGGCCGTGCCCGTCCTGGCCCACCGGGTGGGCGCCGTCACCCGCCGGGGCACGGAGGCGGTGCGGCCCGTCGTGCGCGACCTGCTCGCCACCGTGCCCGCCCCGCCCGTATGACTGCGCCGCCCGTATGACGACCGAGATCAAGACGTCGGCGCGGGCCGGGCCACCGCCGCTCACATTCCCCGAGCCGGTCCCCCTGTCGAACCGCGAGCTGCGGCCCGCGCTGGCGGCCGCCGGCGCCGGGCTCCTCGCCGCCCTGACGTGGACGATGTGGCAGAGCACGGGCTCACGCCTGAGCCTGTTCGTCTGCGCCGCGACCCTGGCGGCCGCCGTCGTGGACATCGTCTGGGCCGTCGTCGCCAGCGGCCGCGTCCAGCTGTTGGTCACCGCCAACCCGCCGGAGGCCACCGTCGTCGACACCGTGGCGATCCGGCTCGAGGTGCGCGGCCCTCGGCAGTACCTCGACGTCCGCGTGCTGACGTTCGGCACGGTGAGCCGGGGGGTGGACGTGCCCGACACCAGCGACGTGGGCGGTACGGCGGCGAGGCGCGAGGTCCTCGACGCCGTCGGCGTGGAGGTCGTCGGGCGGGGGCTGGCCGGGGTGGTGGCGTGCGCCCGGCGCCGCACTGTGCCCCTGCGACGGCCGCTCTACGTCGGCCCCCGCCCCGTGCCCGCGGCCGAGCACTTCCCCGAGCTGTACCGCACCTGGGGAGAGGGCCAGGCCCGGCCCGCGCCCACCGGCGACCTCGTGCGCGGTGTCCGCCCCTACGTGGCCGGCGACCCGATGCGGAAGGTCCACTGGCGCGCCACGGCCCGCGACCTGGCCGGCGACCTCGTCGTGAAGGAGGTCGAGGAGACGGGCGCCCCACGCTTGATGGTCGTCCTCGACCTGAGCAGCGGCGGCGTCGCTGCCGAGCGGGCCGCGGGCCGCGCCGCCTGGTACGCCGACGAAGGACTGCGGCGCGGCTACTTGGTCGTCCTGGCCACCGCCGAACGGCCCGGGCCCGTCACCGGCCCCGTCAACACCACGTCGGACGTGATCCACCGCCTGGCCGCCGCCAGCGCCCCCGGACGGGCCACCCTTCCCAGCCCCGACCAGCCCGGCGGCATCGTCGTGGTCACCGAACAGGGCGACACATGGCGCTGACCGCCGCCCCCGCCGCACACCGCCCCCGCCTGTCCGGCGAGAAAAACGCCCTGTGGGGTCGCCAACGTGCCGAAAAGCGGCGGCCCGTGTGGCTCATCGGAGCCGGGACGGGGACGCGCGAGGTTCTCCGGCGAGAGAACGCCCTGTGGGGCCCCCAACGTCGGGGAAAGCGGAGGCGCCCACGATGAC
>JBOGID010000144.1:0-14162 GCA_050742295.1 Acidimicrobiales bacterium | reverse complement strand
GCGGGGGGGTCAGTTGCCGGAGAAGCGTTCGCCCCAGCCCCAGCTGCTGGCGCCCACGCTCTGGCGCTCGGGCACCACGACGGGCGACGGCTGGGGCCGGACGGGGGGCGGCGGCGGGCCGCCGAAGCCGAAGCTGTCGCCGTCGCCGGAACGGGCGTACGCCGCCTCCTCGTCGGTCGGGGTGAGCTTGATGGCGCAGAGGGCGTAGAGGCCAATCCAGGCGAGGATGACGACCCCGACCCCGGTGTAGGCGGCGTTGGCGGCGAAGGCGGCACCCGGCTTCGTCTCCCGCAGCAGCCACGTCGTGTTGCGGGCGAAGGGCTCCGTCTTCTGGGCCACGAGCGGCACCTCGGGGGCGCCGATCTCGGGGTCGGCGGGCAGGTAGATGGGGGCGGCCATGACCTCGTCGCTGCGCTGCAGGCCGATCACCGTCTTCCACCGCCCGGAGGCGGGCACGGCCCGGGCCGACACGTAGCGGCCCGGCCCCACCTTCTCGAAGGCGGACCCGATGGTGGGGGCGCCGCCCTGCCAGGCCTGGAGCCCGAAGGCGGTGGCATTGTCGGCGGCATCGGCCGGCGTGAGCTGAACCTCGACCGTGACCCGGCCGTTGCCGGCGTCCTTGGTGAAGATCTCGGCCTGGACGTTGCCGACGTTCCGGGGCAGGGGGTAGAGGAGGACGCCGACCAGCACGAGCCCGGCGGCTGCGACGGCCGCCGCCGGGGCCCGCATGCCTCCCACAGGCAGCGGCATGGGCCGGGCCAGTGCTGCTCCCAGCAGGGCCCCGGCGATGCCGGCGATGGGGGAGAAGAGGGCCGCCTTGGGCAGCAGGGCCGAACCGGCGTCCACCGGGCTCAGGGCGGACAGGTAGATGAGGTCGGCGAACACACCCACCGTGCCGGCCGCGGCCCCCGCAGCGGCGGCGAACAGCAGCCGGTTGTGGGTGCCGATCAGGTAGGCGACGCCCTCCACCGCCAGCGCCGCCACGATGTAGAGCGGGAACTTCGGGAACGTCATGTTGAACGGCCCCGCCACCAGCAGCGAGATGCAGGACCTGATGATGAGGAAGGCGAGGACGGTCTTCACGGCGCCCCACGGGCCGAGGGCCAGGCGGCCCAGCACCAGGCCTATGCCGGCGGCGACGGCGATCAGGATGGGCAGGTAGAGGACCTGGAACTGGGGCACGCCGAAGTCGAACTCGCCCTGCAAGGTGGACAGCCCCACGAGGATGGCCCCGAACATGGTGACCTGGATGCCACGGCCCAGCAGGGTGGGCTCCTGGCGGATGCCCCCCTCACGGATCATCAACCAGAGGACGACGGTCGCCAGCGAGGCTCCCATCACCAACTGGATGTGGGACGGGCTCCACAAGGTGACATCGACGCCGTAGGCCTCGTGCCACATGGCGTCGAAGGGGAAGGCGACGAGCCCGCCGAACCCGAACACGGCCAGCGTGAGCGCCGTCCACGGCACGTGCACGGGACCGACCTTCAGCGCCACGTCGGCCTTGTCGAGAGAGGCGAACAGGACGGCGATGGTGGCGGCGAAGACCAGCCCCGCCAACCCGATCACGATCATGGTGTGCGACGGCGTGAAGAGTTGGTTGTCACGGCCGTTGTCGACATGGAAGGCGACGTCCCAGTAGAAGCCGATGGCGGCCGTGCCCAGCATGAGCAGTCCGGTGAGCCCACCCGCCATGACCCAGCCCTGGTAGCCGGTCCACTTCTCCAGGCAGTCGGAGATGCGCTTGAAGAAGATCTTGAGCACATTGCCCTCGCTGCCGTGATCGCCGTAACAGGCGAGCACGATCACGATGATGCAGTAGATCTGCAACGGGGCGAACACGTACATCCACTCGGTCCAGTTGGGGGTGTACTCGAACATCAGCTCACCTCTCGAGCGTTGGAAGCGGTGCGGTCGCGCTCGTTGGCGGACCACAGCGCAGATGCCGCCGTGGATGCCGCCGTTGCTTGCTGCATGGCCTGAGCCAGCGTCGCTTGCACGGTGCTGGCGGCCAGGGGCCGCATGCGCCGCAGTGCCTCGGTGACCTCGGGGAGCCGCTCGGGAGGCATGCCCGCCTCGACGTAGGGCTTCCAGACGTACTTCTCGAACATGCCGACGAGCCGGGCCGCGATCCGTGACATGTCGTCGCGGAGGGCGGCCAGGGCGTCCTGGGTGTCGGGGAGGGGGACGCCGACAGCCGCCAGTTCGGCGCCGGCGCGGAGGAGGCTGGGGCTGGGGACGAGGAAGCCGTCGTCCTGGGGGACGATCAGGCCGAGGTTCATGGCCCGGATGCCCAGTTCGGGCTTCTCGGCCGCCTCGGGGAACAGCTCGAGCAGGTCCTGGAGGGTCCAGAACTCGGGCTGCTCGTCGGTCCACGGGGCGGTGAGGACCTGCTCGAAGCCGAGGAGGTGGGCCAGGCTGCGGCCCTCCTCCCACGCCTTGAGCAGCTCGGCGATGCCGGCGAGGGAGAAGCCCTGGCCCTGGAGCTGGGCGATCAGCCGCAGCCGGCCCAGGTGGCCCTCGTCGTAGTACCCGACCCGACCCACCAGCTTGGGTGGGGGAAGCAGGCCCTGGGTCTGGTAGTTGCGGACGTTGCGCGTCGTGGTGCTGGCCCGCTGGGCCAGCCGGTCGACGGTCATCCCCGGGGAGATGTCGGGTTCTTCCACCAGGGACCGACCTTACTCCGACCGTTACATCATTTCAAGTAACAGTTTCGTGCGTCAAGGACTTCGACCGGGGCCGGGCCAGGCCGAGCAGCACCTTGCCCGCCAGGAGCAGGGCGACGGCGGCGTAGGGCTTCAGCGGCAGGTCGTGGCGGATGCGCAGCGCCCACTGGTCGTCGGTGTGGGTGCCACCGAGCTCGATCTCGGTGACGATGAGGTCGGCGAGGTGGGTGCCGGTGCCGGTTTGGATGAGCTCCCAGCCGCCGAGGGCCTGGCGGAGGTGGGCCACGGGGTCGCCGGTCTCATTGCCGACCTCGACCTCATCGCGCCGTGGCGCGTAGGTCGCGAGGGGCGTGCCGTCGGGCTCGGTGGCCTGCACCCCGCCGTCGTGTTCGACGAGGCGGAACAGCACGGCGCCGTCGATGTCGCAGCACGCCAGGGGTGGGACGGCGGCGATGTCCGAGCGGTCGGCGGGCCAGGCGGGGCGGACGTAGGCCTCCATCCAGTCCAGCGGGCCGACATAGACCAGGGACGAGCCCGGCTCGCCGCGGAGCAACGTGCACTCCGGGCCCTCGGCGAAGGCGGCGATGTCGGCGGGCCGGGGGAGCCGGTGCTTCTCGACGAGCAGGTCGGTGAGGCCGAGGGCGGCCGCATCGGGGTCGGGTCGGAGCTCGGCGAAGCACTCGGGGCAGGACTGCATCCGGGCGGGCCAGGCCCGGTCGCAGTGGGGACAGGTGACGGTGGCGTTGAGGTCGTCCACCAACTGGGCCATGCAGGCGCCGCAGGTCGTTCTGCCGTCGGGCCAGCCGGCCCGGCAGTTCGGGCACCAGCGGGTCATGCGACCCATTGTCCGCCGGTTGAGACCGCTATGCGTGGGGTCTCGGCGCCTTTCTGTGGCGAATGGCCGGAGCGGTCACCGGGGGGAGGCGGCGTCGGCGAGGAGGGCCTCGGCGGCCAGGCGGCCCGGGGTTCCGCAGATGCCGCCGGCGGGGTTGGTGCCGGCGCCGGAGAGGTACAGGCCTTCGACTGGGGTGCGGTGGTGGCCCAGGGCGCGGGTCGGGCGGAGTGGGCCGAGCTGGTCGAGGGTGATATCCAGGTGCATGGGATGCGCACCAGGCCATAGTCCCTGTTGCGTCATCCGGTCCGGGCTCCAGGCGTAAACGCCCTGGATGGAGTCCCGGAAGCCGGGGGCGCGGCGGGCGATGACCTCGATGCTGGCCTCCACGAACCGGTCGCGGCAGGCGTCCCACCCGCCTTCGAGACGGGCGGGGGCGGCGGGGGAGGCCAGGTAGACGGTGTGGTGGCCGGGCGGGGCCAGCGTCGGGTCGATGGCCGAGGTGGTGAAGGTGTAGAGCGGGGGAGGGTCGGGCAGGCCGCCGGCCTCGGCCGTCCGCCACGCCGCGCCGAGGTCGTCGAGGCGGTCGACGAAGCTCTGGAGCCCGTTCCAGTCGCCGGGCCGGGCGTCGGGGTAGGCGGGCAGCCGGTCGGTGGCGACGTGGACGACGGCCTGCACCACGTTGCTGCGCCGGGCCGCGGCCAGGTCGGCGCCCACCTTCCCGTCAAGCGGCGGGTCGAGCAGTTCGAGCAGGGCCACCTTGGGGTCGAGGGCGGTGACGACGTGGGCGGCCTCGATGCGCTCGCCGCTGTCGAGGATCACGGCCCGCACCCGGCCGTCTCGGGCGTCGATGCGGGCCACGGGCGCATCGCACCGGACCTGGCCGCCGAGCGCCGCCAGCCGGTGCAGGAGGGCGTCGGTGAGGCCTTTGGCGCCGCCCCGGGCGTGCCACTGGCCGAACAGGTGGTAGGCGGCCTGCCAGAAGGCGAACATCGAGCTGCCCCGCTCGTGGGGGCCCACCCCGGCGTGTGCCGCGAAGGCGGCCACCGGACCGCGCGTCAGGTCGGAACGCAGCGAGCGGCGCAAGAGGGCGTCGTAGGGCCCGAGGAGGTCGCGCAGCACGGCCGGGTGGCGCCGCATGGCCTGGAAGAGGTTGCCGGCCCGGCCCGGGAGCTGGCGGGGGCTCGCCTCGCCCCTGACCGCGGGCAGGACGGCCTTCACGACCGGGATCGCCACCTCGATGAACCGCCGGTAGGCGTCGGCCTCGGCCCGGTCGGTCTCGGCGATGGACTCGACGGTGGCGTCGACGGAGCGGAAGAAGCGGACGCGGCGCCCGTCCTCCATGACCGCGATCGAGAAGGGGTCCATCTCCTGGTAGGTGAGCCCCGCCCCGGCCAGGTCCAGCTCGGCCGGGATGTCGGTCATGTTGATCAGGTTGTGGGCCACCGAGTGCAGGTCGAACCGGTAGCCGGGGACCGTCTCGGCCGTCCACGCCCCCCCGCCCGGCCGGTCGAGGGCTTCGAGGACCAGCACGTCCCGCCCCGCCCGGGCCAGGTAGCACGCCGCGATGAGCCCGTTGTGGCCCGCCCCCACCACGACATCGGGAAGCGTGGTCAGTGCGTGTGCTCGTGAGGTGGCAGGACCGAGGGGTCGACAGCGCCAAGCAGTTCGCCGTCGGGGGTCGTGACCAGCCGGCCGGCGGCGCGCGAGTCCAGCTTGTCGAGCAGCACGCTCGGGCGCAGCGTGTCGGGCACGACCTCCATCACGTCCATCACCGTGGCACCTTCCACTGCGTTCGGGCCACGCAGGCCGGCGTCGGCGCCGCGCCGCGCCTCGGCGGTGACCTCGCCGATGACCACCCGTTCGCCGGTGACGACGGCGGCGTGGCCGTCCACGGAAGACACCGGTTCATCGGGACGGCACGTGGCCACGTCGACCAGGGCCGAGCCCACGTACGGGCCGCGGGTGCCTTCGACGGGCAGGCCGAAGGCCATCCAGTCGACCTTGCCGAGGACGTAGTCGTAGACCGGGTCGTAGCCGTACAGCTCGAGCAGCCACGCTGCCCGCGGGCTGAGGTCTCAGAGGGAGTCGAAGCAGTACACGACGACGGGCCGGGACGGGTCCAGCTCGGCGGCGGCCCGGTCCCGCGTCAGCTCCCACGCCGGCAGGTGGATGGCGCCCGGCAGGTGGGCCGCCTCGTACTGCTTCCGTTCCAGCACCTCCACCAGCTGGGCGCCGCCCGCGACCAGCCGCTGGACCTCGTCACGTCCGATCCCTTTGATCACGGCCTCCCTTCTACCCCTTCAGTCGGCATTCCCTTTAGTCACCATTGCGGTCCGCCGATACCTACCCGGAAGTATCAACAGGGTCGAAGTAGCCGGAAGGGGGCTCAGCTGACCACAGACGAAGGTCTCGTGCTGGCGGGGCGCTTCCGTTGCGCGCGCCTGCTCAAGCGCGGCCAGGGGGTGAGCACCTACGCGGGCGTCGACCTGGAGCGGGAAGCCGACGTGGTCATCAAGACGGTCGACGCCGCCTCGGTGTCATCGGCCGTGCGGCTCCGCGTCTCCCACGAGGCCCTCATCCTGCGCCGGCTGGAGACTCCCGACTTCCGGCCACTGGTCACGGTGGGCCGGGACCAGAACCTGCTCTACCTGGTGCAGCCGTTCGTGCCCGGCATCGCGCTCCAGGAACGGCTCGCGACCACGGGGGCCCTGTCAGTGGCGTCCACCCTGCGGGTCGGGGCCGCGGTCCTGCGGGCCCTGCAGCACGCCCACGACGGCGAGGTGCTGCACCGCGACGTGAAGCCCGCCAACGTGATCGTCGACGAGTCCGAGCCCGTGGGCCAGGCCGTGCTCATCGACTTCGGCTTCGCCCGCAGCGCCTGGCTCGACCCCGCCATCCGCGACGAGCCCGTGGGCACCGTCCGCTACCTCGCGCCCGAGGCGGCGGGTGCCCTGGGCGGCACGACCGTGGACGAGCGGGCCGACCTCTACGCCGTGGGTGTCCTGCTGTTCGAGTGCCTGGCCGGGCGGCCCCCGTTCGACGGTCGGGACGTGGGCGAGGTCATCCGCCAGCACCTGAGCGTCCCTCCGGCAACGCTGCGGAGCGTCCGCAAGGAGGTGCCGCGGGCCCTCGACGCCATCGTCCAGCGCCTGCTGCGCAAGGACCCCGACGAGCGCTACCAGTCGGCGGGGGCGGTGCTGGCCGACCTGGAGGCGCTGGAGTCCGGCATGCGGCGCGGCATCACCGACCCGCCCGTGGTGATCGGGCTGCACGACCGCCGCCAGGCCCTCACCGAGCCGTCGTTCGTGGGCCGCTCGGCCGAGCTGCTGCTGCTCACCGGCCTGGTCGAGCAGGCCTCGCAGGGCCGCAGCCGCCTGGTGCTGCTGGAGGCGGAGTCGGGCGGCGGCAAGACCCGCCTGCTCGACGAGCTGGCCCAGCGGGTCGGCCACGACGCGTGGATCGTGAGGGGCCAGGGCGTGGACCAGGCCGCCAAGCGCCCGTTCCAGGTCCTGGAGGGGGTGGCTGCCGATGTCGTGGCGGCTGCGGCCGACAACCCGGAGAAGGCCGAGACCCTCCGCCAGCGCCTGGGGGACCGCGCCGCCGCCGCCGCCGGTGTGCTGCCCGCCCTGGCGCCCGTGCTCACCCCCGAAGGGGCGGAGGACCTGGGGCCCGAGGCCTACGGCGAGGTCCGCAGCGTGGCCGCCCTGGCCGCCCTGCTCGACGCCCTCGGGGACCCCGGGCGCCCGGCCGTGATCATCCTCGACGATTGCCAGTGGGCCGACCGCCTCAGCCTCCGCCTGCTGGCGGCGTGGGCCGAACGGGTGCAGCCCACCGCGTCGGGCGCCATCAACGGCGGCAACACCGTCATCATCGCCGCCTTCCGGACCGAGGAGGTCGGCCCCGACAACCTGCTGCGGGCGATCCCGACCGCGGCCAAGTTCGAGCTGGCGCCGTTTGCGGCCGCCGACGTGCGCAGCCTGGCGGAGTCGATGGCCGGCCCGCTCCCGCCCGCCGCCGTCGACGTGGTGGCCCAGCTGTCGGAAGGCAGCCCGTTCATGGCCTCGGCCGTCCTGCGGGGGCTTGTCGAGTCCGGTGCCCTGGTGGAGGCGAGCGACGGGTGGCAGGTCAACCAGGGCCAGCTGGCGTCGGCCCAGACGTCCCGGCGGGCCGCCCTGTTCCTGGTGCGGCGGCTGGAGCTGCTCTCGGCCGAGGCCCTCGGCCTGCTGTCGGTGGGCGCCGTGCTGGGCAAGCAGTTCGACCTGGCCCTGGCCGTGGAGCTGGCCGGCCAGGAGGCGGAGCCGGTCGCCGCCGCCCTCAAGGAAGCGGCCCAGCGCCGGATCCTGTGGGTGGACGAGCTGTCCAACCACTGCTCCTTCCGTCACGACAAGCTGCGCGAGGCGCTGCTCGGCCGCCTCAGCGACGCCGAACGCCGGGCCCTGCACCTGCGGGCCGCCCTGCGCCTCGAGGTCAAGAACGAGAACCGCCCCTACGAGCTGGCCTACCACTTCGACGCCGGCGGCCGCAGCGACCGGGCCCTGCCCTACGCCCTGGGGGCGGCCGAGGACGCCCGGGCCCGCCACGACCTCGAGACGGCGGCCGCCCACTACCGGATCGCGGAACGGGCCACCGCCAGCGACGCCGCCACCCGGGCCCAGGTGGCCGAGGGGATGGCCGACGTGCTGACGCTCCAGGGCGAGTACGACCAGGCCACGGCCTATCTCCAGGAGGCGGCCGCCAACGTC
This sequence comes from Acidimicrobiales bacterium, assembly GCA_050742295.1. GTDB lineage: Bacteria > Actinomycetota > Acidimicrobiia > Acidimicrobiales > AC-14 > JAHFUQ01. The sequence continues at coordinate 5,919 of JBOGID010000144.1, read as the reverse complement.
AAGGGCAAGGCGCGGCGGGCCGCCATCGAGTGCAAGCTGGGCGACGTCGCCTTCAAGCGGGGCGACCAGCGCGAGGCCCGCCGCCACCTGGAGGGGGCCCTGCGCCAACTGGCCGGGCGGGTCCCCACGACCACGCTGGGCTTCCTGCCCCTGCTGCTCAAGGAGGTCGTCGTCCAGATCTTCCACACCGTGCTGCCCCGGCTCTTCTGTGGCCGCCGCAGTACGGAGGGGGCGGACGAGGAGTTCCTCGCCATCCGCATCTACAGCCGGCTGGCCTACGTCTACTGGTTCCACGCCGGCAAGGTCCCGTGCGGGTGGGCCCACCTGCGGGAGATGAACCTGGCCGAGCGCTACCCGCCCTCGCCCGCCCTGGCCCAGGCCTACTCCGAGCACGCGCCGGTCATGACCATGGTCCCGTGGTACCGCCGGGGCATCGCCTACGCCGAGCGTTCCCTGGCCATCCGCAAGGACCACGGCGACGTGTGGGGCCAGGGCCAGTCCCTCAGCTTCTACGGGGCCGTGCTGTACAGCGCGTCTAAGCACAAGGAGTGCATCGCCCGCTGCGAGGAGGCCATCCGCCTGCTCGACCGGACGGGCGACCGCTGGGAGCGGAACACCGCCACCTGGCACATGGCCTTCGCCTACTACCGCCTCGGGGACCTGAGGCGGGCGGCCGAGATCTCCCAGGACCTGCACGCGGCGGCGACCACCATCGGCGACCAGACGGCGGCCGGCATCGCCCTCAGCGGCTGGTCGCGCTCGACCGCCGGCGACGTGCCCGCCGAGCTGATCGCGTCCCGGCTGGCCACCAAGACCGAGGACGCCCACACCGCCGCCGAGGTGCGGGTGGCGGAGGGGGTGCGGCTGATCGCGGCCGGCGAGATCGACGCCGCCGTGGCCGTGCTGGACGAGGCGGCCGTCATCGTGCGGCGGGCCGGGCTGCGCCAGGAGTACGTGGCCCCCGTCCTGCCGTGGCTCGCCACCGCCCTGCGGCTGCGGGTCGAGACGGCGCCCCCGTTCCGGTCGATCACCCGCCGGGCCCAGGTGCACAGGGCCGCCGAGGTGGCGCGCCGGGCCCGGGTGAACTCGCGGGACTACCGCAACAACCGCCCCCACGCCCTCCGGGAGCAGGGCCTGATGGCGGCCATCCGGGGGAACGGCTGGCGGGCCCGGCGGCTGTTCAGCGCCGGCCTGACCGAGGCCGACCGCCAGGGAGCCCGCTACGAGCACGCCCTGACCCGCCAGGCCTGGGGCCGGGTGGGGCTGAACCTGGGCTGGCCCGGCGCGGCCGACGTGGCCGAGCAGGCGGACGCCGACCTACGGGCCCTCGTGCCCCCGACCGAGGACGAGTCCGCTCGGGCGGCCAACCCCGTCACCGAGAATCTCTCCCTGGCAGACCGGTTCGACGGCATCCTGGACGCCGGCCGCCAGATCGCGTCGGCGCCGTCCGCCGACGCCGTGCACTCGGCCGTGGTCGAGGCAGCGGTGACCCTCCTGCGGGGCGAGCGCTGCTCGCTGGTGATGATCGACGCCAACGGCGACCCGCTCGTGTCGTCGGCCGACGGCGAGGTCAGCCACTCGCTGGTGCGGCGGGCCGTCGACGCCCGCACCCCGCTGGTCTCTGGCGAGGGGCTGGCCAACAAGGCCACCGACAGCGTGGTGCTGTTGGGCCTGCGGTCGGTCCTGTGCGCGCCGATTTACGTGGAGGGCCGTCCCGTGGCCTGCCTGTCGGTCGTCCACCACCAGATCGGCGACCTGTTCAGCGAGGACGAGGTCCGCATGGCGGGGTACATCACCGCCCTGGCCGGCGCCGCCCTGGAGCACGTGGCCGGCACCGAGGCCCGCTTCCGTTCGCTGGCCCAGAACTCGTCGGACGTGATCACCATCGTCGACCGCCACGGCGTGACGACCTACCAGAGCTCGTCGGTGCGCCGCGTGTTCGGCTACGACGCCGAGGAACACCTGGGCCGCCCGTTCGTCGACTGGGTGCACCCCGAGGACGCCCCGACCCTCCTCAGCGTGATCGAGGAGGCGGCTACCGGGCGGCCCGTGCGGCCCCTTGTCGAGTGCCGGCTGCGCCACCGCGACGGCTCTTGGCGCTACGTCGAGACGGCCCTGAACAACCTGCACGGCGACCCGAGCGTGCGGGGCCTGGTGCTGAACAGCCGCGACGTGGGGGAGCGGCGGGCCCTGGAGGACGCCCTGCGGGACCGGGCCCTGCACGACGACCTGACGGGCCTGGCCAACCGGGGCCTGTTCACCGATCGCATCGAGCACTGCCTGGCCCGCCGGTCCAGCGCCGAGGGGGCCGTGATCTTCCTCGACCTCGACGACTTCAAGGGCATCAACGACTCCATGGGCCACGCCGCTGGCGACCAGCTCCTGAAGGGCGTGGCCCGGCGCCTGATGACGTGCGTGCGTCCCCAGGACACGGTGGCCAGGCTGGGCGGCGACGAGTTCGCCATCCTCCTGGAGGGGGCGGACGAGGCCCAGGGCCGGCGGGTGGCCGAGCGGGTCCTGGCCGCCATGGCGCCCGCCTTCGACCTCGGCGGCCACCAGGTGCACGCCCGCACGAGCGTGGGCCTGGCCGCGTCGGGCACCGGGGGCGGCGCCGACGCGGGCGAGCTGCTCAGCAGGGCCGACGCCGCCATGTACGTGGCCAAGGCCAGGGGCAAGGGCCGCTACGAGGTGTTCGAGCCGTCGATGCAGCAGAAGGCCCTGGAGCGGGTGACGATCAAGACCGACCTGCAGTGGGCCGTGCAGTGCGACGAGATGGAGGCCTTCTACCAGCCCGTCGTCGCCCTGCGCACGGGCGACGTGGTCGGCTTCGAGGCGGTGCTGCGGTGGCGCCACCCGGTTCGGGGCCTGCTGTCGCCCGCAGAGTTCATCGAGGTGGCCGAGGAGTCGGGCCTGATCGTCCCCATCGGCGCCTGGACGATCCGCCAGGCGTGCCGGGAGGGCCGCCGCCTGCAGCGGGCGCATCCGCAACGCGCGCCGTTCGGCATGTCGGTCAACGTATCGACCCGCCAGCTCCAGCACCCCGGCCTGCTGCAGGAGGTGGAGATCGCCCTGGCCGAGTCGGAGTTCGACCCCCGCCTGCTGACGCTGGAGATCACCGAGTCGGCCACCGTGGAGGACACCGAGGCCGCCATCTTCAAGCTCCAGCAGCTGAAGGCGCTTGGCCTGCGGGTCGCCATCGACGACTTCGGGACCGGCTACTCGTCGTTGAGCTACCTCCGGCGCTTCCCCGTCGACCAGCTCAAGATCGACCGGTCGTTCGTGGCCGGCCTGGGCAAGGACGACCAGGACACGGCCATCGTGACCAGCGTCATCAGCCTGGCCCATGCTCTCGGGCTCGAGGCGGTGGCCGAGGGCGTGGAGACGCTGGAGCAGCTGGAGCACCTCACGGCGCTGGGGTGCGACCTGGCCCAGGGGTTCAACTGGCGGCGGCCCGAGTCCTACGACAACGTGAACGCCTGGCTCACGCCCGCAGCCACGTTCCTGGGGGCGGCCGGGCTGGGCCCGGGCGGGTTCGGCGGCCGCCACCCGGTGCGGACCCTGCTGGTGGATGACCGGGCCGAGCTGCGGGCCGCCATCCGCCTGGCCATGGAGCTGGACGGCCAGTTCGAGGTCGTGGCCGAGGCCTCCGACGGCCAGGAGGCCATCGCCGCCGCCGCCCGCCACCGGCCCGAGCTGGTCGTGCTCGACGTGAACATGCCGGGCATGAACGGCCTCCAGGCCCTGCCCGGCATCCGCCTGGCCGTGCCCTCGGCCGGCGTAGTGCTGCTCACCGCCATCGACCGCGACGAGGTGACGGCGGCCCAGCTCGACCAAACCCTCGGCCTGCTGGACAAGACGCTCGACCTCGACGCGCTGGTGAGCAGCCTGGCCAGCCTCCTGCGCATCGCCGTGTAGGGCGGGCTCGGACGGCGGGCCGGCCCGACGGGCAGAATGCGCCATCGCGGCACGAGGGAAGGACCGGCACGAGGCGAGGCTGCGCCTGCTCGCGTCCCCGGTGCGGCTGCCGGTCACGCTGCTCGGGTTCGCCGTGGTCTACGGCACCGCCGGGTACATGGTGCTGGAGGGGTTCGGGTTCGTCGACGCCGTCTACATGACGGTCACGACCCTGACCACGGTGGGCTTCGGCGAGATCGAGCCGCTGGGGACGGGCGGGCGGATCTTCACCCTGTCGGTGGTCGTGATCGGCATGGTGGCCGTCTTCACCCTGCTGGCGGTGTTGACGGGGTTGGTCGCCAGCGGCGAGCTTGGCCGGTCGTTCAGGAGGAGGGGCATGCGCCAGCGGATCGACGCCCTGCGGGGCCACTACGTGGTGTGCGCGTTCGGCCGGGTAGGTCGAGCCGCCGTCGAGGAGCTCCTCAGCCAGGGTGAGGACGTGGCCGTCGTCGAGCACGACGCGTCCCTGGAGCCGCAGCTGGCCGACGCGGGCGTTCCCTACCTGATCGACGACCCGACCAAGGACGACGTGCTGGAGGCGGCCGGCATCACCCGGGCCAAGGCCCTCCTGTGCGCCGTCGACTCCGACGCCGTCAACGTCTACATCACCCTGCTCGCCCGGGCCCGCAACCCCGACCTGTTCATCATCGCCCGGGCCTCGTCGGCGGAGTCGGTGGAGGCCCTGCGCCGGGCCGGCAGCGACCGGGTCGTCTCGCCCTACCGGCTGAGCGGCACCCGCATGGCGGCGCTGGCCCGTCAGCCCGCCATGTTGGAGTTCGTGGACATGGTCAGCGTCTCGCCCGACCTGCGCATCGAGGAACTGGTGGTGGGCGGCCATTCGCCGCTGGCCGGGGCCACCGTCCGGGACGCCTGCTCGCCGTATGAGAGCGTGATGATACTGGCCGTGAAAGGCCGCGACGGCCAGGTCGTGGTCCCGCCCCGGGGCGAAGACGTCCTGGCCACCGGCGACCTGCTCATCGTCGTCGGCCCCCTGAAGGCCCTCGCCCAACTGGCCGAGCAGGCGGGCTGAGCCGAAGCCCGTTTACGGCGGGCCGGCGGCGGCGGCCGGCTTCACGAGGGCGTCGGCCGCCTTGGCCGGCTGCATCTCGGTCCTGGCCGCTGACTTGCGCACGAACCGCCGGCGCTGCGGCGGCGCGGCCTGGGTGCGGGGGTCGAGGAGGTCGCGGAGGCCGTCGCCGGCCAGGTTGAAGGCGAGCACGACCAGGCTGATGGCGGCGCCCGGGAAGACGAGCAGCAACGGGGCCCGGTCGATCTGGTAGCGGGCCTCGGACAGCATGGCCCCCCACTCGGCGGTGGGCGGTGCGACCCCGAACCCGAGGAACGACAGGCCCGACACGGCCAGCAGGGTTGCGCCCATGTCCACCGTGCTGAACACGACAACGGGCCCGATCAGGTTGGGCAGGATGTGGCGGAGGATCAACCTCGTCTTGCCCGCGCCGGCCGCCCGTCCCGCCTCCACGAAGTCGGCGGCCCGCACCTTGAGGGCCATGCCCCGCACGAGGCGGGCGTAGCGGGGCCACTGCACGAAGATGATGGTGATGATCAGGTTGCGCAGGCCCTGGCCCAGCAGGCCGACGATGACGAGGGCGAGGATGAGGGTGGGCATGGCCAGCAGCACGTCCACCGTGCGCATGACGACCGTCTCGGCGAAGCGTCCGTAGAAGGTGGCGGCCAGGCCGAGGACGATCCCGACGACCGTGATGCCGGCCGTCGCCGACAGAGCCATCCCGAGCGACAGGCGGCCGCCGTGCAGGATCCGGGCGAACACGTCCCGCCCCACCTCGTCGGTGCCGAAGGGGTGGCCCCACGTGGGCGACTGGAAGCGGCCCTCCGACGTCAGGTTGGTCTGGATGGGGTCGTGGGCCGCGATCCAGGGGGCCAGCAGGCAGGCCAGCACCATGAGGGCGATGATGAACAGGCCCACGAGGGCGGCCCGGTCCCGGG
>JBOGID010000143.1:0-33636 GCA_050742295.1 Acidimicrobiales bacterium | reverse complement strand
AGATGGCCGTGCCCGAGGTCGTCCAGTCGTTGCTGCTCGAAGGCGTGGCGCGCGTGATCGTCACGTCCGACGACCCCGGCAAGTGGGACGACGCCGACTTCGGTTCGCTCGCCGGCGGCGGCCGGGTCGAGGTCCGCGACCGCGGCCCCGGGGTCGACGCCGCCGACCGGCCTTTCGTCTTCGACCGCTTCTTCCGCGCCCCCGGGGCGCGCAGCCGGCCCGGCTCGGGCCTCGGCCTGGCCATCGTGCAGCGCGTCGCCGACCTCCACGGCGGCCGCGTTTCTCTTGACGAGCGTCCCGGTGGCGGGAGCATCGCCGTCCTCGAGCTCAGCCGGCTGGCGGCCACTGCCGCCGGCGCAGAGCAGTCTCCCCGGCGGAACGCCGCCGCTCGCCGCCCACGGCCCTGACGGGCTCGCCGTGCCACTGAGGCAGCCGGGTGCGACGGCGACTACCGGCGTCAGTTCCGCAGTGTGAAGTTGATCGCTTCGTGGCGGTTCTCTGCGCCCGATGCCGTGCGTCATTGATCACGGTCTGCTCTCGCGGCTCCGACCCACCGTCATCGCCGGTGGCTGCCCGGGCTTACGACCGCCGGGGCGGCTCAACGGCGTTGATGCCCGTCTCGTAGGCGAAGATGACGGCCTGGACGCGGTCACGCAGGCCAAGCTTCATCAGCGTGCGCTTGACGTGGGTTCGCGCCGTCGATTCCTCTACGACCAGTGCAGCGGCGATCTCGCGGTTGGTCAGACCACGCGACATCAGGCCCAGGACCTCCCGCTCCCGCACGGTCAGGTGCTGGAGCAGGCTGTCGTCGGGGAAAGCGGGGGCAGGCTGGCGAGCGAGGCGATCGATCACCCTCCTGGTCACCGACGGGGAGAGCAGTGAGTCGCCGGACGCCACCGCGTGGACGGCGCTGATCAGGTCCTCAGGACGCGAGCGCTTGAGCAAGAAGCCGGAGGCGCCAGCCCGCAGCGCCCCGAACACATAGTCGTCCTGTTCGAAGGTGGTCAGGATGAGGATCCTGACCTGCGGCGAGGTCTGGGCGAGGGCCCGGGACGCCTCAATCCCGTCGAGGTCGGGCATGCGTACGTCCATGAGCACGACGTCGGGTATGAGCCGGCCCGCCTTCTCGACCGCCTGGCGGCCCGTCGCGGCCTCACCGACCACCTCGATGCTCGGGTCGGCGGTCAGGAGCTCGACCAGCCCCGCCCGCATGAGGTCGTCGTCGTCAGCGACCAGCACCCGGGTCATGGGCCGTGCCCCCCGTAGGGGAGCACGGCCCGGACCCTGAAGATGCCCTCTGAGCGCTCGGCCTCGAGGTCGCCGCCGAGCAGGGCGGCGCGCTCGTACATGCCCACGAGCCCGTGGCCGCCGTTGGCGCGCATCGTCGTGCCTGCGGCCAGCGGGTTGGTCACGGTCACCTCCAGGGCGCGCTCGCCGAACCCCAGCTCGACCCGGGCTGCGCCCGACCCGTGACGGGCCGCGTTGGTGAGGGCCTCCTGGAGGATCCTGAACGCTGCCTGGTCGGCGCCGGGCCCGAGCGGGCGTGGCTCGCCCGCAAGGCCGAGCGTCACCTCGAGACCCGAGGCGGCGTGCTGGGCGACGAGCGCGTCGAGCGAGGCGAGGCCGGCGGGGGCCTCGACGGGGTCGTCGCCCGAACTGTCGTCGCGCAGCGCCCCCACGAACAGGTCGATCTCCGCCGCCGTCTGGCGGGCAAGCTCCTCGATGGCGGCCAAGGCCGCCAGCGAGCGCTCGGGGTCCCGGCCGTGGCGGAGTCGGGCGGCGCCGGCGCGCACCGCGATCACGTTGATGGCGTGGCCGGCCGAGTCGTGGAGGTCGCGGGCGATCCGGGCCCGCTCCTCGGCGACGGCGAGGAGGCGTTCGCGCTCAGCGTCGCGCTGGGCCCGGCCGGACCGCTCCTGGAGGTCGGCAACCTGCTGGCGGCGCAACCTGGCGCGCTCGCCGGCGAACCACGCCGCTACCCATGCCAGACCGACGTGCGACGCGTCCAAGGCGGGGAAACGGCCCTCAGCGGCGGTGATCGCCCCGACGTAGGCGAGGAACAGCCCGACGGCCACTGCGGTGGCTCCCGGGGCCCACGGGCGCGCTTCGTCGCGGCTGGCCGCGGCGAGGTGCAACGCGGCCGTGGCGCCGAGCGGCAGCACCACGGTGTAGCCCAGAGCGGCGAGCAGGATGCTGGCGCACGCGGCCGACGCGAAGGCGCCCATCGGGGCGCGCCGCCAGGCCAGGACGGGGGCGGCCGAGGCGACCACGAGGGCCGCGCCCAGGGCGTCGAGGGACCCCGACCCCGAATGCGGCACCCCTCCCGTGCCCCGAGTCGCGGTGGCGAACATCAGGGACCCGGCCACGGCCGCCACGGCTATAGCGACGTCGGACCGGCGCGCCGGCGGTGGAGTGGGCACAGACGGAGAGTACCGAGGTGCGGCCGACGCCGAATCCCCCGGATTGATGACGGCTCCACGCGAAACGCGTGGCCCGAAGTTCCCCGCGCGGGGGGATTCGCTTCGCCGGCCCCATCCCTAAGGTCCGGCGGTGTGACCTCGAACGCCGTCGCCGGAGCAGGGCGGTGAGCCACGGCCCCCAGATGCACGGGCCGGCGCTGATCCTTCTGGCGATGGCCCTGGTGGTCCTCCTCGCCTACCGGGTATGGCGTCGGGCGCAGTGCTCCCGGGTGCGGCGCGCCGCCCGCCCGGAGGCGTCTGGTGCCGCGTGGCGCGACGATGGCCCCCCGGGATCGGCGTGAGCAGGCCGGCGTCCTCGGGCGCCATCGTGGCGGCGAACGGCCTGACCAAGGTTTACGGCGAGGTCCTCGCCGTCGACTCCCTCGCCTTCTCCCTGGCCGCGGGCACGGTGACGGGCTTCCTGGGCCCCAACGGGGCCGGCAAGACCACCGCGCTGCGGCTGATCCTCGGGCTGGCCGCGCCCAGCGCCGGCGAGGCGCTGGTGTTCGGGCGCCCCTATGCCGAGCTCGACTCCCCGGCGCGCCGAGTCGGGGCCGTTCTCGAGTCGAACGACTTCCACCCGGGCCGCGCCGGGCGCGATCACCTCAGGGTCCTGGCCCTGGCCGGTGGTGTCGCTTCGCGGCGTGTCGACCAGGTGCTCGAGGTGGTCGGGCTCACCGGTGCGGCGCGCCGTCCCGTGAGGACCTACTCGCTCGGCATGCGCCAGCGGCTCGGGCTGGCCGCCGCCCTCCTTGGCGACCCCGAGCTGCTCGTCCTCGACGAGCCGGCCAACGGGCTCGACCCGGTGGGGATGCGATGGCTGCGCGAGCTGCTGCGTCGCTTTGCCCACCGTGGGGGCACCGTGCTGCTGTCGAGCCACGTCCTGGCCGAGGTGGCCCAGAGCGTCGACCGGGTGTTGATCCTCGACCGCGGCCGTCTTGTCGCCGACGCCCCCCTGGAGGCCCTCGCCGGCGCCGACCAGTCTCTGGAGGACGCCTATCTCCGACTCACCGCGGGCGGCGCCAGGTGAGGCCCCAGTTCGCCTCCGAAGTCCTCAAGCTGCGCTCGACCCGCACCGCGGCCGGCCTCCTCGGTGCCCTGGTCGCCCTCGTGGTGGTCGCCGTCGCGCTGCACGGCTACGGCCTTCCGGCGGACGAGCTGGCGACCTCTGATCGCCAGCTCAGCTTCCTGGTCGGGTGGGGGGCGGTGCTCGGCTCGCTGTTCGCCGCCCTGTGCGGCGCCCTCTCATTCACCGCGGAGGTGCGCCATGGGACCATCCGCCCGACGCTGATCGCCACGCCGCGGCGGGGCCGGGTCGTGCTGGCCAAGCTCGAGGCGGCTTACCTGGCCGGGACGGTCATGGGCTTGGGCGCGACCTGTGTGGCCGCCGTGGCCGGGCGGGTTGCGCTCGACGCCCGGGGCGTGGCGGTGATGCTCGACGGAGGGGACTACGCATTTCTGATCGCGGGCGGGGCCGCGTCGGCCGGCCTGTGGGCGGTGATCGGCGTCGGCGTCGGGGCCGTGGTGCGCGCCCAGGTGCCCACGGTCGTCGGCCTGCTGGCCTGGGTACTCCTCGTCGAGGGCCAGGTCCTCGGCAACGCCCCGGGGGTGGGCCGGCTGGCCCCCGGGCCTCTCGGCCAGGCGATGAGCGGCCTGCGCCCGGGCGATCTCGTCGACCCGGCCCTCGCCGCCGTGCTGCTCGCCACCTACGCCGTCGGCGCCGGGGCAGCCGGCTGGCTGGCCGCGACCCGGACGGACGTGGCGTGATGAACCGGACGGGGATGAGCGCTCCGGCGGCTCGCCTCCTGTGGCGCACGGCGGCGGCGGCCGTTGCGCTGCTGAGCGCCGGCGCTCTGTCGGCGTGCGGCGGCGACGAGCCCGCCCGCACCCAAGCCGGCGCGCCAGTGGCCGGGCACGGCGGCGCCAGTCCGGTGGCCCCTGGGGCCCGCCACATCGAGGTGACGGCGCGGTCCTTCGTCTTGGGCCCGGGCGAGATCAGCGCCAAGGTCGGTGAGGACCTCGCCATCGTGCTCTCGTCCCGTGACTCCCAGCACGACTTCATCATCGACGAGCTCGGCGCCCACGTCGCCGCCGATGCGGGGTCGACGGCAATCGGAGGCTTCCGGGCCACCGCGCCGGGCCGCTACGCCTTCTACTGCTCGGTGGCTGGCCACCGCCAGGCCGGCATGGAAGGCGTCCTCGTCGTCCAGGGCTGACCCCCGTGGAGCTCCGAACCATGAACCAGAAAGGACACAATTTGACCCCTCCCACGCCTGACCTCGACGTCGCCTCGGCCCATGGTGGAGACGACCGCCCGATCCTGGCCCGGCGCGTCTCGCGCTGGCAGCTCCTGGTCGGGGTCCTCGGCGCCGCAGTGGCGCTCTGGGTCGGCGGCGACCTGGTCGAGATCGTGAGCAGCGGCGGCAGCCGGCCCGCGACCGGCCAGCACGGTGGCACCCCGCCCCCGGCCGGTGGCCACGACCCGGCCGGTTTCGGCCACGGCCGGCCATGACGCCCGCACGGGTGCTCCGCGGAATCCTGGGCGTTCTGCGGTCCTCGCCCGTCTTCGGCGCGTACGTGGTCATGACCCTCGTCGTCGCCGGGACCGTCGGGCTCATCACCATCGACGTCATCGACCTGGGCATGTCGCATCTCGGGACGCTCGAGCACCGGGCCCATGACGTCATCTACGGCCTGCTCTTCGCCACCGGGGTCATTGGCGTGGTGGCCCAGGTGCGCCGGCCCGAGCGCAACGTCAGCGCCATGGTGATGGCCCTGGTCCCCGGCGCCGCACTGCTGCTCGCCGCGGTGCTGGCCGGCGACGTCGACGGGATCGTGCGGCGCAACCCGCTGCGCTACGTGGCCGCCCTGACCGTGGTCGTCGCGCTGCTCCACCCCTCGGGGAGGGCCTTCTTCCGTTCGTTCGGTCGTCGTCGGGTGAACTGGGCCATGGCCGGCCTGGTTGGCCTGGCGGCCGTGCCGCTGCTGGCGTCGGCTTCCGGCGACCTGCGGCTGCAGCGGACGGTGAACGACATGCACGCCTTCATGGGCCACTACGCCTTCGGCGCGGCGCTGAGCTTCACCGTGGTCGCCGTCGGCGCCCTGGCCAGCCTGCGCGCTGATGGGTGGAGGGTGGCGGCCTGGGCGGCCGGCCTCCTGCCCGCCGCGCTCGGGGTCACGTCCATGCTCTATGCAGACTCGATGTCCAGCCTCAGCACGACCTGGGCCCTGGCTGCGCTGGCCTGGGGGATCGCCTTCGTGGGCGTGGCCATGCGCGGCGGCGATCCGGTCCGCCACGAGGCCGGCATGGTCGTCGAACCCCGTGCCGGCGGCAAGGACCTCGGCGGCCAATCGCCAGAGGGCGAAGGCATCGAGGTGACGCGCCCCTGACCGAGGGACTTCGGCGCAACAGAAGGCGTGCCGCCAAGACCGATCGGCCGGAGCGACGACACCCGCCTGGAGGTCAGCATTATTGCGCTACCGGCGCACGAGAAGGGGACCGCCTGCACCCGGTACGGGACGGGTGAGCTGCTGTCGTTGGCGGGGCTGTCCGATGTTCTTCCCCTGGCGAGGACCTCTAGTTGACCGCTGTTTTTCGCTTTCGTCGCCACGCGCCGAGGCGCCCGAGGGCCGCTGACCAGCTTGTTGACAATCACCGGCTGGCTATGAACACGCCATCGGGCGCCGGATGAGGGTTTAATCAGCAGTCCCCTCACACGAGATCCGGACGGGTAGGTCGAAGGGGGCGAAGAGATCGGCTGATACGAACGTGTCGGTCGCACGGTTAGCACGGTCGGTCACGTCGAGCACCTGCAGTGCGAACGCCCGTAGACCGTCCCCCTCGGATTCGGGCCGGTACTGCGCGAGGGCTGGTGAGCCGCTGGCGGCGACCGCCACGAGGCGAGAACCTCGGCAACCGGTGCTCTCCCTGAGCCACCAACGCCGGATGGCACCGACGCCACGGAGCCACGTCGGGTGGGGCGGCATGGAGAGGGTGGCGTCGCGGTGCAGAAGAGTGACGAGCTCGTCGACGTCGTAGCGCTCGAAGACGTCCACATGCGCTCGAACAGTGCCCGGGGCCATTAGCGGCCGTTGAGTCTCTCGTCAGGTTCAACCGGACGCGTAGATCGCTGGCCGGTATCGAGGCTGAGGGATCGGGTCACCGTGCTCGGTCGCCGACTCGATCCAGGCCAGTTTTGCCTCCAGCACCTCGGCGAGGGCCTCCTGTGGCGTGGCGCCCACCGCCGAACAGTGGCGGAGGTCGGGAATGTCGCCCACCCACACCTCGTCCTCGTCGCTCCAGAACACGTTGATGTGGTAGTCGGTCACTGGTCCTCCTCGATACGAAGGGCATGGCGCTCGACCAACTCGAGGAGCTGGCGGAGCTGGTACGGCTTGGCCTGGCCGCCACGGGCTTGCAGGTTGAGGCGCTGGCCGTCCGGGTGCCGGTAGATGTGGTGGCTCCCGCGGACTCGGTCCATCTCGAAGCCGAGGGCCTCGGCCAGGCGCTGGGCGTCGGCGAAGCGGACGTTCGCCACCTGGCCGTCAGCCAGTCGTCTGAGCAGCTCGGCGGCCTTCATGGCCGGGCCGGCCGCAACGGGCGCCGTTGCCCCCGGCCGAGCACGGCCGCCACGTCGATGGGGTGCGTCCCGTAGGGGTGTCGGTAAGAATCGTGTCACTGGCCGCAAAGAGTCCGACTACTCCGCCGCCGCCTTGCGGCTGCTCCTGTCGAGGTGGCCGTAAACCGTCGTTCGGGGGACTCTCACGATGTCGGCGAGCTGCTGCACGGTGTGCGTGCGGGCGTCGTAGAGCTGCTGGGCGAGCGCAGCCTGCTGAGGGCTCAGCCTGGTCGTGATCGTACGCTCCTTGGACAGCCTCGCGAGTTGCTGGGCGCAGTGGCGGACCTGCGTGACCGAGGTGGGCGCCCGCCTCGGCGGCCCCGCGCACGGGCAGCAGCCAGGCCGTCGAGCGTGTTGGCAACAATCAGCTCCCGCTGACGCTCGGCGAGAACCGAGAGCATGCCGAACATCGCTCGCCCCTCGATGGTCGTCGTGTCGATTCCCTGCTCGATCACGTGCAAATTCACGCCCCGCTCCCGTAGTTGCGCACCAAGGTTGATGAGGTGCTGTACCGATCGGCCGAGCCGATCGAGTCGGGTGATCCTCAGCGTGTCGCCTTTGCGCAGCATCCGGAGGACGACGTCGAGCTGGGGGCGAGACGCCTTCGCTCCGCTCGCGTAGTCGACGAGACGTCTTCCTTCTCCACGCCGGCCCGAATCAACGCATCGACCTGATGGGCAGGATTCTGCTCGGCTGTCGAAACCCTCGCGTAGCCGAGCTGCACGGTGTCGAGAATACCGGGGCCTGAGGTTTCTCGCCGGAGATAGTCGACACGGATTCTCGACGGTGCCCACCTGCACGAACACTTTCGCCGGCAGCGCCTTCGGCAAACGGTCGTTTGTCGACGGCGGTACCCTTCGGACGACCGCTGACCCTCACCACTGGACGCGGATGGTCGACCTAGCGATTCCCGGCATGTTGGGCGTGGGCAAATCGACTCGCCGACGCGTCACGCTGCTCTTCACCGCCGCTCGAACTTGCTCAAGTCCGACCACATGGTACCCCAATGAGGCGTCATGTGGGACGCCAGGTTGGCGAGGAGTCGGAGACGAATCCCGACCCGACACTCGATGCCAGCCAGCTTGTGAAAGTCGCGAACCTTTGCATCGTGGCTGCGCGCGTCCGGGCGTGAAGCCCGTCTCGTCAGGGTGTCAGGACGTCAGGGCGTCGGGGTGGCGCCTCCGACGATGCCCACTCGTTTCGTCGCCGGGGCCCGCGGTGAGGACGGAGAGCGTCGCCGGGTCATTGCCGACGGGCGCCAACGCTTGGTCGGCGTTCAGGAGCGGCGCCAGGAGTCGGTCCCGAAGCATCCGCAAGCTGTGGCACCCCCGCCATTCACCGCAGCGGCCGACCACCACGAGCGGCCACCACAACGCCGGTTACCGCAGCGCTGATGGGGGCCTTGCGTCCGTAGCCGAGTAGTCGGAGGCGGCCCAGTAGCGGGGGCCCGGCGGCCGAACGGCTCTGTGGCGGGTTTCCGGCGTACTCCGGCTGTCCCCGCCGTACGGGACGTTGGACCACATGGGCCTCGACCGTCCCGAAGACAGCCCCCAGGTCGGCGGGGGCCTGCTCTGCGCTGAAGTGCTACTCCGGCCACCAGTCGGCCGGCTCGACCGGTCCGACGCAGCTGCGGAGCGCGTCGTTGAGCAGCGTCACCAGCTGGTGGACGTGGTTGGCTCCGACGGTGACGGCAAGCACAGTCCCGCCGTCGCGAAGGACCCGGCGTAGCTCGCGCAGGGCGGCGGGCAGATCAGCGACGTGGTACAGCATCCACAACGCCATGGCTACGTCGACCGACGCCGACTACGTCGACCGACGCCGACGCCGACGCCATCGGCAGCCGCACCGCGTCGGCCTGAACGAGCGGCGTCGGCCCGATGCGGGTGCGTAGGGCGTCGAGCATGCCCGCCGAGAGGTCGAGGCCCACGACGGTGGTGGCGCCCACATCGGGACGTCGTCGGGCGAGGTCGAGCCAAACGCCGTTGCCACAGCCCACGTCAACGATCGTCCTCGCGCCAGCGAAATCGACGTAGTCGAGGGGCGGCTTCATGGGGTCGGCGTACGCCCAGATCGACTGCCGGGCCGACAGCGGGGCGTCGTCGCGGTAGTTCTCCTCGACGAAGCGTCACTCCAACTCGGGCCGGTCCACCATCCGGCAGCTTCGCGGATTCTGGTCATTCGGTGGGCCACGAGCAGGATCCGGCCGTGACGAGGACCGGTGCAGGATCCTCGTCAGAGGCCGATCCGGGAACGCACGGCCGGCGTCATAAACCGGACTGGAAGCACCGGTGGCGCGGGCGCCGCGGGCCCGAGCACGTCACGCGTGGTCGTCGCGTCGGACCAGCCAACGCCCGACCGGCTCCTCCTTGAACCCGAGCCGCCGATAGAGGGGTTCGGCCAATGCGGCCGTGAGCAGCCCGACCGAGGGCACGCCCTCCTGGGCATACCAGTCCAGAAGCGCCGCCAGGATCGCGCTGGCATGTCCGCGACCACGGTGTTCGGGACGGGTCTCAAGGGATTGGACGTAGCCCCAGCGGCCGGACGCGTTCCAGTCGCTGGGCAGGCGCTGGTGGATCATGGCGATCCCATGGGACACCGGGACTGAGCCGTCCTCGATGAGAAAGGCGCCGAAGTCACCGGCGCCGAGGTGCTCCCGGAGCACCTCCGCCATCGGGGCCTCGAGATCGGCCATCGCCGTTCGCGTCCCGAACGAGGTTGGGCGCAACCACGCCAACGTCTCCGCATCCTCAGGTGTCGCCCGGCGCAGCATCGCCGCGATGCTTGCCCAACGAGGCGGAAGCCGCACCGGCTTTAGGGTCGGGCGGGAGATGGTGAGCAGGCGGGTTCTTCGACGCAGCCTGGCGTTGCTGGTGCGCTCCGCTCCGCGAGCCGTGGCCGGTCTTGTGGTCGTCCAGGTTGTCGCCGGCCTGGCGCCGGCAGTTGCCGTAGCGGCCAGCGCTACCCTCCTCGACAACGCCTCGGCGGCGTCGGACTCTGATACGGCACGGAGGGCGACGGTCGTCGCTTTGGTGGCCGTAGGCCTGGCGCTGGCCCTCGCCCGCATCGCCGACGCGCTCGTGAGCATGCTGAGTTCGCTGGTGAACCACCGATTCGGCGCTGCCGTCGACGGCGCCCGCATGGAGGCAGTCGGCGCCCTTCCCGGGCTGGCCCACTTCGACCAGCCCGACCTGGCGTCAGCGATCCAGGCCAGCCAGTGGGCCCCCAGGCGAGGACGAGCGTCAACTACGCCGGCTACTTCCTCCGCTGGTTCAGCCAGGCCGTCGGCGCGGCAGTGGTGGCGGCGCGCATCGGCTGGTGGGTCCCCGCCCTCCTCGTCCTGACCCCCTGGCCCGGAGCCATCGTCGCCTGGCGTCACATTGGCGCCCAGAGGGCGTTGCGCATGGCCCAGATGACCTCTTTCCGGCATGCCGGCTACGGCTCCGAGCTGGCTGTGGGGCTCGAGCCGGCCCGGGAGGTCCGTCTCTTCGGGATCGGGGCCTGGCCTGGCTGCTCGAACGCCAGGGCCGCAAATGGCACCAGGCCATGGATCCGGTCATGGCCGATATGCGGCGCGAGCTCCGATCCGCCCTTAGCATCGGCGCGGCCAAGGCGGCCGTCAGCCTGATCCCGGTCGTCGTCGCCTACCAGCGGTTCCGCGACAATTCAGCAACAAGACAGCCCGCTACCACCGGGCGTCGAGATTTGGCCTGGGTCAGTCCCTCGGTCCGGCCTTCGACCGTACGCAGTGCCGTCGCACCCCGCCCGGTGCCGCCAGTGAAACACGGGGGATTAAGCCCTCATCCGGCGCCCGACGGCGTGTTCATAGCCAGCCGGTCACGGCAAACGGGCTGGTCAGCGGCCGTCGGGCGCCTCGGCGCATAGCGACGAAAGCGAAAATCAGCAGTCTCCTAGAAGAGGCGGAAGCTGTTGATGGGCCAGACCCGGACGAAGGCCTTGCCGATGATCAGGCTCTCGTCGATGGACCCGAAGTAGCGGCTGTCCTTGGAGTTGCCGCGGTTGTCCCCCATCACCCAGTAGTGGTTGGAGGGGACCTTGGTCGGCTCCAGCGGGCCGGTGGTGATGCCGTCCCCGAGGTAGGGCTCGCTGATCTCCCGGCCGTCGACGAACACCTTGCCGTCATGGGCCTCGACGGTCTCGCCGGGCAGGCCGATCACCCGCTTGATGAGGTCTTTCACCTCGCCCGCGGCCTGCTCGGGCCCCTTGAACACGACGATGTCGCCCCGCTCGACGCCGTGGAGGTCGTAGCTCAGCTTGTTGACCAGCACCCGGTCCTGTTCCTGGAGCGTCGGCAGCATCGACCCCGACGGGATGTAGAAGGCCTGGACCAGGAACGTCTTCACCAGGAACGCCACGAGCAGGGCGCCGACGATGATGACGACCCACTCGATGAGGTTGCGGGTGCCCGAGACGTGCCGCTTCTTGGACGGTGGTTGCTCCGGCCCGGCCGGCGCGCCCGCCAGATCGGGATCGGGAGGCGGCACGCGCGACGGCGGGGTCGGCCACGGGCCGGCGGAGCTCATTGGGGGGCAGGCTACCGCAGGGGTCGGTGTTTCAGGCGCCGGGAGTCGGGCCCCGATAGCGGGCCAGGAGCCGGCACGCGGCGTCCTTGCCGACCCTTGTGCCGCCGTCCATGACCCGGGCCGCGGGGCCGAGCCGGAGCAGGAGCCGTTCGAGCCAGGCTTGCTCGCTGACCGCCAGCTTCACGGTGGCGCGGCCGTCGCCCACCTCGGTCACGGCCTCCACCGGGTACTGGTCGATGACCCACCGTGCGGACCTGTCCAGCTCCAGCACCACCCGGGTGTCCTCGGCCCGGGGCCGGTAAACGGCGAAGTCGGGCGGCTCGGCGGGTGGCTCGAACGTCGTGTCGAGCGCCGTGGCGCGGCGCACGCGGTCGACCCGGAACAGGCGCTCGTCGCCGACGGTATGGCAGTAGGCCGAGAGGTACCACTGCCCGGCCGAGGAGAACACGGCGTAGGCGTCGACGGTGCGGTGGCTCCAGACGTCCCGACCGAAGCTGTAGTACTCGATTTCGACCTGGCGGCGGCCGGCGACGGCGTCGGTGAGCGTCGCCATGACCTCGGACCCGGCCGGCGCCAGCGCCACCTCGACGGCCTCCGCCTCCCCCACCCCCAACGCCGTCGCCAGCTTGCGCAGGCCCCGCGCCAGGGGGCCGGCGTCGTCGGCCACGGGCGAGGAGAGCACGGCCTGGCCGGCGGCCAGCAGGGCCAGGCCCTCGGCCGGCGTCAGCCGCAGCGGGCGCGAGAAGTAGTCCGCGTAGCGGATCCACACCCGCCCGGCGGCGATGTCCACATCGATGAGGGTGTCGGGCGTGTAGGGGTGAAGCCCGCACAGGAACAGCAGGTTGAGGTCGTCGACCAGCTCCTCCTCGGTGCAGCCGAACCGGGCGCACACGTCGGCCACCAGCGGGCCGTCGTGGGTCGCCACCCAGGGCACGAGGGCGAGCAGGCGATGCAGGCGGGACTCGCTGCTCAGGCGCGGCACAGGGCCTCCAGCCAGCCGACCAGGTCGTCGCGCAGCTCGGGCGGCCCGAGCAGCTCGGCGTGGTCGAGGAACCCGAGGACGAAGGAACGGAAGGCGTCGCGGTTGGTCACCGGGAACTGCAAGACGACGGCGCCGCCGTCCCGGCGCTCGGCCACCGCCTCCGCTCCCACGTGACCCTCGGCCCACCCCGCCTGCTCGGCGTCCACCAGGAGGAGGGCGGTGACCGGCTCCTCCGACCCCAGCTGCCACGGCGACGCCATGGTGGCCGCCGCCGTGCTGGCCGGGCCGGCGCTCCCCGGATCGCCGGCGATGACCGCCGTCTCGATGCGATCGAGGCGGTAGGACCGGTCCTCACCGGCGTCGCGGTCGCGGGCCGCCAGGTACCAGTGGCCGTTGCGGAACGACAGCCGGTGGGGGTCGAGGGAGCGGGCCCGGCCCCGGTAGCCGAACGTCACCGTGCGCCGCGCCGAGATGGCCCCGAACAGGGGCACGAGCAGGGCGGCGCCGGGCAGGGCGGCCACCGCCGGTGCGGGCCCCGCCTCCGCCACCTCGCCGCCCAGCTTCCAGAGGGCCTCCACACCGTTGCCGCTGCCCACATCGACCCGCACGGCCGATGCGGCCAGGTGCAACGCGGCCAGCTCGTCGTCGTCCAGGTGGGGGTCGGGCAGGTAGTAGGCGTCCTTGGGGACGCGGTACCCGTCCACCGGCGGGTCGGCCCCGGCAACGGGCTCCACGACCACGGGCACGCCCAGGTCCCGCAGCGTCTCCTTGTCCCGCTCGAACGCCCGCCGGAATGCCGCCTTGTCGTCTGCGTACCCGGGGACCCGGTTGCGCAGCTCCTCGGCGGTGAGAGGACGCTCCGCCGCCAGCAGGGCCGCGACCAGGTTGATCAGCCGCTCCAACCGGTTCATGGTGCGCCAACGTAGCGACGGCCACACGCGCGCCCCGGTTTTCCGGTCACGGAGCCACATCCGGTGTGGCTGCGTGACCGGAAACGGTGAGCGCCGTCCGCCGAGGCGGTCTTCGGCCGGTAACGTGGCTGGTGGTGACCACCCGGCGTGAGCTCCTGCTCCTGCTCCGCACGCATCCGGGCATCACGGTTCACGAGCTGGCCGGTGAGCTCCGCCTGAGCGAGGTCGCCGTACGGCGCCACCTCGACATCCTCGCCGCCGACCACATCGCCGAGCACGTGCCGGCGGCCAAGGCCGCGGTTGGAGCCGGACGGCGGGCGTCAGGCTGGCGCCTGTCCGAGTCCGGCCTCGAACTGTTCCCGCGCCGCTACGACGCCCTGGCCCTGGAACTGCTGGAGGACCTGGCCGAGGAGGCGGGGCCCCAGGCCGTCGACGCCGTGTTCGAGCGCCGCACCGACAAGCTCGCCTCCCAGTACGAGACCGTTCTCGAAGGCGTCACCGACACCCGGGAGAAGGTACGGCTCATCGCCTCCCTGCGCGATCAAGGGGGGTACCTCACCGACGTCCGCTCCGGCGAGGGCGACGAGGTCATCCTGGTGGAGAACAACTGCGCCGTGCACAAGGTGGCCGAGCGCCACTCGGTCGTGTGCGACATGGAGCTGGTCCTGTTCCGGCGCGTGCTGGGCCCCGACGTGGAGGTCCAGCGGGTCGCCCACACCATGTCCGGCGACCCCGTCTGTTGCTACCGGGTCTGTCCCCGCTCGACGGAGGGCGGCGACGATAGCTGACGTCCACGACGTCCTCGCCCCCGAAGGGGACGAGGGCGGCACCGCCCCGGTGGAGGCGGCCAGACGGGTGGCGGAGGAGGTCCTGGCGCCGGCCGCCGAGGCCACCGACCAGTCCGACTCGGTGCCGCTCACGCACATGCGGGCGCTGGCCGCCGCCGGCCTGTCCCGGCCCTGCCCCCGCGAGGTCTACGAGGTACTGGCGGGCGCGTGCGGCGTCTCGTTCTTCACGTGGGTCCAGCACCACGCCCCAGTCCGGCTCCTCGCGGCCTCGACGAACGTCACCCTCCGGGACCGGTGGCTGCCCCGCCTCCTGTCGGGCGAGGTGCTCGGCGGCGTGGCCTTCGCCCACCTCCGCCGGCCCGGTCCACCCGCGGTGGCGGCGACGCGCACCGGCAACGCCTGGCGCATCGACGGCGAGGCGCCGTGGGTGACGTCGTGGGGCCTGGCCGGGGTGTTCGCGGTGGCAGCCCGCGCCGATGACCGGGTGCTGTTCGCCCTCGTGCGGGGCGAAGCGGGCGAGCACCTGCAGCCGTCGGGCCCCCTCCGGCTGCTGGCCATGCAAGCGTCGCGCACCGTGCGGCTACGGTTCGACGCGCTGACCGTGCCCGACGGTGATGTGATCGCCGAGCAGCCGTTCGCCGACTGGCGGGCCCGGGACCGGGTGGTGACGGCGCAGCCCAACCCCGCCGCCTTCGGCGTGGCCGCCACCTGCACCCGGCTGCTGGCGGCCGTCGACCCGCCCCGAGCCGAGGCCCTCGAAGCGGAACGGCTCGACTGCCGGGCCCAGGCCTACGGCTCCGACCCGTCGGACGTCGACCGCCTCGTGAGGTTGCGGGCGTGGTCGCTCGAACTGGCGCAGCGATCTGCCTACGCCCTGGTGGTGGCCACGGGCGGACGCGCCGTGCAGCTCGAGCACCCCGCCCAGCGCCTGCTCCGCGAGGCCGCCTTCTACGCCATCCAGGCACAGACGCGGCCCGTACGCAGTGCCACCCTCGACCGCCTCACCCGGTGACGCCGACCAGCTGGCCGGCCAGGACGCCGGCGGCCGCCGACCAGACGAAGAAGGCGGGGTCCTCGGCCCGGCCCCGTCCCATGGTGGCGACGTCGCCGACGTCGAGGCCGCCCGGCACGTCCACCTCCACGCTCAGGTGTCGGGCAACTCCGTCCAACGACCCGCCCCGCGGCACGGCCACGAGCGCCGTCTCGCCCGCGTCGGCCAGCACCGTCGCCGTGTGGTGGCTGAGGCCCCGGTGGTGGGGACGGGTGTCCGCCTCCGACCAGCGCACGCACAGGATCGGACGTCCGCCCCGCCGGGCGGCCCCGTCGATCACCGCCACCGCCTCCAGCCCGCTGAACCCGAACCGGGTGCCGGTCCCGACCACGCCGGGGCCGGGCCCGACCACGAGGGCGTCCCCGTGGGCCGCGGCCAGCAGCATCCCCGACACGGTGTTCACCGCTTCCACGTCGCCGCCGAAGGCCTGCCCGCACGTCACCGTGGCGGCGAGCCGCCCCCCGGCGCGTAGCTCGGCCACCACATCGGAGAGGGCCAGGGGCAGGGCGGCCGAGTCGGTCATCACGAACACGAGGCGCCGCCCGGGCGCGGCCGCCGAGAACCCGGCGGCCACGCACGCCACCTGGCTGTGCAGGTCGCACACCACGACGGGCCTGCCACCCAGGTCCTCGACGGCCGGCGGCCCCGACTCCTCGGCCACGCCCGTGTCCGCCTGCAGGGACGTGTAGCGCAGCTTTAGCACGTGCCCGCCGCCCGGCGCCGACCAGCCCTCGCGGGACAGGTTCCAGTGCACGACGTGCCAGCCGCCGGTCCCCAGCCCGAGGTCGACGGCAGTCGTGTTGACCACCACCCGGTCGCCCTCGGCCACGGGACCGATGAGGTCGGTCAGGACGTAGGCCCGCGCCCCACACCCGTCCAGCTCGATCCGCTGGAGGCCGGGGCGCTCGAGAAGCACAGCAGCCACCGTCCGCGTCTCGAAGCGGGGCACCGCCGAAGGCTAGGCGACGGCCGTTCGGCTAGCGCTCGCGTGAACGCGCTTTGCGCCATCCGCCGGTCCCTCGCCCCTTCCTGGTGGCCAGAGAGGGGCCGGCCAGAGGCCAGCCGGGTTAGGCGCCTACAAGGCCTACAGGCTGGCGATGAGCTTCTCGACCCGCTCGTCACGGGACTTGAACGGGTCCTTGCACAGGACCGTCCGCTGGGCCTGGTCGTTGAGCTTGAGGTGGACCCAGTCCACCGTGTAGTCCCGCTTGCGCTCCTTGGCCTTGCGGATGAACTCGCCCCGCAGGCGGGCCCGTGTCGTCTGGGGCGGGTTGTTGACGGCCTTGTCGATGGCGGCGTCGGTCACGACCCGGTCGAGCAGGCCCCGCTCCTGCATGCGGTAGTAGAGGCCCCGCTTGCGGTTGACGTCGTGGTACTGCAGGTCGAGCAGGGCAACCTTGGGGTGGGACAGCGGCAGCCCGTGGCGCTCCCGGTAGGCCTCGACGAGCCGGTGCTTGATCACCCAGTCGCACTCACGGTCGAGCGAGAGGGGGTCGACCTCCAGCTTGGTCAGGCAGTGCTCCCACATCTTGAGGGCCTGCTCCTCGAGCGGCGAGAGGCCCCGGGTCTCGGAGTAGCGCTTGGCCCGGGCCAGGTACTCCTGCTGGACCTGGATGGCCGACAGCTCCCGCCCGTTCTCGAGCCGGACCCGCCGCTTGCACGTGATGTCGTGGCTGATCTCGCGGATGGCCCGGATGGGGTTGTCGAGCGTCATGTCCCGCATGACGACCGACGGGTCCTCGAGCATGCGCAGCAGGATCGACGTGGCGCCGACCTTGAGGAACGTCGAGTACTCGCTCAGGTTGGAGTCCCCCACGATCACGTGGAGGCGGCGGTAGCGCTCGGCGTCGGCGTGGGGCTCGTCGCGGGTGTTGATGATCGGACGGGAGCGGGTGGTCGCAGACGAGACCCCTTCCCAGATGTGCTCGGCCCGCTGGCTGACGCAGTAGGTGGCGCCCCTCGCCGTGTTGAGGACCTTGCCCGCGCCGGCGTAGATCTGGCGCGTGACGAAGAACGGGATCAGCACCTCCGCGTAGTGGCCGAAGTCGTCGCGCCTGCTCGTCAGGTAGTTCTCGTGGCAACCGTAGGAGTTGCCGGCCGAGTCGGTGTTGTTCTTGAAGAGGTAGACGATCCCCCGGATGCCCTCCTCCCGCAGCCGCTGCTCGGCGCTGGCCAGGAGGCCCTCGAGGATCCGCTCCCCGGCCTTGTCGTGGGCGACCAGGTCCTCGATGGAATCGCACTCGGGCGTGGCGTACTCGGGATGACTGCCGACGTCGAGGTAGAGGCGGGCACCGTTCTCCAGGAAGACGTTGGAGCTGCGCCCCCACGACACCACCCGGCGGAACAGGTAGCGCGCCACCTCGTCGGGGCTCAGCCGTCGTTGGCCCCGCAGCGTGCACGTCACCCCGTACTCGTTCTCGAGGCCGAAGATGCGCCTCTCCATGGGAGTCACGCTACCGTTCATACCGATGGAAGGAGCCCGTATGGTGCGGTTGGCGACCGTGGCCCATCCGTTCCACGCCCGGGTCATCGCCGCCCGCGTCGGCTGCGAGGGCATCGTGGTGGAGCTGCGGGGTGGGGTCGACGGGCCGTACCCGATGGGCGACGTCCACGTCTACGTGCCCGAGATCGACCTGCCCATCGCCCAGGAGCTGCTGCTGGCCGACGAGGTCGAGTCGGCGTTCGACGGGGCCGACGACGCCGATGACCTGGGCACGCCGCGGGAGCTGTGGCTGATCCTGGCCGCCCTGCTGGTGATGTCGGCGCTGGCCTTCGCCCGGCTGTAGGAGCTACGCCGCCGTGGCGCCCGCCACCGGCACCGAGAACGCCTCGCACCAGATGAGCACCGTGTGCGGCCCGTTGACCTCGGTGCCGGCGGGCAGGGCGATGTTCAGGTTGCCGTTGTTGCCCCGCAGGGCCCCCAGCTTCACGCCGCCCGGCCGCTGTTGGTTGGGCCCCGGCACCAGGTACACCACCGGCGCAGGCACGCTCGACACGTCGAAGTCCTCGAACCGCACCAGCAGCGAACCGTCGGGCTGGCGGTAGATCGCCACCTCCCCCGACCCGCGGTGGCCGGCGAGCCCCCGGAGCTGGCCGGTGGCGAGCTTCACCGGGCCCGAGGGCGTGATCGGCGTTTGAACGGTCGTGGCGGGGGCGTGGGTGGGAGCCGCGGCCGACGTGACCGCCGGAGCGGGAACCGCCGCTGTCGTCTCGGTGACCGCAGGCGCGGCCACGGCCGGGAACGGGTCGTCGACCGTCTTTTCCCGGAAGTACGGCAGGACGGTGACCGCCAGCAGTCCCGCCCCCACGGTGGCGATGATGGCCGTGCGCGCGAGGGTGTTGGCCACGAACCGCCGCACCAGCCACGAGAAGCCCATCCACACCGCGACCAGGGCCACGACCTTGGCCACGCTGGTCACACTGGAGAACGTGCCCGTGGCGATCTCGGGCCGCGCGGCAACGAGGGCGGCGACGACCGCCAGCGGGATCGCGAGGCGGGCGGCGCGGGAGGCGGGACTGCCGGCCGGGATCTCGGTTGCCATGCCTGTGCAGTCTCGCGCCGGGCCGGCGCGTTTCAAACGGCCAGCAGTTGCCCCAGTTCGGCCTGGTCGATCCGGCGGAACGCCCGCCGCCCCGTGTTGCGGCCCAGGATCGCGACCTCCAGCTCGGTGGCCCCGAGCTTGCGGTCGGGCCCGGCCAGGGCCGCCACGGCGGCCCTGAAGGCGCCGGCGGTGGTCATCCCTTCGAGGAAGGTGGCTCGCAGCCGCTCGGAGATGGCTTCGGCGTCCCCGCCGAGCACGCTGAACTGCTGCTCGTCGAACACCGTCCCGTCGTAGAGGATATGGAACAGCTGGTCGCCGCCCAGCTCGTAGCCCACCTCGGCCACCAGGATCTCGACCTCGAGCGGCTTCATCTCGTGGGTGAAGATCTGGTTGAGGTGCTGGCCGTAGGCGTTGGCCAGCGAGCGGGCGTCGACATCCTCCCTCGAATACTGGTACCCCTTCAGGTCGGCGATGCGGACGCCGGCCGTGCGCAGCCCGTCGAACTCGGCGTACTTGCCCACGCCCGCGAAGGCGATGCGGTCGTAGATCTCGCTGACCTTGTGCAGCGTGCGGGACGGGTTCTCGGCGCACAGCAGCACCCCGTCCTGGTAGACGAGCGCCACTAGCGGGCGGCCCTTAGCCACGTTCTTGCGGGCGAAGTCGGCCCGGTCCTTCATCGCCTGCTCCGGCGATACATACCCGAAGGGCATGGTCATCGAGTCGCCCCCGTCGGGGGCCGACCCGATGACCGGGCCGCGATGCTTGATCGTTCGCTCACGCTCACCGTGGATGCCCCTCCGACGACTTGCGCTCGATCAGGGCCCGGAACCGTTCCGCCACTTCGGCGTCGCTCACCCGTTCGAACCCGTCGGCCGTGATGGTGGCCACGGTCGGGTAGATGCCCCGGACCACGTCGGGCCCGCCCGTGGCCGCGTCCTCGTCGGCCGCCTCATACAAAGCCCCGATCGACAACTCGATGGCGGCGGCCCGCTCCATGCCGTCGCGGTAGCCCAGCTTGATTGTCGTGCGGGCGTCGCGCCCGCCCGAGCCGGTGGCGTGGAACTGGTCTTCCTCGTAGCGGCCGCCGGTGAGGTCGTACTTGAAGATGCGGCCCACGCGCCGGCGCAGGTCGTAACCGGCGTAGATGGGGACGACGGCCAGCCCCTCCATGGCCATGGCCAGGTTGGACCGGACCATCTGGCCCAGCTTGTTGGCCTTGCCCTCCAGGCTCAGGGCCACGCCCTCGACCTTCTCGTAGTGCTCCAACTCGGTCTGGAAGAGCCGGACCATCTCCACCGCAAAGCCGGCGGCTCCGGCGATGGACACGCCCGAGTGGCGGTCGGCCGGGTACACCTTCTCGATGGCCCGGTGGGCGATCGAGTACCCCTCGGTGGCGCGCCGGTCGCCCGCCATGACCACGCCTTCGGCGTACCGCACGGCCACGATCGTGGTGCCGTGCGCGATCTGGGCCGCATCGGTGCGCGGCTCGGTCGGCGCCACCAGGCTGGTGCGGCGTAGGAGCTCGGAGAAGCTCGGTCCCGGGTCCTGCCCCGGCCCGAACAGGGGAAGGGTCATAAGGAACGCAGGCTAGTTCGCTGCTGCCGGCGCGCCGGCCGGGTCAGGTGGCGACGCTCGACATCGACTGCGAGCCGGTGGCACCTCTGCATTCGAACCGGTAGGTCCCGGCGACGGCCAGCGCGTAGGGGCCGGACTCCCCGCCCGAATCGATCGAGAACAGCTCGTCGCCCGAGCCCGGCGGGCCGGCGCCCGTGATCGTGACGGACTCGGTCGTGGTGTTCCGGAACCGCACGGCGGGGCCGCGAGGCCGGCTCGCCGTCGGCGGGGTGAACGTGGAGCCGGCGCCGATCGTGATGACGAACGGCGCACCGTGGTCGTTGTCGTCGACGACGTGGTCGAGGACGTTGTCGTGCTCGAAGCTCGATCGGCCGTGACGGCGAGGCGCTCTGTTTCCCGAGGGCCCGCTCGGCCGACTCCAGCGCAGCGCCGGCTGTCTTGAGCCCGGCCCGTGCCGCGGTGCGCCCGGGGTCGTTGTCGTGCTCGAAGTCGTGGTCGGGCCCGTGGTCTGCGTCGGGCCCGTGCTCGCCGTGGTCAGCGGGACGGTCGTACTCGGCGTGGACGTCGTGGAGGCGGTGGACGGCGTCGTCGGTTCGGCGGTGGTGTTCGAGGCGGCGGTGGTGTTCGAGGCGGCGGTGGTGACGGGCCGCGGGCGGGACGACGTCGAGCCGGTCACGTCGAGCGTCTGGCCCTGGCCACCGAACAGTCCCGTCGCCAGTCCCATCGCGATCCCCCATACCACCAACGCCACGACGACGATCGCCACCACCCACCCGCGGCCGGACCGGCCCGGCCGCCGTGTTGCCGGACCACCGCCGCTGTCGTCACCACGTCGCGGTCGAGCTCGGGCTCGCGCTCCAGGTCGGGTTCGGGCTCAAGATCCGGCTGGCGGTCGACGTCGGGCTCGCGCTCGCGCTCGGAGCCCGGCTCGTTGACCTCGAGCGGGACCTCGGGCCCGACCTCGGGCAGGGCGTCTGGGACGAACGGCGGATTGTCGCCGGGGACGTCCCCTGGGCTGTCCAGCCGTGTCGGCCCGACAGGCGGAGGCGTTCCGCGCACGGGTCCGCCACCCAGCGGCGAGCCGGATGGCTTCCCGAGGCGGCCGAGGGCCCGTCCGCTCTTGGCAGGGGCACCCAGCGTGGCCGGCGCTCGTTCCGCCGGCGCCAGGTCGGTCGAGACGAGCAGCTCGTCCCAGAGGCCGGCCTGTCGGGTGAACGAGACGTGGGCCAGCTGGGCACCCCTGGCCGCGACCGGAGGTACCCTCCCAGGACGGCGTCGAGGGCGCCGCTGTCGAGCCGGGTGAGCACGCAGGCGTAACGGCAACCGGCGCCGCCGGCCACCGCGAAGACGGTGTACGCCCAGGTCGCTACCGCCGCGGTCACGCTGAGCTCGGGCCAATCCCGCGGCCGAAGGAGGTTGCCGAAGGGAGACGGCCCCCGTGGCGGCGCAGGGCTGTGAATGGGTCCCGTCGGCGATTCGACGCCAAGGGGCGACGACCCCTCGACGATCCTGTCGCACGCCACGAGGCCGGCCGGCGCGGCGGACCGGTCGAGCGCGGCCCGAGCCGATTCCCACGCCCGTTCGAGGTGCTGCTGGGCCGTGATCGGCCCGCCCCCCGCCAAGGGAAGGCGGGTGGACCGCCCGTGCCGGTAGAGGTCGAACCCGAACGCAGCCCGCCTGTCGATCTCGATCCCGTACCGTCGGGTGGCCGCCCGCGCCTCGACCGCCAGGTCGGGCGGCAGGTCCCTTCCGGCGGCGCAGGCCCGGACGGCGCCTGCGAAGAACGCCGTCGCGGCTCGGAGGCGATCGCCGATGACGTACTCGCCGCACAGCTCCAGCCGCTCGGGCCGCGGCCGCACGAAGATGCCGTGCGACGTGGGCTGGTCGAGCACACATGAGGGCGGCGCCGAAGGCGCGCGTGAAGGGGAGCGCCACCTGGTCGGCGCGCTCGTCGGGAACGCCTGCGCTCAGGTGTGTCGAGAAGCCGGCGAGGGCGACTCCGGCCGGGAGGAGCGACGTGAGAAGGGCGTGGCCGGCGTGGGCCCACGAGTCGACCTCGACCGTGAACCGGGGACGCACAGGCACGGGCGGCGAGGCGATCTCGGCCTCGGCGTCGTCGCACGTCAGGGCCGGCCCGAGGTGCAGCGGTAGGCATTGGCGTCACCGGGGTCATGCCGCCGGCCGGGGACCGCCAGCCCGTGGATCAGCTCCCGGAAGTCGACGACCTCGCCGTCACGCCCGAGCCGGTACTCGTGCTCCAAGCCGACGAGGGCGGCAGCGCCGCCCGTGTCGGGCACGGCGCCCAGCGCCGACCGGAACACCGCCGACATGGCCACCGGCTCAGCCCGGTTGGCGCAGACGGGCCGGGGTCAGCGGACGTCGATGCCCGGGATGGGCTCGCCCGCTGCCGCCGGCGGATCATCCGGGCCGTCCGTGCCCGCATCGGCGGGGTCACCGGTTGGCGAGGCGGCTGCGCCCGAGCTGTTGATGCTCCGGGCCGCCGCCATGGGGTCGTCTCCCTCCGCCGGTGAAGCCGGAACCGGCGCGTCCGCCGCCTTTGTGGCGTCGGCGGCCTTCGTAGCGGCAGCCGCCTTCATCGCCGCAGGCGCCTCGGCGGGCCCCGCCTCCTCCGTGATGCCCTGCTCCGTGATGGCGATCGCAGCGCCGCCGGCCGCCTCCAGTATCCGCGCCGCCAGGTCGTCATCCGCTTCCGCGGCGCCCATGCCCATCGGCTTCTCGCCCATGCAAGCCCCCTTCCCCCTCGGCCCTTTCTGGCCCGCCGGGTTGGTTCAGGACGCGAGCCGCCGAGCCGTCAACTCCGCCAGCCGGGCCTCGATCAGCGGGTCCCGCTCGACGTCGACTCCGGGCCCCACGTATCGGAGCACCGCCCACAGCAAATCGAAGTCGTCAAGCTCGCCCATGGAGCTGTTACAGACGAAGCAGAGCAAGCCACGAATACGGCCGGTCCGGTGGTCGTGGTCAACGTGGAGAGAGTAGGACTCCGAGGGTGCTCGCCCGCATATGCCACAGCCGCCGTCTTGCTGTTCAAGCATGGCTTCGTACCCGTCGACGGTGAGCCCGTACTGGCGCTGCAGGGAGCTGGACCTTTCGGCGCGCTTCACCTGGGGGTCAGCTCGACACTGCCGGCGATACGCATTCACCCGCTCGGGATTGGCCTGTTGCCACCGCTTGACTCGAGCCACAGCCACCGCGGGATCGGCCTGGTAGCGAACTCGTGAGGCGGCGGCGTTGCAGGCCTTGCAGTCGCCCCGGTAGCCATCCCGAGTTCCCATCGCCCGGTAAAACTCCTCGAGCGTTTTCACAACGCCGCACTTCCTGCGCCGCTTCTTCATGCTCTCATGCTATCGAATGTGCGTTCGATACGCAAGAGGATATGTGTGTTTGGGAGGAAGCCTATTGACCGCCTTTCTGGACGTAGCTTCTCACAAATTCCTCCGCATTGTCCTCAAGAACTTCGTCGATTTCGTCCAAAAGCTCATCGAGCTCGGCCTTCAATTTTTCGCCTTGGCGGGCGGGGGCGGTGACCGTTTCCTGCACCTCGTCGGTGCGGGACGGAGCCTGCTTCCGCTTCTGCTCTCGTTCTGCCATCTGACTGGTCCTCCTAGGAACCCAACGCTTCCAGCAGCTGCGCTGGGGTTGAGCAGGCTGCTAACAGCGTATCGACGTGCGCGGCCGTTCCTTTAAGGGGCTCCATCATCGGCACCCGCCGCAGCGGGTCGTGACCGAGGTCGAAGACGAGGGAGTCCCAGTTGGCGGCCGAGATGGACGGGGCCCACCGCTGGAGGCACTTGCCCCGGAAGTAGGCGCGTGTGGTGAGGGGCGGCTCGGTCGTCGCCCGGACGATCGAGTCCTCGTCGACGAGCCGTTCGGTGTCGAGGCGGGCGAACAGCGACTTGCTGGGCCGGACGTCGTGGTACTGGAGATCCAACGCCGCCAGCTTGGCGTTGTTCCAGGCGATGCCGTGGCGCTCCCGGTAGGCGTTCACCAGCTGGTACTTGGCCACCCAGTCCAGCTGGTTGGCGAGCGTCATCGGGTCGGACTCCAAAGCCGCGAGCACGTCCTCCCAGCGGTGTAGGACGTCACGCCCGACGTCCTCGCCCACCGCCTCCAGGCCGCGGCTCTCGGCCCACTTGCGGGCCCGGTCGAGCAGTTCCCACTGGGCCTCGATGGCGGTCATCCGCCGCCCCGACGCCAGCTCCAGTGGCCGCCCCAGCGCCAGGTCGTAGGACACCTGGCGGTGGGCCTGCACAGGGTTGGCCAGGGCCAGGTCTTCGCCGGCCAGGTCGTCGTCCTCGATCATGGCCAGCACGATGGCCGTCGTCCCCACCTTCAGGTAGGTCGAGACCTCGGCCATGTTGGCGTCGCCGACGATGACGTGGAGCCGGCGGTACTTCTGGGCGTCGGCGTGGGGCTCGTCACGGGTGTTCACCAGCGGACGCTTCAGCGTCGTCTCGAGGCCCACCTCCTCCTCGAAGAACTCGGCCCGCTGGCTGAGCTGGTAGGTGATGTCGCCGGCCCCCGACCCCGGAGCCTCGCTGCCCACCTTGCCCGCCCCCGTGTACACCTGGCGGGTCACGAAGTGGGCCGTGACCTGGTGGGCGATGCGGGCGAACGGCACGGCCCGGTCCATCAGGTAGTTCTCGTGGCAGCCGTAAGAGTTGCCCTTGCGGTCGGAGTTGTTCTTGTAGACGACCACACCCTGGCCGGGCGGGAGGAACTCGGCCGCCGCCTCGATGGAACGGGCCAGGATCCGCTCCCCCGCCTTGTCCCAACGGACCAGCTCCAGGGCATCGATGCACTCGGGCGTCGAGTACTCGGGGTGGGCGTGGTCGACGTAGTAGCGGGCGCCGTTGGTGAGCACGGCGTTGACCAGGTGGGTCTCGACCTCGGGGGCCACCGACCCCTCCCGGGCAAAGCCGCGAGCGTCGCGACCAGGACTTTCGTCCTCGAAATCCCAGTCGACCTTCCGCTGGAGCCGCGAGACGTAGGAGTTGATCAGCAGGGAGGAGGCAGCGATAGGGTTGGACTCGGCCGCGCCCCGCAGGACGATCCCGTACTCCGTCTCGATCCCGCAGACCTTGCGGATGGCCATACCAGGCCGACCCTACCCCCATCCAGCCGCAAGGCGGCAACGGTTTGAGGGGCCTGCGCCCCGCCCGCTCAGCGGCCGGCTCAGAGGTACTGGCCGGTGCCCACTCGTTCGATGGCCCGGCCGCCCTTGGCCTCCTTGCCCTCGGACATCAGGGTGCGCACGTAGACGATGCGCTCGCCCTTCTTGCCCGAGATCTTGGCCCAGTCGTCGGGGTTGGTCGTGTTGGGCAGGTCCTCGTGCTCCTTGTACTCCTGCTTGATCGAGTGGAGGAGGTCGTCGGTGCGGATGCCACGGCCCTGCCCCGCGATCGTCCGCTTGATGGCCAGCTTCTTGGCCCGGCGGACGATGTTCTCGACCATGGCGCCCGACGAGAAGTCCTTGTAGTACAGGACCTCCTTGTCGCCGTTCTGGTACGTGACCTCGAGGAACCGGTTGTCGGGGCCCGTGTCGTACATCTCGGCCACGGTGCGCTCGATCATGGCGTCGACGGCCCGCTGGCGGTCGCCGCCGCCCACCGTCGCCACCTCGTCCTCGTCGAGCGGCAGGTCGGCGGTCATGTAGCGCGAGAAGATCTGCCGGGCCGCCCCCTCGTCGGGGCGCTCGATCTTGATCTTCACGTCGAGCCGGCCGGGCCGGAGGATTGCGGGGTCGATCAGGTCCTCACGGTTGGAGGCGCCGATGACGATGACGTTCTTCAGGGTCTCCACGCCGTCGATCTCGGCGAGGAGCTGGGGGACGATCGTCGCCTCCATGTCGGACGAGATGCCCGTGCCGCGGGTGCGGAACAGCGAGTCCATCTCGTCGAAGAAGACGATGACGGGGACGCCCTCCTCCGACTTCTCCCGGGCCCGCTGGAACACCAGACGGATCTGGCGCTCGGTCTCGCCCACGTACTTGTTGAGCAGCTCGGGGCCCTTGATGTTGAGGAAGTAGCTGCGGGCCGACTTGTCGCCCGTGACCTCGGACACCTTCTTGGCCAGCGAGTTGGCCACGGCCTTGGCGATGAGCGTCTTGCCGCAGCCTGGAGGCCCGTAGAGCAGGATCCCCTTGGGGGCCGGCAGCTTGTGCTCGGCGAACAGCTCCTGGTGCAGGAACGGCAGCTCGACGGCGTCGGTGATCTGCTCGATCTGGCTGTCGAGGCCGCCCACGTCGTCGTAGGTGATGTCGGGCACCTCCTCGAGCACCAGCTCCTCGACCTCGGGCCTCGGCAGCTTCTCCAGCAGCAGGCCGGTGCGGGGGTCCATGAGGATGGTGTCGCCCGCCCGCAGCTTCTCTCCGATCAGCTCTTCGGCCAGCTCGACGACCCGCTCCTCGTCGGCCCGGCCCACAACCATGGCCCGAAGACCGTCCTCCAGCAGCTCCTTCAGGGTGACGACCTCGCCCGAGACCTCGTTGCCCCGGGCCAGCACCACGTTGAGCGACTCGTTGAGGACGACCTCCTGCCCGCGACGCAGCTCCTCGTCGTCGAGGGCCGGGTGCAGCGCCACCCGCATCTTGCGGCCGCCCGAGAACACATCGACGGTGCCGTCATCGTTGCGGCCCAGCAGGGTGCCGTACGCCGAGGGCGGCTGGGTGAGCTTCTCGACCTCCTGGCGCAGCTCGGCGATGTGGTCGCGCGCCTCGCGGAGCGTGTAGGTCAGCTTCTCGTTCTGGGCCACGGCCTGGGCCAGCTGGCCCTTGGTCTCCAGCAGGCGCTCCTCGAGCGTGCGGACGCGCTTGGGGGCGTCCTGCAGCTTCCGGCGGAGGGTGACGACCTCCTCCTCCAGGGACTTGACCTGCTCGAGCATCACACCGACCTGCTGCTCGTAGGCACTTAGGCGGCGCTCGTACTCGGAACTCGATGCAGGACTCACCGACTGCTCTTCGTCACCGGCACATCACCTCTTGAGGTCACCATACACCGGCCCTCTCGCAATACAGGGACCATTGAGGGGGCTCGTTCAGGGCCGGCCGAGGGGGCGGAAACACACTTGTTCCTACGGACCGGGGCCCCTGATTGGTTTCCCCGGCCAAATCCGGGTAAATTGTCTAGCGAGAGCCGGACGAGGAACGAGGCGAACACCACATGGCCATGAAGGTCTGGATCGACCAGGATCTGTGCACGGGCGACGGCATCTGCGAAGAGATCGCCCCCGACGTCTTCACCTTGCTCGACGACGGCCTTGCCTACGTGCGCGAGAACGGGAAGACGTTCAGCGACCCCGGCGGCGTGGACGGCCTGGCCAAGGTGCCGGCCAATCTCGAGGAGGCCACGATCGAGGCGGCCGAGGAGTGCCCCGGCGAGTGCATCTTCATCGAGGTCGAGTAGCTGCTCGGAGCGAACTGGTGCGGGGAACCTTCCGCCCCGGTAAGCCCAGTCGCACAGAACGGGCCTGACCGCCCCTAACCCTCCCGACCAAGGGGTACTTGCTCCGGGCCCTCCCCGTGGGCGACGCTTGTGCTCCGGTGCTTGCTTCCCCTCCGATTCTCCGCCAAGCCCGGGCCCTGACGGTGGTCGTGGCGTTGGTCGCCACAGCGGCCGTCACCGTCGCCACCCCGCTGCGCCCGGCCGCCGCCGCCTACCCCACGGCCAACGTCGAGATCGACGGGCACGGCTGGGGCCACGGGCGGGGCATGGGCCAGTACGGCGCCCTCGGTTACGCCATCAACGCCGGGTGGACCTACCGCCAGATCCTGGCCCACTACTACGGCAACACGACCGTGGGCGACGTCGGCAACCCCGAGGTCACCGTCATCCTGCGGGCCTTCGACCGGGTCGACACCATCGTCGTCCAGGAACGGGGGCGTATGACCACCAATGCCGCCAACGGGACGTACTCGGCCCTGCGGGCGGTCAAGACGGGCACGAACACCTACCGGGTCGACAGCGGCCCCGGCTGCGGCGGCCCGTGGCAGACGGTCCGCTCCTCGATGGCCGGCCCCGTCGTGATCCAGCCCCAGAACCGCAACGACGACCGCCAGGACATGCTCCAGGCGTGCGAGCCCAACGGCAACATGCGCTGGTACCGGGGCGAACTGCGGTCGGTGGAGGGCCTCGACGGCACGTCCCGCACAATCAATGCCCTCGACATGCAGAACTACCTCAAGGGTTCGGTGCCCCGGGAGATGCCGGCCTCGTGGGGCAACCTGTCCGGGGGGGCCGGCATGCAGGCGCTGCGGGCCCAGGCGGTCGCCGCCCGGTCCTACGCCCAGGCCGGCAACCTGGCCGCCTACGCCAAGACGTGCGACACCACCGAGTGCCAGGTCTACGGCGGGCGGGCGGTGCAGAGCGGCGGCAACTTCTTCGACCTCGAGGACTCCCGGAGCGACCAGGCCGTGAACGAGACCGTGGGCGAGGTCCGCCTCCTCAACGGGTCGCCGGCGCGGACCGAGTACTCGTCCTCGACTGGGGGCTGGACGGCCGGGGGCACGTTCCCGGCCGTCGAGGACGCCGGCGACGTCGTCTCCCAGAACCCCAACCACAACTGGCACGCCTCCGTGCCCGTGAGCCAGGTGCAGGCCGCCTATCCCCAGGTGGGGACGTTGAACGCCGTGGTGGTGACCAAGCGCAACGGCCTCGGGGACTTCGGCGGCCGCGCCACCGAAGTCCAGGTCCAGGGCACGAACGGGACGGCCACGGTGAGCGGGGACTCGTTCCAGTTCGCCCTCGGCCTCAAGTCCAACTGGTACTCGATCGTCGCGCCGTCGCAGGCAACGACGACCATTGCGCCGCCGGTCACCCTCGCCCCGCCGAGCAGTCCGCTCGGCGGGTACTGGATCGCGGCGGCCGACTCGGCGGTGTGGACGTTCGGCAACGCGCCCGTGCCGAGCCGGGGCGGCCAGGCCCTGGTGCGGCCGATCGTGGGGATCGCCCCCACCATCTCCGGCAATGGCTACTGGCTGGTAGCGGCCGACGGCGGCGTGTTCACCTTCGGTGACGCCCAGTTCCTCGGGTCGCGGGGCGGCGCCCCTCTCAAGGAGCCCATGGTCGGCATGGCCGCCACCCCGTCCGGCAAGGGCTACTGGACCGTCGCCACCGACGGCGGCATCTTCACCTACGGCGACGCCCCCTTCCACGGGTCGATGGGCGCCACGCCGCTGCTGCGGCCCATGGTCGGCATGGCCGGCACGTCGAGCGGCAACGGCTACTGGACGGTGGCCGCCGACGGCGGCATCTTCACCTTCGGGGACGCCACGTTCATGGGCTCGATGGGCGGCGCGCCCCTCAAGGAGCCCATGGTGGGCATGGCCCGCACGCCCTCCGGCAACGGCTACTGGACGGTCGCCACCGACGGCGGGATCTTCACCTTCGGCGATGCCCCGTTCAAGGGGTCGACGGGCAACCTCACACTGGCCAGGCCCGTCGTGGGCATGGCCCCCACGCCTTCGGGGCAGGGCTACTGGCTCGTGGCCGCCGACGGCGGCGTGTTCACCTTCGGCGACGCCCAGTTCTTCGGGTCGGTCCCCGAGGTCGCCCCCTCCTCCACGACCCAGAAGGTCGGCATGGCGGTCCCCCGCCGGATCTGAGCGGCGCGCCTCAAGGTCTTACGCCCCGGCCGCGTCCTGCACGGCCTGCACGACCATGGCGTCGCGAGGCACGCCGTCGAGGGCGGCGAGCCGCCGGGCCTGGGCGCGCAGCACCGACTCCCGCAGGGCGTCGTCGCCGGCCAGGCGGGCCACCACCTCGGCCACGGTCGGCGGGTCGAGGGTGCCCACGAGCAGGCCGCCGCCGCCCATGGTCTCGGCCACCGCTCCCCCGCCCGCGTAGGCCACGACCGGAAGCCCCTTGCGCATGGCCTCGACCAGGGGCAGCCCGAAGCCCTCGTGCTCGGACATCGACACGTATACGTCGGCCTCCTGGTAGTGGGCGGCGAGCGTCTCGTCGGTCACCGAGCCCACGAACGCCACCCCTTCGAGGTCGAGCTGGCGGCGGAGGGCGAACAGCTTGCGGATGTAGGGCTCGGGGCCCCACGCCCCGACCGCGAACAGCCGGGCGTGGGGATCGACGGCGGCCCGGTAGGCGGCGAACGCCCGCAGCAGGTGGGCGTGGCCCTTGTTGGGGGCGATGCGGGCCACGGTCAGCAGGTCGCTCCCCCGCTTGGTCTTGCGCAGCCAGGCGGCGTGGGTGGGGTTGGGGGCGGCGTGCACGCTCGGCGGCAGGTAGGGCGGCATGACCCGGATGTCGGTGGCGCCCAGCTCCTTGAGGTCGAGGGCCGAGAACTCGGAGTTGGCCATGAACACCCTGCAGCGCGGCACCAGCCGTTCCAGCTCCTCCCGGCCCCAGGCCAGGTTGACGGCGGCCGCCGGCTGGTAGTGCTCGAAGAACCGGGCCGGGGTGACG
Source organism: Acidimicrobiales bacterium (assembly GCA_050742295.1). Classification (GTDB taxonomy): domain Bacteria; phylum Actinomycetota; class Acidimicrobiia; order Acidimicrobiales; family AC-14; genus JAHFUQ01. Next base: position 2,735 of record JBOGID010000143.1, on the reverse strand, counting down.
TTGTGGTAGTAGAGGACCTTGGCCTCGGGCCGGGCGCCCACGAAGGCGGCCACGCCGTCGGACCCGGTCGAGGCCTGGTACACGATCACGTTGCCGCCCCTGCGGGCCGACCGCCGCCGGGGGTAGCCGTCGGGCGGCCTGGCCGACCGGGCCATGTGGCCGTGCACCTCCTCAGCCCAGATGCCACCGGAGATGCCGGCCGAGGCCAGGGCCCGGCGGGTCTCGAGGGTGTGGGTGCCGACGGCGTCCCGCCAGCCCAGGCTGGGCAGGAACTGGTGGGCCTCGGCCTTCACCGCGCCCGCGCCAGCGCCGGCTCCCCGAGCCACTCGTAGGCGGCCTGGTGGAACCGTTCGAGGACGGCTTCGGGCGAGTACACGGTGCGGACGTACTCCCGGCCGTTGGCGCCCAGGCTGTCCCGCAGGTCGGGGTCGGCCAGGAGCCGGTCCAGGATCTCCTCGAACTCGGCGTAGTTGGCGAACCACAGGCCGCCGTCGGAACGGGCGCAGTGGTCGCGGGTGACGGCGGCCCGGGCGTGCACCAGCACGGGCCGGCCCGCCAGCCACGCCTGCATCAGCACGATGGACAGGGACTCGTTGACGCTGGGCTGGCAGAAGATCGTCCCCGCCCGGTACATGGCGTCGCGCTGGCTCCAGTCGGGCTTGAGGTCGACGACGTCGGGGCGCCGGGGCAGCCCGACATCGCCCGTGCCGGCCTGCACCAGGAGGAGGTCGCCGCCCCGGCGGCCCTTGTAACGCAGGAAGGAGTCGATGAGCAGGGGGACGTTCTTGCCGCCCTCCCGCCTGCCCACCGACAGCAGGACCGGTCCCCGCAGCTTGTGCCGGCGCCGGAACCCCTCGTCATCCCCCGGCGGGTCGGGCACGAAGCCCATGCCCACGACCGTCCAGCGTTCGAGGGGGCCGACGAGGCGCTGGGCGAGCTCGGCCTCGGCGTAGGCGTTGAACAGCACGCCGCGGGCGCCCCGCAGCATGTCCCCCACGATGGCCAGCCGGGCGTAGGACTCGTCGTGCAGGCAGGGGATGAGCAGGAACTTGCCGGCGCACGCCTCGTAGGCGAAGTAGGTGGTGCCCCACAGGTAGGGGGCGGCGAGGACGGCGTCGAACCCGCGTCCGGCCGGGCCCGCCAGGTGGTCCTCCAGGGCCGCGGACGCCACCCCGTGGCGCATCCAAAGCCGCTCCTCCTCCCGCGACAGCGTGTAGCCGCTGACGATGGCCCGCTCCAGCTCCCCGTGGATGCCGAGGTCGCGGTCGTCGATGGGGAACCGCCGGATGGTCAGGGGGCCGTCGTGGTCGACGCCCGCCGGCAGCTCGTTGCGCCAGTTGTAGTGGTCGACGGCGCAGCTGGTGAGGATCTCGACCGAGTGGCCGGCGGCCATGAGCCGCAGGGCCAGGTCCTGGCACAGGTACTCGGCCCCGCCGATGGTGCTGGCGTGGTAGCGGGGCATCACGACCGCCAGCCGCAGCGGCGTGCGCGCGGCCCCGTCAGCGGCGAGCGACAACGGCGAAGTCCTGGGGGCCGAACAGGAGGTCGTCGATCCGCCGGAAGTTCTCGTCGACCTGGTTGACGAGGCCGGCCAGTGGCTCCTCATCGGCCGCCGGCAGCGGCTGGGGCCGGAACTCAGGCGGCGGCGGCGACAGGTACTCCACGGTGACCGACTCGAACCCGGCCGCTTCGGCGAGGAACTCCAGCGTCAGCGGGTGGAGGGGCCTGGTGTGGCCGAGGTCGACGTAGAAGGCATGGGCGAAAACCAGCAGGCTCTTGGGGTTGATGGTCTCGACGGCCAGCGCCGCCCCCGGCGCCAGCGCGTCGGCCGCCAGCTCGAAGAACCGCGGCACCTCGGTCGTGGGCAGGTGCTCGATCATCTGGGCGCAGAAGATGCCCCCGAGCGAGCCCCGCTCCACCGCGGCCAGGTGCTCCAGCGCGTCGGCGTCGACGATCTCGAAGCCCTTCAACCGGGTCGTCGTGGCCATGTCGGGGTGGCGGTCCACGCCGTAACAGGGGGTCCCCTCGGCCTCGAGGAGGCCGAGGAACTCGCCCCGCCCACACCCCAGGTCGACCACGGGGAGGGTCGCCCCCCGGAACAGGTCCAGGTAGAACCGCTGGCGGTCGGCGATGGCCTGGGGATCGCCCCGGAACTTGTTCTCGAAGGCGAGGTAGTCGAAGCCGCGCTCGACGTCGCGGCTGTTCACGCCGAAGGCACCGCCGGCCGGGGCCGCCGCCGAGCCCGTCCCCGCCTTGGTCGCCGCGTCCAGACGGTCCCTCATGTCGGCCACGGCCCGGTCGAGGCGGGTGAGCCGAGCGGACAGCTGCTCCTCGTCGGTGGCCGTGCGCCAGGCGGCCAGCTCGCCCGCCTTCTCCTCCAGGCTCGCGACGCGGGCGTCGAGCTGGGACGTGCGTTCCGACAGGAGGGAGACCGACCGCACCGTGCGCTCCGCGAACCGGTTGACCTGTTCGAGGATGCCGTTCATGTACCAGGTCAGCGAGCTGCGGATGGCCCGCCGGGCGCTGGTGACGAGGGGCGCGATGACAGGCTTGTGGGAGGCCGTGGAGATGAGGCCGGTCACGTGGGACGACCGGTGGAGGTCGACGAGGGCGGCCGAGACGACGTCGTCGCCGGTGCGCGCGACCGGGCTGCCAGGGCCGCCGGCCCCACCCGACATCACAGCCGCCGACTGGTCGATCTCGACGACCACGTCGGGCGGGTACAGGCCGGCCGC
>JBOGID010000142.1:0-17174 GCA_050742295.1 Acidimicrobiales bacterium | reverse complement strand
AGCGGGGGCAGCAGAACCAGTCGATCGTCCCGTCGGTCGCGACGAGCGCCGCCGTCTGGAGGTCCCCGATCAGTCCGTGGTCTGCGATGGACGGGTAGCTCATGACGGTCTCCTCTGCCGCTTTTCCGAGCGACACTACGTCCGCGGCGTCAGCGCTCCAGGTCGTCCGCGGCGGGGACGCTGAGTCAGGCTGCCTCCGCCGCTTCCTCCGCGCACTCCGGTGCGTGGCAGGGCTGGTCGATAGCCGCCTGGGTCATCATGCGCTGCGGGATGGAGCGCCGGATCGTGATCGCCGCGATCACCCCACCGGCCACCGACAGCACGGCGGAGACGAGGAGGGCCCGCGAGACGCCGTCGGCGAAGGCGGCCCCCGTGTCACCCGACCCGATCCCGACCGCGGCCGGGAGCACCGCCACCGACAGCAGCCCCGCCACCCGGGCGACGGCGTTGTTCACGCCCGAGGCCACGCCGACGCGGTGCTCCTCGACGGCGGCGAGCACGGCTGCGGTGAGCGGCGCGACCGTGATCGAGAGCCCGAGCCCGAGCACGACGACCCCCGGAAGCACGTCGGCCACGTAGGAGCTACCGGGGCCGACCAGGCTCAGCATCGCGAGGGAGACGGCGACGACGAACGGGCCCACGGTCATCGGCAGGCGCGGGCCGATGCGTTGCGACCAGCGACCCATGCGCGCCGAGAGCAGGAGCATCAGCACGGTGATCGGGAGCAGCGACGACCCCGCTTCGATCGCGGAGTAGCCCATGACGGTCTGGAGCATCACGATCAGGAGGAAGGTCGCGGTGCCGAGCCCGCCGTACACCGCCAGGGTGGTCAGGTTGGCTCCGGTGAACTGGCGCGACCGGAAGATCCCGAGTGGCAGCAGCGGGTGGGCCTGACGCAGCTGCACGAGCACGAACGCGGCCAACGAGAGCGCGCCGAGCACGCCGGCCCCGATCACGGGCGGGGTCCATCCGTGCGCCGGGCCTTCGATCAGCGCATACACGATGCCGCCGAGCCCAGCGGTGGCGGTGGCGGCGCCGACGTAGTCGGGGCGCTTCCCGGCTTCGGGGTCGTGGCTCTCGGGCACGTGCCGGACTGTGACCCACGCCGCCGCGGCGGCGAGTGGCACGTTGATGAGGAAGACCCACCGCCACGACACCGAGTCGACGAGCCAGCCACCGAGGAACGGGCCGATGGCCGTCGAGATGCCGGTCAGCCCCGACCACGCGCCGATCGCGGCGCCCCGGTCTTCCTCGCGGAAGCTGGCGGAGATGAGCGACAGGCTCCCCGGTACCAGGAGGGCGCCGCCGACACCCTGGAGCACGCGGGCGAGGATCAACGCTCCGATGTTGGGCGCAACGCCGCACAGGAGCGACGCGCCCGTGAACGCGAACAGGCCCACGATGAACATGCGCCGGCGCCCGAACTCGTCGCCGAGCGCGCCACCGAGCAGGAGGAGCGCGCTCAGCGTCAGCAGGTACCCGTCGACCACCCATTGGAGTCCGGAGAGGCCGCCGCCCAGGTCGTCTTGGATCGCAGGCAGCGCGACGTTGACGACCGTCGAGTCGAGGAACGCGATCCCCGACCCGAGGATCGCGGCGAAGATCACCCACCGCCCGCGCGCGGTCCCGAACGCGATCGTTCCGGCAGCGCCCCCGCCCGTATCGGCAGGCGCCGCCGCGCTCACTACGTGTCGGCGTCGAGGTCGAGCGAGCAGGAGTTGATGCAGTAGCGCTTGCCCGTGGGCCGCGGGCCGTCGTCGAAGACGTGGCCGAGGTGGCCGCCGCAGCGCCGGCACGTGACTTCGGTGCGGACCATCATGTGGCTGACGTCCCGGTGCAGGTCGACGGCGTCGGACTCGGCCGGTTCGAAGAAGCTGGGCCAGCCCGTCCCGGAGTCGAACTTGGCGTCGGACCGGAACAGCTCGGCCCCGCAGCCCGCACACCGGTAGGTCCCACCGTCTTTGGTGTCGACGTACTCACCGGTGAACGGCCGCTCCGTCCCCTTCTTGCGCAGCACCTGGTACTGCTCGGGCGTCAGCTCGTTCCGCCACTGCTGGTCTGTCTTGGTCACCGTCTCATGGTCAGCCAACCGTGTCCTCCTTACGTGCAGCCTCGTCAACGACCCGTCTGCGGGAGCTGTTCCGGCGTTTCAGAAATGCCGGTGCCGCCCACGCCGCCGAAGGCGGCCACTCCGGCTGCCGGCGGGAAAGAACGGCGGAGGGCGATCCGGCTTCGCCGGTCGCCCGGAGCGCGTTTCGATCGCCGAGGATGCTCCGCTTCCGAGGCGAATCATCAGAAACATCTGCCGGTGTCGGCGGTGCCGGATCGGTCCTGCTCCAGGAGGGGGAGCAGTTCGTCGGTGGTGATGGCGAAGGCGACGCCCGAGCGGGCGTTGCTGACCGCGAACGCGACCCCCGCCACCTGCCCGGCGGGCGTCACCAGGGCGCCGCCCGAGTCGCCGGGGGCGAGGTCGGCGGCCAGCACGTACACGTTGCGGCGCACGGGCCGGTTGGTGAGGTCGGCATCGCGGATCGTGGCCGTCAGCTCCTGGCGGATGGCGGCGGGTGACACCTCCAACTCGTCCTGGCCCTTGGGGTGGCCGAACACGGCCGCCGGCGACCCCTCCTTGGCCGTTCCCAGGGGCAGCGGCGCCTGGCCGAGGTTCCTGACCCGCAGCAGGGCGAGGTCCTTCTCCGGGTCGTAGACGGCCACCACAGCCGCCAGGCGGGTGCCATCGGGCCTGATCACGGCCGTCTTGCGCCCCCCGGCGACCACGTGGGCGTTGGTCACGACCAGGTCGTCGGCCACGACGAAGCCGCTCCCCGACCGGTCGAGGAAACAGGCGTCGCCCTCGATCCTCACCGTGCTGGCCGAGACCTTGCGCACGACCTCGGGGCTGAGGGCGAGGCGCGTGGGGGGCGGACTGCTGTCCCCCGCCGGCCCCAGGGCGGTGAGGACCTCGGGCTGGGCCAGGGTTGCGGTCAGCCACTTGCGGGCGTTTGACGTGTCCGGCGCGTCGGGCAGGGCGGCCCGGATGGCCTTGCCGATGGCCGAGCCCTCGGCCAGGTTCGAAGTCCAGCCCGGCGCCTCCCGCATGGGCGGCAGGACGATCAGCCACAGCACGAGCAGGGCCAGCACGGGCCCACCCACGGCCCCGGCCAGGCGGTCGTTGAGCCGCTGCACCTCGGGGACCATGTGGCGCCGGAAGACCGTCCCGACCCACCGCCCGGCGAGCTGGGCCGCAATCCCTCCGGCGAGGAACAGCAGCAGGCCGATGAGCAGCCGCAGGCCGACCAGGCTGCCGCCGATCCAGTCGACCAGCAGCGGGCTGAGGAGCGAGGCGATTACCAGGCCCTGCACGAGGAAGACCCACGACGTGCCGCCCGCCACCAGGCCCAGCCGCCAGCCCCCCCACACCGACGTGGCCAGGATGGCCACCAGGGCCAGGTCGAGGAGGTTCACGAGGGGCGGATCTCTCGGTCCACGATCTCCCCCGGGGTGCCCAGCAGCCGGGCGGACGTGAGGAAGCCGGTGTGGGCGACCATGCGGTGGTCGGGACGGACCGACAGCCCCTTCACGTGCCAGGACCGGACGAGGACCTCGACGGTCGTGGCCAGCCCGAACGCGGACTGCTCCAACACCCCGTGCAGCTCGGCGACCTGGCCGATGGTGGGCAGGTAGGCGACGAGGATCCCGCCCGGGTGCAGCACTGCCTCGGCGTGCTTCACCACCCGCCACGGCTCGGGCAAGTCCAGCACCACCCGGTCGAGGTCGGGCTCGTCGATACCCTCGTAGACGTCGCGGGCGTGCACGGTGTACGGCTGGTCGGGCCCGAGGAACCTGGCCACGTTCGTCTGGGCCACCTTGGCGAAGTCGGCCCGCAGCTCGTACCCGGTGACCACCGCCCCCGCCCGCAGCAGCGCCAGCGAGAGCGCCCCCGACCCGACCCCCGCCTCCAGCACCCCGGCCCCGGGGAACACGTCGGCCATTATCAGGAGCTGGCCCAGGTCCTTGGGGTAGACGACCTGGGCGCCGCGGGGCATCGACAGCACGAAGTCGGACAGCGTGGGCCGCATGACCAGGTAGCGGGCGCCCGTGTTCGAACGCACGGTGACCCCCTCGCCCTGGCCCAGGATGGTCGAGTGCGGGGTCACGCCCGCGTGAGTGTGGAACTCGCCGCCCTCGGCCAGCATCACCAGGTACCGCCGGTTCTTGCTGTCGACGATGAGCGCCTGCTCACCCGGGCGGAAGATCCGGTTGGCGGGGGCCGGGGGCGAGAGTTCGGTCACGGCGCCCATGTTCGCGTCATATGGCGGCAACCTGGAACCACCTTTGTGCCGCCGGACCCGGTACCGTCCAACCCATGGGCCGACCTGACTGGCGGGCGCGCCTCCGCTACCGCTTCCACAACACGCTTTCCCGCGGCACGACGGGCCTCATCACCTGGCTGGCGCTCGTCACCGGCGCGCTCATCCTGCTCGTCGGGCTGTTCCTCACGATCAGCCACATGCAGGAGGGCGACTCCTCGGTCGGGGTGATCGAGGCCGTCTGGCTCAGCCTGCTGGCCGCCTTCGACACCGGGCTGATCGGTGAGGACAACGGCTGGGTGTTCCGCGTCGCCAGCATCATCGTCGCCATCGGCGGCATCTTCGTGGTCAGCGCCCTCATCGGGCTGATCACCGCCGCCCTCGAGGAAAAGATCGGCGAGCTCCGAAAGGGCCGCAGCCCTGTGCTCGAGAGCGGCCACTCCCTGATCCTGGGCTGGTCCCCGAAGCTGTTCGCCATCCTCTCGGAGCTGATCATCTCCAACGAGAACGAGAAGGACCCCTGCATCGTCGTCGCCGCCAACCGTGACAAGGTCGAGATGGAGGACGCCCTGCGCACCCGCCTGGGTGACACGGGCCGCACCCGGATCGTCTGCCGCACCTGCGAGCCCTCCGACCTGGCCGATCTCGCCCTCGTCCAGGCCCCGACGGCCCGGGCCATCATCATCCTGTGCTCGGAGGATCCCGCAGGCGACGCCGACGTGGTGCGGACGATCCTGGCTCTGATGAGCCTCGAAGGGGGCATCGGCGGCACGCGAGTGGTGGCCGAGCTCACCGACCGCCGGCACGCCGTCGCCCTGGAGGACGCCACCAGCAAGCAGGTCGTGACCGTCGTGTCCAGCGACGTCATCGCCCGCATCGCCGCCCAGGTCTGCCGCCAGTCGGGCCTCAGCGTGATCTTCCAGGAGCTGCTGAACTTCTCCGGCGACGAGATCTACTTCCGGTGTGAGCCGTCCCTGGCGGGCCGCACGTTCGCCGAGGCGATCCTGTCCTACGAGGACTCGGCGGTGATGGGCGTGCGCTTCTCCGACGGCAGGGTGGTGCTGTCGCCACCCATGGGAACGGTGCTCGGGCCCGACGATCAGATCATTGCCCTGTCACGGGACGATGACACCCTGATCGTGCGCAGCGGCGGCCCCATCCCCGTGACCGGCGACGGCGATCTGCCCCCGCTCGAACCGCGCGGGCCCGAGACCATCCTGATGGTCGGCTGGAACTCCCTGGCCCCGCGGATCCTCTCCGAGCTCGACCGCCATGTGCCGACGGGTTCGAACGTCAAGCTGCTCGTCGATCCGGAGTTCTCCAACGCCAGGCGGCACGACCCGATCCCCGGCCTCGAGCACCTCGCCGTCGAGATGGTCGAGGCGGACACGACCAGGCCCGAGCCGCTGTCCGCCGCCTTCAGCTCGACCCACTTCGACCACGCCATCATCCTCAGCTACCGGGAGGGGCTCACCCCCGCCGAGGCCGACGCCCGCACGCTGCTGAGCCTGCTCCAGCTCAGCCAGGTCCTGCGGGCCCACCCCGAGATGCGGGAGAAGCTGACGGTGGTCAGCGAGCTCCTCGATGCGCGCGACGTCGAACTGGCCAGGGCGGCCGACGCCGACGACTTCATCGTGAGCGAGCGGCTGACGAGCCTGATGATCGCCCAGCTGGCCGAGAACCTCGAGCTCGACGCCGTCTTCGACGACCTGTTCAACCACCAGGGGGCGGAGATCCGGCTGCGCCCCGTGCGCTCCTACGTCACCCCCGGTACGCCCTCGACCTTCGGCGCCGCCGTGGGGGCGGCCCAGGCGAGGGGCGAGGTCGCCATCGGGTACCGCCACTTAAACGGCAACGGCCGGGGGGCGGGCAGCAGCTCGGGCGTGGCCCTGAACCCCCCCAAGTCCGATCCCATCACGTTCGGCGAGGACGATCAGCTGATCGTCCTGTCCGCCAACTGACCCGGCTCGTCCGAACGAGCCAATTTCTCGCCGGTGGCCGTCGGGCGCCGCCGCAGGCGGCCTTCCTGGCTGCCCGCATGCAAAGGACGGCGGAGGGCGATCCGGCTTTGCCGGTCGCCCGGTTCCGAGCCGAAAGACCCTACGGGTCGGGCGGCACCTCGCCCTTGCGGAAGTGGCGGATGATCATGGTCTGGCCCGGCTTCAGCTCGGTCGTCCAGGCCACCTTGGGCTCGCCCGACTTGCGCCGCAGGTACTGGACGGTGGCGGCCGCCAGCCCCACGGCCAGCCAGCCCCGCCCGCCCGGCCCCCCGCCCAGGCCCTCGCGCATACCCTTGCGGGCCAGGCTCCGGATCAGCGCCCCCATGGCGATGACCTCAGAACCGCTTCACTTCGATGATCGTGCTCGAGCGCTTGCCCCGCTTCTTGCCGATGAAGTAGACGGCGATGACCAGCACGACGCCCGCCACGACCGCCCCGATGGCACCCGCCTTGGTGGCCGCCTCGCCGGCGGTGTCGACGTCCCCCCGCACCTGGCGGAGCTTGTTCTCGATGTCCTGGCGGGAGATCCGGGTCGTCGTGGTCGTCGTCGGCGTGGCCATCAGCGTGCGTCCTCCTTCTTGCCGCCGATTGCCTTGCCGGCGCCGAAGGCAACGGCTCCACACAGGGCCACGGTTATGACATAGGGGATGGGCTTGAGGTGACCGCGGAAGGCGTCGCCCGTCTCGTCCTGCAGGAGCCGGAGCACGCCGAGGAACAGCACCACGAGGCCCAGGCTCACGAGCACCGACCCGATGAGGCCCCAGAGGACGAAGCGCTTGAGCCCCTTGATGGGCTCGATCGTCTCCTGCTTCACATAGGCGATGACCAGCTTCGACAGGGCCTGGACGTGACCCGGGAGTTCGGTGGGATCGCTTTGCTCGGACACGACCCTCCTTCGCAGCGCCGCCCGTTAGTACCCGTCGGGAGCGCGTTCCTACCGCCCGGCGGCCCGGAGCGCAAGCACATCGATCTCCTCGTCGAGAAGGGTGGCCAGCGCAGCCAGCCGTTCGTCGACCGAGTCGGTCTCCAGAAGGCGCTGGCAGTCGACGGCCGTGAGCAGCCCGACCGACGCCGCCTGCCACCCTGCGGTGGCCGGATCGGGGTCCAGGCCGGGGGTGGCGACCTCCTCGTGCCACTCCTGGAGCTGCACCTTTAGGGCCAGGGCGCGGTGGACCTTGGCCACGATCTCCTCCCGGACTTCGGCCGTGCCGCCGGGCCTCTCGTCCAGGAACGTGACCTCGGCGCGCGGGAACGGCTCCTCGCCCCGCCAGCGGTTGATCCGGATGCGCCGTTCGCCGGCGACCACGATCAGCCAGCGGCCGTCGGGCAGGGCCGCCGACTGGGTGATGCGGCCCTGGGTGCCGACCCTGAAGCGGACGTCGCCCCCGCCCACCTCGCTCCCCCGCTCGATGAGGACAATGCCCAGCGCGCCGTCGTGCTCCAGGCACCAGCCCGTGAGGGCCTTGTAGCGGGGCTCAAACACCTGCAACGGGATGCCCGTGCCCGGGAACAGCACCGACCCGAGCGGGAACATCGGCAACTCCCGGGTCTCGGGGCCGCTCATGGTTTCGCCACCACCGGCCGGGGTGGCTCGGGGCTCAGGAGGTCGGGGGTGGGCGCATCGGGGTAGCCGGCCAGGACGTTGGCCAGCTGGTTCTGCAAGGAGCTGCCGGCCGAGTCGGAGGGCAGGTCGTTGGCCACCAGGGAGAACGGGAAGTCTCGCCCATCCTTGCCCGTGGCGAACCCGGCCAGGGCCACCACCTCGCTCAGGGAGCCGGTCTTGGCCTTGATCTTGCCGACGGCGGTGGTGCCCAGGAACCGGCGGGTGAGTGTCCCGCTGGTGCCGGCCACCGGCAGCCCCTTGGCCAGCGCCCCGTCCGACCTCGACGTGGCCAGCACCCGCTGGATCAGGTCGCACGTCAGCCGGTCAGCACGGTCGAGGCCGGACCCGTCGGAGTTGGCCAGGCCGGCCGTGGGCAGGCCCAGGTCGGCGGCGGTGGACCGGACCACGCCCAGCCCGGCGGCGGTGGTGCCGCCCCCGCCGAAGCGGGCCCCCAGCTCCTTGACCAGCAGTTCGGCGGCCAGGTTGTCGCTGTGGCGCATCATGACGGCGACGACCTCGGACACGGGCGGGGACTCGATCTCGGCGATGGTCGTCAGCTGGGCCGGGGCCCGGCCCTCGCCCGTGCTCCCCACGGCGATGCCCCGGGCCCGCAGCAGGCCGGCCAGGACGTTGGCGCCGTTGGTGGCGGGGCTGGTGGCGGGAATAGCCCGGGGCCGCCACTGGACGTAGCCACTGTTGACGTTGAGGGCGCTCTGAGGGCCGACCTCGGGGGTGGTGGCGTAGTGCGGCTCCCACGTCGGGACGTACCGCTGGCCGTCGTAGCGCGACTCGTCGCCCAGGAGCCGCCCGATGCGCCGCACCCCGGCGTTGAAGATCCGGTCGGCCAGGGACTCCATCGACGTCGCCGGGCGGGGTGTCTCCAGCCAGCCCGCGATGGCGGCGAAATCGGCGGTGGCCAGCAGGGGGTCGCCGGTGCCGACGAACCACAGGTCGCCGATGGCCCCGTCGGCCGCCGGCCCCGCGGCCCGCACGGGCGTGACGTACCTGGAGTCGGCCCCCAGCCGCGACAGGACGACCGCCCCCGTGAGCAGCTTCATGGCCGACGCGGGGATGAGGGGCTTGGCCGTCTCCTGGGCGAACAGGGGGCGGCCGTCGGGATCGGCCACGATCAGGCATGTGTCGTCGCGGGCGTCCCCGTACACGGGCTGGGCGAGGAGGGCGTCGATGTCCGCCTGCAGCCGGCCGGCGCCGACGGTGCGGGTGACGGCGGGGGCGACCCGCCGCAGGCTGAAGGCGGGCGTGACCGGCTCGGCAGTGGTGGCGTTGGCTTCGGGCCCGCCCAGCTCGGGCACGACGGCGACCACCCCGCTGGCGGCGGCAAGCACCGCGAGAACGGAGATGAGGACCGGGTGCCGCACGACGGGTCAGGATAGAAGCGACATGGCCGGGTACTCGGGCACGCCCCTCCCCCGCAAGCTCGGGATCAAGGCGGGCGCAACCGTGGTGCTGCTCGACGCGCCCGACGGGTTCGAGGACGACCTGCAACCCCTCCAGCAGGACGTCGAGCTGTCCGGCGAACTGGTCGACGGCGCCGACGTGGTCGTGCTGTTCGTCACCGAGCGGGCCGACCTGGAGGCCCAGTGGGATGCGGTGACGGCCGCGCTCCAGCCCGCCGGGGGGTTCTGGGTGGCGTGGCCCAAGAAGTCGTCCAAGGTGCCAACCGACCTGACCGAGGACGTCCTGCGCGAGGTCGGGTTGCGCCAGGGCTGGGTCGACAACAAGGTCTGTGCCGTGTCCGACGTGTGGTCGGGCCTGCGATTCGTCCTCCGCCTCGAGAACCGCGTCAAACCACCTCCAAAGCGGCCCTGAACAGGGCCCGGACGTGCTCCAACCGGGCGGCCAGCAGGTCGGCGGCCATCGGGTCGCGCTGCATGAGGCCCTCGAGCAGGGCCAGGTCGCTGAACGAGCTGACCAGGGCCCCGTAGCAGGTCACGAACAGCTGCTCGGGGTCGTAGCGGCGGAGCCGGCCGGCGTCCATCTCCTGGGCGAAGAAGGCGACGGCCCGGTCGAACAGGGGCCGCAGACCGTTGCTCAGCTCGGCTGCCATGCGGCTCTCGTCCTCCAGCGCCTCCCGGCGCACCAGGCGCACGAACTGGGGGTGCTGCTCGAAGAACTGGAAGCCGGCGGTCAGGATGCGGTCGACCCGGTTCCAGCCCTGCCCGTCGCCCACCGAGGCCTCCTCGACCCGGGTGTACCAGTCGGACAGGGCCCGGGCGAAGACCTCCTGGTAGAGGGCCTCCTTGGACGGGAAGTGGTGCAGCAGGCTGGGCCGGCGGATGCCGACGCCGGCGGCGATGTCGGCCAGCGACGTGCCGTCGTAGCCGTGCTCGGCGAACCGCAGCAACGCCTCGTTGAGGATGGCGTCACGGGTCGACTGACCGGCACGGGTTGGCACACAACACCGTAACCGGCATCAGGTAGCGCGACTTTGCGTCTACTACCCGACCAGCTTGCGGGCGGCGGCGTCGATGGCGGAGGCGTCGATGCCCACCGAGGCCACGATCTCCTCGGGCTTGGCCGAACCGGGCATGGCGGTGACGGCCAGGTGGCGGAGGTGGAGGGCGATGCCGGTGTCGGCCAGGGCCGCCGCCACCGTGTCGCCCAGGCCGCCTTCGGCCCAGTGGTCCTCGACGACCACGAGGTTGCCGCCGCAGTCCCGGGCCGCCTCCGACAGGGTGGCGGCATCGACGGGCTTGACCGAGTAGAGGTCGATGACCCGGGCCGAGATCCCGTCCGCAGCCAGGGCGTCGGCCGCCTTGAGGGCCTCGTGGAGGGTGATGCCCGCGCCCACCAGCGCCACCTGGTCGGCGTCGGACCGGCGCGCGACCTTCGACCCCCCGATGGGGAACTTCTCGTCGGCCCCGTAGATGACGGGCGTGGCACCCCGGGTCGTGCGCAGGTAGGAGATCCCGCCCTCGCGCTCGGCCATGGCCAGGGTCAGGGCCGCGGCCGACACGGCGTCGGACGGGTACAGCACGACCGAGGAGTGCAGGGCCCGGAAGGCGGCCAGGTCCTCCAGGCCCATCTGGGACGGGCCGTCCTCGCCGATGGACGAGCCGGCGTGGGACCCGACGACGTTCAACCGGGCCCGGGACACGGCCGCCATGCGTATGAAGTCGTAGGCCCTGGTCAGGAAGGCCGCGAATGTCGAGGCGAAGGGCACCCAGCCCCGGACCTGCATACCCACGGCGGTGGCGATCATCTGGCACTCGGCGATGTAGCACTCGACGTAGCGGTCGGGGTGGGCGAAGCGGAAGATCTCCGAGAAGGTGGAGTTGGACACCTCGCCGTCGAGGACCACCACGTCGCCGCGGGACTTGCCGATGGCCGCCAGGGCGTCGCCGTAGGCCTTGCGGGTGGCGACCTTCTCCCCCATCTCGTAGGCCGGCAGCTCGACCGGGCCGGACGGCGACGCAGGGCGGGGCTGGGCCGGTGCGCCCTCGGGCTTGGCCGGGGTGACGGTCAGGCCGCGGTCGCCACCGAGGTACTCGATGGCCTCCTCCCAGCGCTCCACGGCCTTGCCGTGGGCGTTGAGCTGGTCCTCCACCCAGGGGACGCCGGCGCCCTTCTTGGTCTTCGCCAGGATGACGGTCGGCCGCCCGGTGGTGGCCCCGGCCTCGGTGAAGGCGGCGTCGACAGCGGCGATGTCGTGGCCGTCGCAGGTGATGACGTGCCAGCCGAAGGCCTCGAACCGGCGGGCGTAGGCGTCGGTGTCCCACTCCTCCCGGGTCGGGCCCGACTGGCCCAGGCGGTTGACGTCGACGATGGCGCACAGCCGGTCGAGGTTCCAGAACGACGCGGCCTCGGCCGCCTCCCACATCGAGCCCTCGGCCATCTCGGAGTCACCGCACAGGCACCACACCCGGCTTGGCGCCTCCTCGAACCTTGCCGCGGCCAGGGCCACGCCGACGGCGATGGGCAGGCCCTGGCCCAGCGAGCCGGTGGCCACGTCGACCCACGGGATGATGGGCGTGGGGTGGCCCTCCAGGCGGGAGCCGAGGGTGCGGTAGGTGTCGAGCTCGTCCTGGGTCACCGCGCCGACCGCCTTGTAGATGGCATACAGGAGGGGCGAGGCGTGACCCTTGGAGAAGATCAGGTGGTCGTTGGCGGCGTTCTCGGGGTCGCCGAAGTCGTAGTGGAGGTGGCGGGCCACGAGCACGGCCATCAGGTCCGAGGCCGACATGGACGACGTCGGGTGGCCCGAGTTCGCCTTCCCGCTCATCCGGATGCCGTCCACCCGAAGCTGCTGGGCCAGCTCGTGCAGGAAGTCGCTGTCGATCTCGGTGCTGGACATGGAGCCCCTCTCGTGTGCGGCCATCGGGCGGCGCGGGCCGGCGCCCGGCGCAAACGAACGAGAGTAGCGTCGGCCGCCTATGGACATCCTCGCCGCAGTGTTCGTCGAGGGGATCAACCAGCGCCAGGCGCCGGGCCCCGCGACCCGTATCGACCTCACGGGCGTCATGTTCTCGTTGCAGGCGCCCAGCGCCCCCCCCGTCACCCTCTCCCCCCATCTGGTCGTCCTGCTCCGCTGCCGTCCCGAGGAGAACGGGCAGGGCACCCTCGAAGTCGAGTTCCTCGACAGTGAGGGCAAGCAGGTGGCCCGCAACGTCCAGCCTGTCGCCATCGAGCCCGGCAAGTTCGGCCGCCAGCTGGTCAAGGGCGAGCTCGCCTTCGAGGGGTACGGCACCATCGAGGCCCACTGCCACATCACCGGTGGGAACGATGTCGTCGTGCCGCTGACCCTGCTCCCCGCCCCTGCGTGAGCCCGTGACTGCCTACGCGGTCGCCCTCTCCGAGCACCCCGACCTGGCCGAGGCCACGGGCGAGGTCGTCGGCCGCGTGCTGGAGGCACTGGATGGGGCCGGCGCCCCTCCCGACCTGGCCTTTCTGTTCGTCACCCCGCCCCACCGGGACGGGCTGGCCCTGGCCGCGGAGACCGTGCGAGCCTCCCTCGGCCCCCACGTGCTGGTGGGTTGCGCCGCCGAGTCCATCGTCGGCGGCACCCGGGAGGTCGAGCAGGGGCCGGGCGTGTCGCTGTGGGCCGGCTACACGGGCCCGGTCACGCCCTTCCACCTCACCGCCACCCGCACGCCCGACGGCCCGACCATCACGGGCTGGCCCGACATCCCCCCCGACAGCTCGGGGATGGTGGTGCTGGCCGACCCCTTCACCTTCCCGGTCGAGGTCCTGCTGCGCCGCATGGAGGAGGACCACCCGGGCCTGCCCCTGGCCGGCGGCATGGCGATGGCGTCGTCGGTGGCGGGCCACAACCGGCTGCTCATCGACGGCGAGGTGGTCTCGGCCGGGGCCGTGGGGGTCGTGCTCGGCCCGTCGGTCACGGTGACGACCGTGGTCTCCCAGGGGTGCCGCCCGGTCGGCAACCCCTTCGTCGTCACCCGGGCCGAGGGGGACGTCGTGTACGAGCTGGCCGGCCGTCCCGCCCTGGAACGGCTCGGCGACATCGCGTCGGCCCTGCCCGAGGACGAGCGGATGATGCTCTACCGCGGCGTCCACCTGGGACGGGTGATCAACGAGCACAAGACCGACTTCGGCCGGGGGGACTTCCTGATCCGGGCCGTCATGGGCGGCGACCAGGAGAGCGGGGCGATCCAGGTCGGCGACCAGCTGGAGGTGGGGGCCACCACCCAGTTCCAGATCCGCGACGCCGAGTCGGCCGACGAGGACCTGCGCCAGATGGTCGCGGCCACGACCGGCCAGGCCGCCCTGCTGTTCACGTGCAACGGCCGGGGCACCAGGCTGTTCGGCCCCGGCCGGCCCGACCACGACGCCACCGTGCTCACCGACGGCCTGGCCGGGGCCCCGGTGGCGGGAATGTTCTGCGCCGGCGAGATTGGCCCCGTGGGCGGCCGCAACTTCCTCCACGGCTTCACTGCGTCGGTGCTCCTCCTGTCCCCGTCGGCCGGGGGGTAGCCGATCAGGGCCGCCGGGTCGAGGTCGGCCACGGCCCGGCCCGCCCGCTCGAACATGACCTCGGCCAGCCTGACGGCGCGGGGGCTCGTGTCCAGCAGGGTGGCACCGGCGATCACCGGGTAGGCGAAGGACAGGCCGGCGGTGAGGCGGTAGGCGGTCCAGGCCGTGGCCAGGTCGTAGCCGTCCACGCCATGGGCCGCAGGCGCGCCACATACCGTTCCACCAGGGCTTTCCCGCCCTGGCCTGCACCTCCCGCGTCGCGCTCTGGGTCACGAAGTAGGCCACGTCACGCGCCCCCCGGCAGCGCGAGATGAGCTGGAAGTCGCAGGCCGCCACCTCGCCGGGGCTGTCTCCGAAGAACAGGTTGTCGAGACGGAAGTCCCCGTGGCAGAGGGTGAACGGCGGCGCCGAGAGACGGCAGGTCAGCTCCGGCACCAGTTCGCAGTACCGGTCGCCGAACGCCTTCAAAGGTGGCGTGAGCAGGGAGCCGAACAGTTCCGGGGCCCGTCCCAGGTCTGGTCGAACCCGGTTGCGATGGCGTCCGTGAAGGCGGCGTCGCCGAGGGAGCCCAGCCATTCCAAGGCGCATTGCTCCGCCAGCGACAGCGCTGCCCACCCCTCGGGGCCCACCCGGGACAGGAACGACCGGGCCGGGGAGGTGACGGGGTGCTCGGCGAACATGCCGGCGGCAACCAGGTCTGCCCGATAGGCGGCGACGAGGGCCTCGACTTCGGGGCGTCGCGATGACCTCGTCACCCGGTCACCGCCCGGCTGTGGTCGGCCTGGGCGTCGATGGCGTCCGCTGCCCGCAGGTACTCCCCGGCCAGCCAGTCGTTGGCCAGGTGGAGGTAGATGCGGGTGGACTCGATGCTGGCGTGGCCGGCCTGGGCCTGGACGGCCTCGAGCGCCATGCCCGCCTCCCGCAGCCGGGTGAAGCAGGTGTGCCGCAGCTGGTGGCAGCTGGCACGGGCCAGGCCGGCCCGGGACCGGGCCCCGTCGAGGATCTCGTCCAGCCCCGCGGCCGAGAGCGGCTGGCCCCGGCGGGGCCCCTTGAGGACCACGAAGACCCGGTCGGTCACCGATGCCCGGGGCCGCTCCTCGTCCAGGTAGCGGCCGAGGCTCTTGAAGAACCGGCCGGAGACGGGCACGATGCGCTGGCGTCCCCAATTGCCCTCGGCCACGAAGGTCCGCCGCTGGCCGGCGTCGACGTCGCCGAGGCGCAGGCCGAGCACCTCGCAGCGCCGGAGCCCGCCCAGCACCATGGCCTCGACCATGGCCCGGTCCCGCTGCGTCCGCAGGGCGCCGACCAGGGCGTCGACCTCGGCGGGCGACAGGGCCCGCGGGAGGGTGCGGGGCGTGCGGACCAGCGGCACCCCCGCCCTGCGCTGGCCGGCGCCGGGCCGCCGGGCGCCGAGGCCTCGGGGCACCGGGTTGGTCGTCACCCCGGCGTCGCCCCGCACCACCAGGTAGGCGAACAGGCCAGAAAGGCTGGAGAGGCGGCGGGCGATGGTCCGGGCCGCCAGCCCGGGCTCGCCGTCCTCCAGGCGCACGACCTTGGGGCCAACCCGGGGCGAGCGCTGAGCCTTCAGGAACGCGAAGACATCGGCGGAGATGACCTCGGCCGGCGCTTTGCCGACGACCGAGAAGAACACCTTGAGGTCGTAGGCGACGGCCAGCCAGGTGTTCGGTCGGGCCCGCGCACCGACGAACGCCAGGTAGTCGTCGACGAGCGGGTGACCCAGAGTGATGGCCTCTGGGGCCGCTCCACCGCAGGCGTGGACGAGGCAGGGCGTGAATGTCAACGCGGCTCCTTCCGTCGTGATCGGAAGGGCTCACAAGGCCCTCACCCGGGTTGGCGGATCACCCACATATCATCCACAAGTCGCCCCGCACGGCGATGCGCTACGTCAACCCCGGCCCCGCTGCCGTCGCCGAGGTGACTGAGCTGCTCAACCCGCCCAACGGACCCACTGACGGATGGACGCAGGACCTCACGGGGGCGGCCTCGTCGACCGCCGCGATCCGGGTCGCCTGGTTCTTAGAGTGACTTTTCGTTCCGATGTTCCTCAAGGGCCAGCACCAGCGGGGAAAGGACCACCCCCGCTCGGTAGTTGCGCTGGCCAAGGCGGTCGAAGGCCGCATGCAGGAGGTCTCCCTGCTCGACATCGCCACCCGGACCGCTACTGGATCGGGTGGCACCGCCACTTCGGGCCGCTGTCGGGGTCGGACCCCAAGCTGGCCGACCCGCTCGGGCGCTACGCGGTCGTCACCTTCACCGACGGCACCAACATGGGCCCCTACCAGATGAGCCGCCACCTGCGCGGCGCGGTCAGCCCGCATGAGATCTCTGCCCCGGGCAACCAGCACGTCACCGCCTCCAAGCTCAACCTGGCCAGCGCCGACGTGATCGACGCTTTCATCGGGGACGACCGTGTGTTGGGGAGCGCTGCGAAGCCTAGCCTGGTCGCGTAGCGACCCGCGCGTTGGCTCCTCTTCGGAGGTGCGCATGCCTCCTGCCAGGGACAATGCATGCTCTGATGGAGCTGGCGCCCCCGACCGTCGGTCGTCGCCACACGCCTTCAATGTCACCGCGTTGGTCCCCACTCAAACGCGAAGACCCATCAAAGGCCGGACCTAATGAACCTTTCCGCCTTATCTTGGCTGTACCCCTCCTTGGCTTTCCCCTGCGCGAGGAGGCTACCGGAAAGTGCCGAGAAGAAGTGGAGTCGGCACAGCGATGTCTGGGCGGACTAGTCTTAAGGCACACAGACAGACCAACGCAGACGGCGTTACGAGGCTATTGCCAAGACCAGCAACAAAGTAGGCACTTCCGAAGCCGGAGAGAAGGAGGCGATTGCAACGCAGATCTACCCGGGGATCTCGATGGACCCTGGCGTTCGGTTCGGAAAGCCGTGCATCGCTGGGACGCGCATCGACGTAGCCACTGTGGTTGGTGCGGTCGGGGCCGGCGACCCTCTCGATTCAGTCCAGGACGCCTACAGCCTGAGCCGGGACCAGGTCTTGGCGGCGGTGCGCTACGCCGCCCATGTCGCCGCCCATCTGCCACCCGCGGTACGAGAGGTCTCCTGACCCTTCAATGGCCTGGAGGATCCGTACATGTTTAGCGGGTCCACCACCTGAGAACGACAACCCTGTAACTTCTGACGTGCGAAGGGGTCGTCAAGAGGGCCCCGGGTGCAGGACCGACAGGGCGCTTCTCCCGGGGGGTCGGGGTGCCGACCGACCTACGACGAGCTTGTGGCCGAGGTCGCGCGGCTGGCGGCGATCGAGACCAGGATCGCAGCGCTGACCG
>JBOGID010000141.1:0-3139 GCA_050742295.1 Acidimicrobiales bacterium | reverse complement strand
CAGCGGAGGAGCTTGCTCTCAGGCACTTCGAGTGGGCGGTCGGTGTCATTGAGGTCGTGGCCCAGCAGCGTCACCCACCTGCGGGCGAGGTCGGGTCGGTGTGCTCGTAGAGCGACGTCCCCTTTCGGATCGCCGGCCCGGAGCACGCCGAGCACTTGGTCCTTCCGTTGTGGTCAAGCCGCTCGCCGGCCTCGGTCAGCAAGCCGGCAGCGGTAGAGCAGGGCACCAACAGGCCGGCCCTTTCCGAAGCTTTCGGTAGAAATCCGGTAGAAGTCGGGCCAAATCGAGGGTCACGTACCACCTCTGACCAGCACTTTTACCGTGGGCGAGGGGGGACTTGAACCCCCACGTCCTTGCGGACACAGGAACCTGAATCCTGCGCTGAAGAGCGGCCGCGTGGTACCGCTACCAGCGACGATGGGACGAAAACGCAGGTCACGTCCTATTCAGAGTTGACCGAAACTCGCCGCAGTCGACCGGAACTGGCCGCAATCTTGTGTCCACGCAGTGTCCCACGTGTCCGATCCGTGTCCTCCGAAGTGGCCGACGTCCCGGCTGCCCATTCGCTCCCCGCATCCGGCATGCACCCGTCGGGCCTTCGCGAGTATCCTTACTCTGACCAACGAGTAAGGAGTTAGATGGACGCTGCGGCACGAGTGACGTCGAAGGGTCAGGTGACCGTCCCGAAGCCCGTGCGTGATGCGCTCGGCATCAAGGAGGGCGACGAAGTCATCTTCCGGGTTGAGGGCAACCGTGCCGTGCTCGCCCGAACGCCCGACTTCCTCGCTCTGGCTGGCACGGTGCGGGTACCGGCAGCGAAGCGCAACGTCGCATGGGACGAGGTGATCCGCCGAACGAGGTCGGGCCGGGCCGCGCCACGCCGTTGACCGCCTTCGTCGGCACGAACGTCCTGGTGCGTCATCTGACGGGTGACCCACCCGACTTGGCGGAGCGCGCAACCGCGTACCTCGGCACGGAACAAGAGCTGTTGCTGACCGACCTCGTCGCGGCCGAGACGGTGTATGTGTTGGAGTCGTTCTACGAAGCGCCCCGCGACCAGGTCGGCGCAGCGGTGCGTTCACTGGTGGCGTTCGATTCGATCATCTGCGTGGACCCGGCACTGCTCCTCCGGGCGGTCGAGGTGTACGAGACAGATCGGATCGACTTCGCCGAGGCCTACCTCGTCGCCTGCGCTGAGACGACCGGGATCGGCACGGTCGTGTCCTTCGACCGGTCGATCGACCGCGTCAGCACCGTCGAACGGATCGAGCCGCCGGCGGTCTGATCGGGTGGATCAGCACCCAGCCACGTGGCGATGACGACGTCGGGAACGTGGCAGTCAGTCGGAGGCGAACTCGGCGTCGCCTAACTGACCTTCTTCTCGCCTGTCGGGTGCTCGTGCGGTCGATGTTCAACCGACCACCTGCGACGGAGGGGTGGCAGCAGACAGGGCAGTGGTGGCGGCGGGCACGACGAGGGACACATTGCGTTGACACGTGTCCTCTGCGGGGGACGACCTCTCGACGAGGTCCGCAACCCACTTCTCGCCGACAGGTCCGTCTTCGCCGGGAACACCTGCGGGATGATGTGAGCGGTGGTCCCCGAGGAGCAGGCCGGGTTCGACGGCATGCCACAACGACCGGCGGACGTCGACGGCGAGATCGCGGCCACCCGACGAGAAGTGGAGGCGCTCCGCGCCGAGAACGAACGCCTCCGCGCGCTGCTCGGCCTCGGCGAGGAGAACCTGATCGACGTTCACCGCGCCGCCTGGGCGCCACAGCTCCTCGCGCAGGATCAGCCGCTGCCGAGGGTCGACGCCGACAGCCCTCCCCACGTCAAGGTGCGGCTGTACCGGGCGCTGTTCGTCGGTCGGGACGACGTGTACGCGACGCGATGGGAGAACGCCTCCAGCGGCAAGTCGGGCTGGTCGCCCGCCGTCCGTGGAGGTTGGGGAGCAGCCCGACGCGCCAACCCCGACTACCTGCCTTTCACCGACGAGATCGCCACCGCCCATCTTTCGGGCCACCTGACGGCTGGGCTCTACGTGCTTCTGCCTGGGGACGTCTGCCAGGTGTTGGCGTGCGATTTCGACGACGGAACCTGGGCCCTCGACGCTCTCGCCTACCTCGAGGCCTGCCGCTCGGCGGGTGTTCCAGCCGCCCTCGAGCGCTCCCGCTCGGGCGACGGGGCGCACGTGTGGACGTTCTTCAGCGAGCCGCTGGCCGCGTCGACGGCCCGGTCCATCGGCGCCGCGCTGCTCCGAGAGACGATGGCGGCCCGCGTCGAGGTGGACCTGCAGAGCTACGACCGACTCTTCCCCACCCAGGACTTCCTGCCCAAGGCCGGGTTCGGAAACCTGATCGCGCTCCCGCTCCAAGGGGACTGCCGCAAGCGCGGCACGACGGAGTTCCTCGATCCCCACACTCTGAAGCCGTGGGACGACCAGTGGGCGTTCCTCTCCTCGGTTGCCCGGCTCTCGCCGGACGCGGCCAAGGCGATCGCCCACAGCCTCCGGGCCGTCGAGGTCGGCCCGACCGCCACCCGCTTCCGGCGGTCTGCGCGCTCCACCGAGTCGCCTCCGGAGATTGTTCGGGCCCGCCTCGGCGAGGCGGTGTCGATCGATCGCATCGGGCTGCCGCCGTCGCTCGTGGCGTCCCTCAAGCACCTGGCGTCGCTGCACAACCCCGAGTACTACGAGAAGCAGCGGCTCCGCTTCTCGACCTTCCGGACTCCTCGGTTCGTCCGCTGCTACTGGGAGGATCTCGAGCGCCTCCACCTCGAGGCCGGGAGCGGGCTGCGGATCTCCGACGATCGCCCCGAGCCCGCCGGCGTGGAGCTCGAGTTCCGCGGCGTCCTGTCTGCCCAGCAGGCGCAGGCGGTGAACGAACTCGCTGGCCACGAGCTCGGCGTGCTCGTGGCGCCTCCGGGCGAGGGCAAGACGGTGATGGCCTGCGCGTTGATGGCTCGCCACCGCGTTCCAACGCTCGTGCTGGTCGACCGCAAGCCTCTGGCCGAACAGTGGCGAGAACGGCTCCACGAGCATCTCGGCTTGGACCGCCGACAGCTCGGACAGGTCGGGGGCGGGCGGAACCGCCTCAGCGGGGTCGTCGACGTGGCGACGATCCAGACCCTGGTACGG
>JBOGID010000140.1:0-9267 GCA_050742295.1 Acidimicrobiales bacterium | reverse complement strand
GACCGAGCGTGACGTGCGATGGGCGACCCGACCATGGCTGCAGCTCGGCGAGCTCTTCGGGCTCGTGCACGAGCTGGGCGAGTGGCGGTCCCGCCGGGTCCGGCTCACGCCCGCCGGTGAGGCCGCCATGGTCGCCTACGTGCGGTCACGGGCCGCCGGTCCCCGATCAGGCGTGTTCGCATGAACACCCCAGCCGACGCGCCCGGCCCGGCGCGACAGCCCCCGATCTTCGGGCCCGAGCGCTGGCGCGACCGCCAGGGCGTCACCTGGAGCCACTGGGACCGGTGGGCCTGTGTCGTCGCCGTCGTCGATCACGACGGCGACCTGGGCGGCCTGGAAGCCCACCTGCTCGACCAGCTGCGCACCCGGGACGGGCGCGACGCCGCCGAGGCCAAGCTCAGCCACCTCACCGACCTGCGCTCCCGGCTCACCACCGCCGGGCTCACCGCCCCAGACCTGGCGCGCTCCGACCCCACCGCTGACCGCACGCTGGTGGCCAAGGCCCGCACCAAGCTCGCCAGCCGCGGCCTCGAGGGCCGCGCCATGACCCCCGCGATGCACGAAACACCCCGCGTGCGCCTGCGGCGCCGGGCCCGTCGAGGGCACTGGCGCGCGTTCCCCGCGCCACCCGAACGGTTCTACGAGCGGTTCGGGGCCGCGGTCGAGGTCAAGGGCCACATCACCAAGAACCGGTCCTTCGCCAAGACCCGCGCCCTGGGCGAACGCCTGGAGCGCCTCGACGGTCCCCGCCGACGGCCCGACGAGCGCCTCGCCCTCTACCGAGCGTTCCACACCGCCGGCCTCGAGCTCGCCGACCGGGCCGACGACTCCTACGGCAACATCGGCGAGCTGCGCGAGAACGCGTGGCGCACCTATCTCACCATCGACCCGGCCGCCGCCGGCATGGGCCCAACCGCGTGGTCGCAGGACCTGTGCGAGCTGATCGTGTGGGAACCCTACGGCCTCGGCCACGACCGCCAGACCCTGCCCTACCGCCAACTTGGCGCTGACGACGTGGACACCGTGGAAGCCATGCTGCTGTCCCTGGCTGACGAGCACCGCACTGTGCACCTCGACTGGGAAGCGGACCAAGCCCTCCAACAAGTCGCCTGGCTGCACGCCGCCCACCGGCGCTGGGACCGCTACCCCGACGCCGCCCGGCGGCTCGGCAGCGACCACTGGATGCCCGTCGTCGCACCGACATCGCCGTCGAAGTGTTCCGCGCCGCCGACAAGCCCGGCTTCCACCGCGACCACCTCCAGCGGCGCTGCCGCGAGCTCGCCGGCGTCGACCTTGCCGCCGCCGACGATATGCGCGGCTGAGAACGTCAAGCGCTTGGGGCCGGCCGAACCCACGATGCAACCAATGCTGGGTCTGCGATCATGGATGGCGTGGACGACGACCCGCTCGAGCTGATCTCCATCGATCCCGCCGTCTGCCACGGCCAACCCTGCATCAAAGGCACCCGGATCATGGTGACCGTGGTCCTCGACGCCCTCGCCGCCGGCCTCGCATCCTGCCGTAGGCCTCGTTGCGCAGGCGCGACCTCGAGCGCCGCTCGCATGTGACTACCTACCAAACGACACGGGGGCTTGCGGTCCGGGGGCCGTTCTACGCGAAGCACGGCGCAGGCCTCCACGAGCGGGCTCGACTTGTTGCCGACCGCCTTCAGCAAGCTGGCCTCGCCCATTCGATGATCGATCACGTCTGCTCGTCGCAGGCGTTCGCGCTCAACCTGTTCGCCGGTTTCCCGAGCGAGGGCCTCGTTCGGATGATGCGGGAGCTGGGCATCCCAGCAACGGACGTCGACCCGCCGACCTTCGAGTGGACGGATCCCGGGTGGCTCCGCGAAGCGACGGTCGCGTCTCCGCACGCGACCCAGATCGACATGGCCCTGCACTCCCGCCTTGAGGACGGTCGCCGCCACCTGCTTCTCGTCGAGGTGAAGCTGTCTGAGGACGACTTCTCGAACTGCGGGGGGTTCCAGTCGTCACGGAACGACGCTCGCGACACCTGCCGGTCCGACGGACCCTTCGGGCGCGACCTGACCGGTGTTTCCAGCTCCGGAACCACGACCGCGGTGAGCGGCGATGCTATGACGAGCAGCTGCGCCGTCCGATCGATGCTGAGTCGGCCGGGGACGTCGGTGGGGCGGGATGTTGGTTCCGTGGCGGCACCAACCAGGTGATGCGCCAGGTCGCCTTGGCCCGGGCGGCGATCGTCAACGATTTCGTCGACGAGGCGGCCGTCGCGCTCTGCGCGCCGTGGGGCAATCGGTCCATCTGGCGACGATGGACCGAGGCGAGGGCTGCCCTCGCCGGCGCGGGCGCCGGGATGCGCGACATTCCCGCCGATGCCGTCGTCGGCCTCGGTGACCCGGCGAGCGGCTCCGAACTCGGCGAACGGTACCGACTCGGTGCTCACGACCCCGACGTCCATGCGACCCTGGCTGAGATCGTCGACCTGCTCAACGAGTGGGCGCCCCAGGGCATGGCCGTCGAGAACCCCGATGCCGGGGAGGGTTACACCGAAATCCTCTCCATCGTGATCGAACATGATCCATGGATGTCGTCGCAACTCGTCCTTCGCTGCCACGTCGGCTTTCACGACTACCCGTACGCCCTGACCACTCCGCTGCACCTCGACCGTCGCCCCGGAGGCACCGCCCTACGGGTCTTGTCGAGCGGTCGACCGCGCTGGCTCTTCGCCGGGTCCCACCTACGACACGCAGGCGCGATTCGGGAACCCCTTCCACCGGTGCGCATCGAGAACGACTTCCGGGGCATCGAGCCGGTGCCTTCACGAGAGCTCGAAGAATGACGGGCGCCGATAGCTCGCCCCGAGCTTCGATCACAGCGGGGGGAGCGGGTCGACCTTTCGGAGCGATTACAGCGAGACGGTCGAAGCGCTCGCGACGACGCTGGCGAGGGCATCGATCTGGATCAGGATGTCGGACGGCGCGAGTGCGAGGTCAACGGTGTGTGTGGAGATCGTCACGTCCGCGTTGCGCACGACGTGCTGGCCCTCGACGTCGTTCCCCTTGGCGTAGACCAAGTGGCCCTCGGACAAGGACAGTCCCGTGCAATAGGCGAGCATCTGGTAAATGTCGGCGTTTGGGAAGCCGGCGGGTTTCTCGGCCTTGTACTTGGCGTCGATGACCGCCGCCGGCCGCCCGTCGACGTACCAGACGAGGTCGGGGGCCATGCTGATCCGTGAGTCGGCGTCGAGGTAGTTGGGGTCTTGCGGCCTGCAGACTCCGGCGATGGCGTTCAGCGAACGGGTCAGGGCCGCGACCAGGAAGTTCTCGAAGACCTTGGCCATGTCGACGATGAAGCCGTTGATCCGGAGGTCACCCGGCGTCTGGTCGACGGCATCGCCGGACAGGATCAACTCGGCCAGCCACAAGGCGACGTGGTAGCGGGCGTTGAGCCGGGTCGGCCGCCACCCCGGCAACAGCCCCGTCCGAATCGACCCCACCTCGGCGAGCAACAGCCGGATGCCGCGCAGGCGCAGGCGGTTCGCCCCATCGATGCCAGGCAGGCGGAGCAGCAGCTCGGTCGCCGCCCGCAGGATCCGGTTCTCGGCGATGTCGACGGTGTAGTGGTCGTAGCGGACCAGCAGGGGCACGGCCAGGCCGAAGCGTTGGCGGAGCTGGTCCGCGTCCCGCAGCCGGCCGCGCAGGACAGGCAGCGAATCGTCGGTCTCGACGTACCCCTGCAGGAGGCCGAGCTGGAGCGCTCGCTCGGCCTGGTCGGCGAACGCCCAAGCCAGCACGGCCAGGAGGTCGGCGACCTGCTCCAGGTCGACCAGATCCGTCCGCCAGCCCGGGTCGCGGGCGTAGCACATCAAGAACAGAATCCTGTGAATGTCGATCTTGGGGCGGATCCAGACCGTGACGCCGGCGATCGAGGCCACACCCACCTTCGTCAACGGGGTGACCGCCCACGCTCCCCCGCCCAGGCGGTGCGCCTCGACCAACTTCGAGGCCGACAGCGCATCCCCCATGTTGTCGTCCAACATGACGACCACCGAGTCGCCGCCTTCGACGAGGTGGACGTCGGTCACCCGACGTCGAGGCTCTTCAGCAGGGAATCCAGCTCGTAGCGGCGGCGGACGCCCTCCCATTGGCCGTAGTGGTGCTCCTGGAGCAGCGGCAGGATCGACGTCCGCCAGATCCGGGCGAGGTTTTCACCGGAATGGGCGTCGGGCGCGTCGCTCTTCATGAAGTACGCCGGACCGATCCGGAAGTCGGGGTCGTCGATCCGGGCGTTCAAGGCCGACAGCGCCGACGCGGCCACGACGCCAAGGCCCTTGTCGGCCGACCACCGGGCGAGCAGGCCGCGGGTCGGCTCCTCGTCCGGGAGGAGCGCCACGAACGCGAACCGCCGGCGCATCGCCGCGTCAACGAGGGCGATCGAGCGATCGGCGGTGTTCATCGTGCCGATGAGGTACAGGTTGGTCGGCATGGTGAAGCCTTCGTCGTCGGACGAGTAGAGCAGGTCGACGGCTTGGTCGCGGTACTCGAGCAGGAAGTACAGCTCGCCGAAGACCTTTGCGAGGTTGGCCCGGTTGATCTCGTCGATGATGAGGACGAACGCCTGGTCTGGGTGCTCGCGAGCCCGGTCGACCAACTTCCGGAACGGCCCTGGCTTCAGCTCGAAGGCGATGGTGCCGTCGCTCCGGCCTGGGACAGGCCGGTAGCCCTCGAAGAAATCCTCGTAGGTATAGGCCGGGTGGAACTGGACGAGCTTCACCTGTTCGGGCCCGACGAGGTCGGCGGCGAGCTTGCGGGCGATGTAGGTCTTGCCCGTGCCCGGCGGGCCATAGAAAACGATCTGGCGGCGCTCGTCGAGCAGCGATCGCACCTCAGCCAGCCATTCCGGGCCGACGAAGAGGGCATCGGCGAGGCCGGGCGAAGGCTCCGCCAGGTGCTCGTGGCGGGCCGGTACGGCGGGGTCGGACGCGGGCCCGCCGGGCGCCGGCAGCGTCAGCTCGTCGATGAGCACCAGATCCGCCGTCAAGTCGAGGACGACGCTGCCGGTCTGGAGCCGGGCGGGTAGAGGGACCGGCAGGTCGGCGTAGTCGATCGGCGCATCCGTGTTGCGCCACTCAACAAGGCGCTTGAGGTTGGAGCGCCCGTCCTCGGAGGCCTGGTACTCACTCCGGCTCGTGATGTCACCGACGAACACGCTGTGCTCACTCGTCGTCACGACGACGTCGCCGACGCTCATCCTCGTGACGAAGGCGACGATCTCATCGACCTTGGCGTTCAGCTCGTGGTGCTTGAGATGGGCGTAGTCCTCCGTGGCGATCGCTGAGAGCTCCGTGGCCGAGACGCCCGGGTCGATCGGGCGGAGCTGCGATCCGGCCAGGCTGCAGTACCCGTCTCGCATCCAGTCGGGCACGAGGTTGACCCCCAGCACCGAGGACCCCCGTACCAGCCAGCCACGGCGCTGTGCGGGTCGGTTGGTCCGGCGCCAGGCCTGGTAGGCCGAGTCGATGGCCCGCTGGAACGATGCTGGATCGGGGTAGCGCGCCAGCGCAGCCTGCGCCTCCTCGGTCGAGGTCCACACGCCGCTGCCGTCCTTTGTCACCCACCCCGCCTTGACCAGGCCGATGCTCATCCAGAGGAACCGCTCATTCCACGCTTCCAGGCCCCTCACGACCTCGCGCTCCTCTGGGGTGAAGTCGAACGACCGGTCGAGGTGGGCGACGATGTCGGCCCTGCTCGTCGGCTCACCGCGGCCAACGAGGAAGGAGGTGGCCTCGCGCAGCATCTCGCTGACGCGCTTCTGGGTGATCACCCGTCGTCCCGAGCCTCAAACCAGCCTTCGTCGTGGAGCCGCCGCCACGCCGCCTCGACGTGGTCGGGGCCGAACATGCCCTTCTTGCGCTGGCTCCATTTGCTGATCAGCTCGCTCGCCGACGCCGCGTTATGCACGGTTCCCGTCTCGTGCGTCGTCGCGACCCAGTGCACCGTCGCCAACAGCTCCATGCCGTAGGCCGTCTCGAACCCATCGCTCAGGGCCAGGACCCGCTCGATCCTCGCCCGGGTGGCGGGCAGGGCGGACAGTTCGGCTTCGGCCTCCTCTGCCGCCCCTTCGATCAGCGAGATCGGCTCGGCCGACGTCACCGAGCTGCTGGCGTCGCCGAAACCGGTCAGGAAATGGCCTTCCACCCTTCCCAGCGAGTGGCGGAGGTTGTCTGCATACGGACCGTAGATACCCCTCTCGAACTTGAGGCGGAGCGGCTCGCCGGCGACCTGAAGGAAGTACATCAGCTTCTGGACTTCGATCAGTGACACGTCCAGCGCCCGCTCGGAGTACCGGGCGACGATCGCGACGAGGGCCGCCTTACCCGGAGTCCAGCTCGGACGTCGGGTCCTCGTCGGCATGGCCTCGGCCGTCGGTGCGCCAGCGGGGGGGTACAGGCGGACGTCGACGTTCGACAGGTCGGCGAGAGCATGCTCGATGAGGGGGCGAACGTCAGTCCACCGCAAGCCGCCGTTGCCGCAGCCCAGAGGGGGGATGGCCACCGAGGTAATCCCGTGCTCCCGGATCACCCGTACGAGATCGGCGAGGCCGGACTCGATGTCGATCATGCGGGATCGCGCCCGCCAATGACCTTTGGTCGGGAAGTTGATCACCCAGCGGGGGCCTGACATCGCATCGTTGGCCCAGACGTGCATCTCGCCCAAACGGACCTCGCCCCGCTTGGCAGCCTTCTCGTAGGCCGACAGCATCGCCGGGAAGGCGCGAGCGAACTGCAGGGCGATCCCCTTGCCCATCACGCCAACGGTGTTGACCGTGTTGACGAGGGCCTCGACATCCGCTTCGAGGAGGTTGCCGTGCGCGTTGGTGATCATGGATCTGCTCACGCCTAGAAGTACCACCCCGGACGCACCTCCACCCGATCGGCGAGGCTCGTGCCCCCGAGCGCCGCCTTCGCTTGCCTTTGGCGCATTCTGTTCCGCGCGGCCACCCCGATGAAAGCATCCCAGGGCACCGCCTCGTGGACGAGGCACTCAGCCATCCGGCGCTCCTTCCGGTCCGGGTCGTCGGGCGTGTTGAACCAGTACCTCGCTCGCATCAGCTGCCAGTCCACGAGTCCGTCGAGGTCGTCGACCTCGGTGGTGAACCGGGCCAGGTCGAGCACCGCGTTCCGGTCGGTGAAGACGAGCTGCGCACCGGTAGCAACCAGGCGCTCGACCGTCGTGACGAGGTACGCGAGGGGGTCCTGCCCTTCTGCGTACTCGGGCACCTGGCCATTGTGGATCGCAGAGAGCATCGGGCTTCGAGGCGCAAAGTAGAAGGGCGCGTAGTCGGCGACAACCCCGCGAGGGGCGACCGGTACGGGGCGGGCGCTCCGTCGGGCCTTGATCCGGCGGTTGCCGGCCTCGACCGAGCAACGCTCGGTGCCGGCGGTCTGGCACAGGAGGCCGCCCGCCGCGATCGCCGGCAGGTTGTCGACGTGGGTGAAGTGGTACAGGAGCGTCGGCTGTGGGCGCGGCATATCACCGGGGAGGGTGGCGGGGGCCGTGGCCGGGCGGGGGATTGAGCGTTGACCGGAACGGCTCGCCGCTGGCCGTGGCCTTCGCGATGGCGTCGTAGGCCTCCATCACCAGCCGCCACGTGCGGTGCTCGCCGTGGCGGGACTGGTCGTTGCGGTGGACGATCCGAAAGGTGCTCAATATGTAGTCGGCGTCCTCACGTTCGATGCCGTAGATATGGAAGAACGCCCCGTCGAGCTCGGCCCGCACGACCGCCCGACGCTCCTCGTCCCACCGGAACGGCGCCCCGCTGTCGCCGAGGTCACGGGCGAACGGCTCCATGTCCCAGGCTGTGTAGGTCAACTCCAGTACGCGCGGCCGGATCCAGTCGACGATTGATCCGAGCGCCCACTGGGGCTGATCGCAGAGTCCCATTGGCGTAGGGATGGCGAACTGCTCGACGTAGCCGAAGGTCATGTTGATTCCACCGACCTTCTGGCGAGTGACGTAGTCGAAGGCCATCGTAGAGGCCGAGCCGGCAAGCAGCGCCGCGTCGGCCGCGAACAAGAGGGGCGCGCTGTGACCTAGTCCCGTGCGAGGAATGACGCCAGCGACGAAGGTTCGTTCGTCAGTCGACCGGCAAACATTCCGGAATGCCGGTAGCCAGCTGCGCTTCCAACGACCGGCGAGGGCGGAGTCCACCTCGGGCTGGGGAACCCAGTAGCGGGGCTGGACGACGAAGTCGGGGTCGTCGTGCTCGGCGGGGGTGACGTCACGGATGGCACCGGTTTCGTCGTAAGTGGCCCAGCGGTGGTCGAAGTGGTGGACCATCTTGGCCTCATAGAGCGGCAGCATGGCTTCCTCGGCACGGCGGAAGACGTTGCCGTGCAGCTCCCAGCCGTCGGCTTCGAGCTGGGCTCTCGTGCGGAAGAGGCCGGAGTCGCTCGTCATGTTGAACAGGCCTTGCATGAAGGACACGCCCCACGGGTTGCCGGCGGGATCGCCGTGGCGGACAAGCACCGGCACGCGGCGATAGATGCCGAGCGTGATCTCGGCGTCGCGGCGACTGCGGAACACCGGGCAGGTGCCCGTGTTGGGGTTGAGGAGGAGGATCTCCTCGGGCGAAAGCGCAAACCGGGCGTCGGGCCGCGCCAGGTCGGTCGGGTGATGGGCGAAGAATGCGAAGGTCGCGGCATCGACCGGCGACGCACGGCCGCTCAGCGTGAGTAGGCAGAACTTGACGCGGGAGTCGACGGCTTCGAAGAGCGGCTTCCTGTTCTCGAAGTCGTAGAGCGAGGCGAGGTTCCGCCGTACCACCAGGTCCTTGAAGAAGTGCTGGGTCGTGGCGTCGGTGGCGATGCCGGTGGGGAGGATCACGCCGAGGCGGCCGTGGTCGCCGAGCAGAGCGCGGTCGGTCTCGGCGAAGACGGCGTAGGTGTTGATCCGGCCCCGACCGCACAGCGGGAATCGGCCACTACTCCCGAGGAAGGCCCGCTCGGCGTCGACCTGGCGCTTTGCCTCGTCGTAACTCCGCCGCAGCTCGGGTTGCCGCTCGCCGAGCGACGCGATCAGCTTCTTGCGCTGGCTGCCACTGGCGACGGCGATCTCGGGATCGCCAGCAGCGAAGAACTCCTGCTCCTTCAGCTCGACGTGCTCCCATGGCGGGTTGCCGAGGACGCAGGAGAAGCCACCGGTC
Organism: Acidimicrobiales bacterium; assembly: GCA_050742295.1. GTDB lineage: Bacteria > Actinomycetota > Acidimicrobiia > Acidimicrobiales > AC-14 > JAHFUQ01. Next base: position 82 of record JBOGID010000140.1, on the reverse strand, counting down.
CATCCGGGGCCGTCGGCCGCCCCGCCGCCGTCCGCCCCGAAGACCTGGGGGAACTCCAGGTGCCAGTGAAAGAACCGGAACC
>JBOGID010000139.1:0-3108 GCA_050742295.1 Acidimicrobiales bacterium | reverse complement strand
TTCGGTCGTCTCCGGCTCAGCATGCTCACGTTGAACGTCGTCTCCGTGCTCATTCAAGGTGTCCGGCAACAGTGCAGGCCGACCTGGCCCGCTACTACCACGACGGCCCCTTCGCCGAGGCCGTGGGGCGCTTGGGCGCCTACCGGGGCATCACCGAGCTGGGGGCCCTGACGCTGGCCTCTGAGGTCGGCGACTGGCGGCGCTTCGGCCGGGCCACCGCGGCCATGGGCTTCTGCGGCCTGGTGCCGTCGGAGTACTCCTCGGGCGAGCGCCGCAGCCGAGGCCGCATCACCAAGGCGGGCAACACCCACCTGCGGGCCCAGCTCGTCGAGTCGGCGTGGGCCTACCAGCACCGCCCCGCCACGGGGGTGAGGATCCGCCGGCCTGTCTGCCCGCTCGCTCGCCACTCGCGCCCCCTCTCGGCCTCGCGGGCGTATTGCTGAACCGGCTTTCGGAGAGTGCTGTCGGTGACCACCCTACCGTGGCGGTGGGCTCAGTCCTCGGAATCGCGTGGACTCAACGTGGACTCAGACCTCAAGCGTGCTTGAGGTACGCGAAGAGGAAAGGGCCGGTGACCAGGACTTTCGTGGTGGAGACGACCGGACTCGAACCGGCGACCCCCTGCTTGCAAAGTAGAACTCGCCAGTTCGACGACCAGCCCTTTTGTCCGTCAGCGCAGGTCACAGGCCATTTCTCTTCCACGTAGTAGCGCACTGTAGCTACCTGCATGGCGATGGAGTGTGGACTCTGTGTGGACTCGTCGGCCGGGACGCCAGCCGGGAGGGACGGAGTACCCAACGGCTCCAGCGCCATGCCGGTGTTGTGTTCCGTCGAGGACACCCCGGTGCGATGGCGCGCATGTAAGGCCTCGTCAGCACCACCGACGAGGACCCTGTGCCGCGGCTGCGCCTGCGGTCCCACCTCCACCAACTGTCTAATGGGCGGTCGCGACGAGCAACGCGACGAAGGCTTTGCAGCATCGTCGTTGCTCGAGGAAGTCTGGCGGGGGAGCAATCCACCGGGCTCCCGCTCGCTCGCTCGCCACTCGCGCCCCTCTCGGCCTCGCGGGCGTGTTGCTGAACCGGCTTTCAGAGAGTGCTGTCGGTGATACCCCTACCGTGCCGTGGGGCTCAGTCCTCGGAATCGCGTGGACTCAACGTGGACTCGGACTTCAAGCGAACTTGAGGTTCGCACAAGAGAAATAGCTTCTGACCAGGACTTTTACGGTGGAGACGACCGGACTCGAACCGGCGACCCCCTGCTTGCAAAGCAGGATCGTGAGGACGAGCCACCTGCGCTCGATCGATAGAAGCGCTGGTCAGCGGCGCATTCCGTTGACCGCCACGACCGCTCGCTGACCATCCGTGCCCACCACGGTGGGCACGCCGTGGGCACGGCCGCGCGACGGTGACGCACGCCCGCCGGCCCGAAGTTCGGTCCGGACGCGAAGCGGCCCCAGCAGGTGCCGGGGGCGGCCGTCTCAGCGTGCGCTCTCGAGCCGTCACCCGATGCCGAAATCCTCGGCAAGATCGGGGTACTTGGCCTTGAGAGCCTCGGAGAAGAGCTGCCGGGCGGGGCCGTCCGGCACCGAGAGGCGCTGACCCTTCTGGCTGTCCTTCTCGCCGCCGTTCCAGACGGGGCGGAGGCCGACGCTGCGGAAGCGGCCGCCGATGGCCTTGAAGACGCCGCTCATGCTGGTGGCCCCGTCGTAGCCGCTGTTGTGGCGCAGCTCGCCGGTCCAGACGCCGTCGGGACCGGCGGCGACGAGGTTGGCGAGGACCTTCCGCTGGTTGCCGCCGACAACGCCGACGATCCACTCGGCGGCGGCGTGCTCCTCGCCCGTCCACTTCGGGAGCTCCCAAGCGTCCTTGGGGCCGTGGGTGTTCGAGAACGGCGGCTTGTAGGGGCCGTCGGTGGTCTGGGCGGGGCTGCCGGCGAGGAACTGCTGCACGGCGGCCTGGGCGTCCAGGACCTGGCTGCCCTTGACGTAGAAGAGGATCGGGACGAGGTCGTCGTCGCCGAAGTCGAACAGGGCCTCGATGGTGCCGGTGTTGCTCATGACGTACCCTCCTGGGTATCACGCTCGCATGTGTGAGCGGTGTGAGTGCATTCGACCACGGACAGATCACACATGCAAGCGTATGTAAGAACCCGTCCGGGGGCGACGCTCGTCCGTCGAGGCGCCGACTAGAGCCGTTCGTGAAGCCGACCACGCGCGACCATGGCGCATGCCCGCCGGACCGAAATTCATCCGGTTCTTCTGGCCGATCGTCGCGGCATTGCGCGAGCTCGGCGGGGCTGCTCGTCCCAGGGAGGTCGTTGACCTCGCCCTCGAGAAGCTCGACCTGCCAGACGAGGAGCGTGCGGAGCAGACCAAGAGCGGCTCGCTGCGCGTCGACAACCAGGCGCACTGGGCTCGGAACTACCTCGTGTGGGGAGGGCTGCTCGACGGATCGAAGCGTGGCTGGTGGCAGCTGACGAACGACGGGTGGTCCCTCCCGCTCGACGAGCAGGACCACGAGAGCGCGTATGCGCTGTTCAAGAAGGTCCGCGTCGAGCACGAGGATGAGTGGGGCCAGGCGACTCCGGAGGACAACGCTGACCCCGAGCAACCTCCTGTGCCCGTCTCGCCTGGCGAGGTTGACGACGTCGGACTCGCAGCCGCAGTTCGGGAAACCGTGCACGGCTTGAGCGCGCCGGGTTTCGAGAACCTGTGCAAGCGGCTCCTCACCGAACTGGGCCTGACCCAGCTGCGGACGGTTGGCCAGGCCGGCGATCGAGGCATCGACGTCGAGGGCCACTTGAGGGTCAATCCCGTCGTGTCGTTCCGCGTCGGCGTTCAGTGCAAGCGGTACGCGGACGGGAACCAGGTGACGCCTCGGCACATCCGCGAGTTCCAGGGGGCACTCGGGCCCTTCGACCGCGGCATCTTCATGACGACGAGCGTCTTCACACAGCAGGCAGAGGATCAGGCAGGGGCGCCCGGCTACAAGCCCATCGACCTCATCGACGGTGAGCGCCTCGTCGAGCTGCTAGTCGAGCGTCGACTCGGCATCAAGGACGTGACGATCGTCGATACCGACTTCTTCACGCCGTTCCAGTAGGCGT
>JBOGID010000138.1:0-7749 GCA_050742295.1 Acidimicrobiales bacterium | reverse complement strand
CCGGGCGGCGCTGTCCCCTTTGCTCAACCATGAGCGCCGGTTCAAGTCGCCCGCCGCGCTGTCTCCGCCTGGATCAGCAGGCGAACACCCGCAGGTATGGCGCCACGGGGGAGGCCGCCACCGGCCTCCCCGTCGCCCGCTCGCCCCTCGCCGTGCGCGTGACCCAAGGATCGGCCTGTCCAGCACCGTCAACCACCGATCAGCACGCTGCGCCCGGGCGAGCAGGAGGCCGCGTTCGTACCCTGGAAGCCGTGGTGTGGTTCTCCAACGCCGTAGGGGACGAACGTCCGACGCTGAAGGGAGCGCTACCCGATCCCCCTGACCTCTCCTGGGAGGACTTCGAACGGGGCAGCGACCTGGCGCGCCGGGACGCAGGTGAAGGCGCGCCAGACGTCAGGCGGACGTGATCGCCCGGCGGACGAGCGCCTCGTAGTCCTCGACCGCTCCGGGCAGCACGCGGAGGTGCACGACGGCGCCTGCCGACTTGTCGACGATGTCGACGACTTCGGCGACAGCGGGGGCGTCCGGGCCGCCGGCGACGACGATGGCGCCCGGCTCGATGAGCGCGGCGTTGCGGGCCTCGCGCGGGAACGTCCACACGTAGCCGGTCTCGTCCTCGTCCATGAGATCGCAGGTGATGTCTATGCTGACCACGGCTAGCCGCTAGCTCGTGTGCCCAGTTGGCGTGGGCACCAGCCAGCCAGTTCCGAAAGGGCGTGGTGCAGTTGAGGTGACCACGCCTTGAAGTCGTGTCCGCCAGCCGGTGCGAGTCCGGTCCGGGTAGCTGCCAGGAGGCCCGGTAGCAGGCTGGCGGCGTCGGGGGGAAACGCCCGGCGTCGGAGCCCAGCGTCGAAAGCCCCTCCGGGGGGAGCAACCGTCCAGCCCGCAGCATCAAGCGAATCCTGCAGTCTCGTGAGGCTAGCCCCGCGCCGGATGAGGGAAACCTCACGTCCGGTTCTTTGGGGGAGCGCTGGAAACGGGGCGACCCGGCGGCCATCCGCGGGTTCCGGGCCGGTGGCTGAGAAACGCCACCCCTATGGCCTGGTCGGAACCCAGCCGTCGGTCACTCGCTACCGCGCCAGCGCTCCACCCGACCTTCCTGGTCGCTGGCGTCCATGGTACGGGTTGGCTTCGGCCGGTCCGGCGCGTCGAGCAGACGGCGGAGGCCCTCGTCGCCGTCGTCCTCGATACGCCGTCGTCCTCGATACGCCAGTGAAATGCGGCCGGCGGAACGACGGGAGCAGGTCGAAGCCGGTGCCGGCGAGTTGCGCCACGGTGGGCAGGTGGACCACGCGGCAGGAGGCGAACCGGCGGAGCAGAGCGTCGAGCGATGCCGGTCCGACGTCCGACGTCGTCGAGCGCGCAGAACACGGAGACGCCCCACAGTGGTCGACCGTCGAGCACGTAGGCGTCGTGGGTTCGGTGAGCGTGCCCGCGTAGGCGGTCAATCGAGGTTGGTCCGCCGCGCACCACCACCACGGCATCCGTCGGCGGGGACTCGTCGCGCAGGAGAGGCCGCAGCTCCTGGCGCTCCGGCCGACCGGTCACCATCAGGCGTCGTTCGCGCCGTCGCGGCGACCGGTGCCGGGATCGAGCAGCCGCATACGCCACCGGCCGCTCGGAAGTCGATCGACACCGCCGAGCCGCCGCCGCCGCCCCTGCGCCATGCCTACGCCTCCGCGTCTTCCGGGTTGACGGGTTCACCGACTCGGTGCGACGTGGAGCGCAGGTAGCCGGCGGGGCCGAGCGCCTTCACCGCCGTGTTCTAGCCGACGGAGCCTTCCATGTTGAGCTCGATCAGCCGCGACCACTCGACGGCGTACTCCATGGGGAGGGTGCGGGTGACGGGCTCGATGAACCCGTTGACGATCATGCTCATGGCCTGGGTCTCGGAGAGGCCCCGGCTCATCAGGTAGAAGAGCTGGTCGTCGCCGACCTTGGAGACGGTGGCCTCGTGGCCGATGCGAGCGTCCTGCTCGTCGATCTCCATGTAGGGGTAGGTGTCGGACCGGCTGGTCTGGTCGAGCAGCAGGGCGTCGCAGCGCACGTGGCTCTTCACGCCCTTGGCACCCTCCTCGACCTTCACGAGCCCGCGGTAGGAGGTGCGGCCCCCGTCCTTGGAGATCGACTTGGAGATGATCTGGGACGTGGTCTCGGGAGCGGCGTGGATCATCTTGGCCCCCGCGTCCTGATGCATGCCGGCGCCGGCGTAGGCGACGGACAGCACCTCGCCCGTGGCCTTGGGCCCGACCAGGTAGACCGACGGGTACTTCATCGTCAGCCGGGACCCGATGTTGCCGTCGATCCACTCGACGCGGGACTCGGTCTCGGCCCGGGCCCGCTTGGTGACCAGGTTGTAGACGTCGGTCGACCAGTTCTGGATCGTCGTGTAGGTGATGTGGGCGCTGGGCTTGGCCACCAGTTCGACGACGGCCGAGTGCAGGGACTCCGAGCTCCAGATGGGAGCCGAGCAGCCCTCGATGTAGTGCACCTTGGCGCCCTCGTCGGCGATGATCAGCGTGCGCTCGAACTGGCCCATGTTCTCGGCGTTGATCCGGAAGTAAGCCTGCAGCGGCATGTCGACCTCGACGCCGGGCGGCACGTAGATGAACGAGCCCCCCGACCACACCGCCGAGTTGAGGGCGGCGAACTTGTTGTCGCCGGGCGGGATGACCGTCGAGAAGTACTCCTTGACCAGGTCGGGGTACTCGCGCAGCGCCGTGTCCATGTCGGCGAAGATGACGCCGAGGGCCTCGAGGTCTTCCCGGTTGCGGTGGTAGACGACCTCGGACTCGTACTGGGCGGTGACGCCGGCCAGGTACTTGCGCTCGGCTTCGGGGATGCCCAGCTTCTCGTACGTCTGCTTCACCGAGTCGGGCAGCTGGTCCCAGCTGTTGACCTGCTTGTCGGTGGGCTTGACGTAGTAGTAGATGTCCTGGAAGTTGAGGTGCGGCATGTTGACCGCGAACCAGGGCGCCATCGGCTTCTTCTCGAAGATCTGCAGGGCCCGCAACCGGAACCGGCGCATCCAGTCGGGCTCGCCCTTCATCCACGACATCTCTTCGATGATGTCGGCGTTCAGGCCCTTCTTGGGCTTGAAGACGTAGTCTTCGGTCGGGTCGATCCAGCCCAGCTGGTACCGGCCCAGGTCAAGTTCGGTGGTTGCCATCGGGCATCAGCTCCGTACGCGGCGACGACCGCTAGGGACAAATTTCTCCTACGTAGATAGTAACAAACCCCCGGCCCCAGATCATCCGGGCTCCCAGGCACGGATGAGGGCAAGTTCCGATGCTCGCGGGCTGCGGTTTCGTAAGACTCTTCCCATCCCTCCCCGACTCCACGCCTGCCACCGGATCAACGCCTCGTTTGGCGACGCCCTGTGGGCGCTCGTGGCGGTGGCCCGGCGCCGTGCCGTTGCGGTGCCGGTGGGGGACGCCCTGGTCTGCCTGTCCGTACGGTCGGCGTGGGACCTGCTGCTGTCGGCCCTCGACCTGCCTCCGGGTGAAAAGGTGCTGGTCACGGCCATCACCCACCCGGACATGGCCCGCATCGCCGAACTGCACGGGCTGGTCGTCGTACCGGTGGACGTCGACCCGGACACCCTCGCCCCGGTGGGACTGGCGGCCACGCCTCCGGCCCGGATCCTGCTCGTTGCCCACCTCTTCGGTGCCCGGTTGGACCTGGGGCCGGCGGTGGCGTTCACCCGGCGCTACGGGCTGCTGCTGGTCGAGGACTGCGCCCAGGCCATGCAGTCGGCGCACGATCGGGGCGATCCCCGGGCCGACGTGTCCCTGTTCAGTTTCGGGTTCATCAAGACCGCGACTGCCCTGGGTGGTGCCTTGGCCGCGGTCCGCGACCCCGGGATCGCGGCCCGCATGGCCGCCATCCACGACGGCTGGCCGCTCCAGCGCCGCCGGGAGTACGGGGCCAAGGCCCTGAAGTGCCTCGTCGCGCTGGCGGTCAGCGGGCCCCGGGCCTACGCGGTGGTGAGCCGGGTGACCGACGTGGGTGGGCTCGTCCGCACCATCCGGGGGGGCGACGCCGCCGCGCTCACGGCGTGGCTGCGGCGCCGGCCTTGCGCCGGGCTGTTGGCCATGCTGAGGCGGCGGCTCAACCGGTTCCCGGCCGAACGGGTGCGGCGCCGGGCCGAAGCGGGCGAGGGACTGGCCGCCGCCCTGCCGCCCGGCCTGTCCCATCCCGGCGGCGCTGCCCTCGACCGCACCCACTGGCTGTTCCCGGTGGTGACGGCCGACCCCGAAAAGCTCATCGCCCGCCTCCGGGCCGCCGGTTTCGACGCCAGCCGGGGCTCCAGCCAGATCGCCGCTCTGGCCCCCGCCCCGTGCGCCGAGCGCCTGATGGCCGCCATGGTGTTCCTCCCCGCCCATCCCGAGCTCCCGCCCGCTGAGCGCCGGCGGCTGATCGCGGAACTCCATGCCGGCGTTTGACCGGGCGGAGGCCCTGGGCCGGCTGGCCACCGAACCGTTCGACGTCGTCGTGGTGGGCGGCGGCATCACCGGCGCCGGAGTCGCCCTGGACGCCGCCAGCCGCGGCCTGCGCACCGCCCTGGTGGAACGGCACGACTTCGCGTCGGGCACGTCCTCGCGGTCGTCGAAGTTCGTGCACGGGGGGCTGCGGTACCTCCACCAGCGCCAGTTCCGCCTCGTGGCCGAGAGCCTGGCCGAGCAGCGCCGCCTCCTCCGCAACGCCCCTCACCTGGTGCGGCCCCTGCCCGTCCTGCTGCCGGTGCCCGCCGGTCAGCCTTTGCGCAAGCTCGCGTCGGCCGCGCTCCTGGCGGCCCACGACGCCATCGGTGGCGGCGGCCGCAGCCGCATGACCGCCGCCGGCGTGATCTTCCACGAGGCCCAGGTGGACGACGCCCGCCTGACGCTGGCCGTCATCCGGACCGCCGTCCTCGACCACGGCGCCGTGGCCGCCAACTACTGCCCGGTCGTGCGGGTCGACCACGGGGTCGTCCACATCGAAGACGGCACCCGGATCCGGACCCGCGCCGTCGTGAATGCCACCGGCGTCTGGTCCGACATGGTCAGGCCGGCCAAGGGCGTCCACGTCGTCGTGGACCGGGGCAGGATCCCGTTCGCCACCGCGGTCGTGCTTCGCCTACCGGGCGTGAACCGGTGGGTGTTCGTGGCCCCGTGGGAGGGCAAGGTCGAGATCGGGACGACCGACACCGACTACGACGGCCCCCTCGACGACCCCCAGGCCACCGAGGACGAGGTTGCCGGCCTGCTGGCCGCCGTCAACGGCTTCCTTCCCGACCCGCTGCGCCCCGAGGACGTGCGCAGCGCGTGGGCCGGCCTCCGGCCGCTGGTGCAGGGCGACGGGCGGGCGGCGACGGCCGACCTGTCCCGTCGCCACCGGGTCGTCTCCAGCCCGGGCGGCGCCGTCGTCACCGTCGTCGGGGGCAAGCTCACGACCTACCGGCGCATGGCCGCCGATGCCGTGGACGCCGTCCTCGACGTCCTCGGTGAGCGGCACTGCCCAGCGCGCACCGCCCGCCTCCCGCTGCACGATGGCGGTCCGCTCGACAAGTCCGCCCCGAGCCGGCTCTGGCACCGGTACGGCGCCGACTGGACCGCCGTCGAGTCCCTCGTCTCCGCCGACCCGGCTCTGGCCGAGCCGCTCGTGCCGGGCCTGACCTACACGAAGGCTGAGGCGGTGTACGCCGTCCGCCACGAGATGGCCGTGACCGTCGACGACCTCCTGAGCCGCCGCACCAGGGCGTCGTTCCTGGATCGCGCCGCCGCCGAGGGCGCCGCGCCGAGCGTCGCCGCCCTCCTGGCCCGTCCCGCTACTGGGCGTCGATGATCGGGCCCTTGCCCATGGCCTGCCACGTCTGGGGGCCGACGATGCCGTCCGTCGCCAGGTTGGTGCTCTGCTGGAAGTCGCGCACCAGACCGTCGGTTTGGGGGCCGAAGACCCCGTCGTGGTCGATGAACCGCCACTGGCTCTGCACGGCCCGCACGGCGTCGCCGCTGGCGCCCTGGGCCGCCTCCACGATGAGCCTGGGCCACGTCTGTTTGCCGACGATCCCGTCCGCCGTCAGCCCGTTGGCCGACTGGAACTCCGTGACCTTGCCCGCCGTGATCGGCCCGAAGTGGTGGTCGGCGCCCAGGTCGTACCCGCGGTGGCGGAGAAGCGACTGCACCTTGAACACGCCGTTGGACTCTTCGGAGTCCGTGTCGCCCTGTTGGATGAGCGGCCACTCCGCCATTGGTGCCCCCTTCGCACGTTGGACAAGATGCAGCATGGCACCTGCCGAAGACCGCCCGCTCGACCACACGCCCGTCCGCACCGCCGACCTCCCGGCCACGCCCCAGCGCGACCGGTCCATCCCGGCCACGGCCTGGGTCGAGGCGCCCGCCGAGCTGCGGACCCTGGGCACCGACCTCGGCCATGACACCGCCCTCTACATCCGCCGCATCGGGGCGTGGCTCGTGTGGCGGGCCGGTCCTGCGTCCCACGGCGACGCCCGGTACCTGGCCCTGGCGGCGGACGACCTGTCCCAGCAGTGCACCTACCGGCTCCACGCCGACGGCACGGGCGAGGGACCGGGCGCCGACGGGGCCGTCCACCATCGGTTTCGCGCCTGGAAAGAGTCCCTGCGCGACACCGCCCCGCGCCAGCCCTCACCGCCGTCGGGCTAGACGCTAGATTGACATTGGCCCGGATGCCCTGACTGGATGCTGCGAGACACCGACGTCCCGACGATGATGATGCGCGTCGAGGCAACACTCGACGCCGCAGCCCGGTCCCCGAACGGCGCGGGCGGGGTAATGCGGGTTGCGAACGAGGGCGACCACCACCTCAACGTCGGCAAGGCGCGCCAGCTCGCCGCCATCGAGCTGGAGTTCCCGGCCAGCTCGGACCGGGCCCTGGTCGGCAAGGCCATCGCATTCCTCAAGCGGGTCCTTCGGCGTTCCCTGCGCTGGTACGTCACGCCGATGATCCACCAGCAGACCCGGTTCAACCACGCCGCCGTCGACCTGTTCGAAGGGCTCCGGCTGAGCGTTGACCGGCTGTCCCGCCGCTTGGACGCCCTGCAGCCGCCGCCTACGATCGGCGACGGCAACCTGCTCGACGGCTGCGCCAGCGTGCTCGAGGTGGTCGACGTCGGCGCCGCCGACCTCGACCGCCTGCGGGCCGTCGAACCGGGGTCCCTTGACGGTGTGCTGGCACGGGCCGCGTCATTCGATCCCGCGGCCGTTGCCGCCGTCATTGAGGCTTCGGTGGCAGCGTTGGCACCGGGCGGGAAGCTGGCTGTGGCCACCAGCGACGTCGCGCCGGTGCCATCGGCGGCCGTGGCGTGGGCCGCCGCCGCGGCCGGCTTGACCAGCGTCCGCCAGGTGCCAGTCGAGCCCGGACCACCCGCGACCTCCGGCTCGACCGCGTCGCTGGCCGAAGAACTCGGCCGGGTCGTCCGCCTCCTGGCCCAGCCCCGGACGGTCGCCGTCCTCGCCGCCAAACCGCGGGCCCGGCCGTGAGCGAGCGCCTGAACGACCGCGTTGCCGTCGTCATCATCACCTGGAACGCCCTGGACTTCACCAAGCCCTGCCTGGCCGCCCTCGGGGAGCTGACCGACCACCCCGCCTGGCGGCTCGTCGTTGTGGACAACGGCAGCACCGACGGCACCGTCGGCTGGCTGCGCGACGCCGGCGTCACTCTCATCGAGAACGGCGAGAACCTGGGGTACAGCCGCGCCGCCAACATTGGCATCGCCGTCACCGACCC
>JBOGID010000137.1:0-5722 GCA_050742295.1 Acidimicrobiales bacterium | reverse complement strand
GTGCTGCTATTCCATGCCCTGATGACGGACTGCGACGGCCGGCCCGCTACGTCATGCTGAGGCGGAAGCCGCCCTATTACTAGTATACCTTAGTCTTAGCGCCGGCGGACTCTGCCGCCGGACGGCTGCGCCAACGAGCTCGCCATCGTCCCCTCGCACTTCGAGGATGATTCCCCCAGGCAGGCACCGCCATGTTGGTGTCGGACCGACCGCGAGCGGGCCACCGCCTCGTCCCACATCGGCGACGTTGGCGATGCGGGATTCGGCGGCGGCCCGCTCGAGGGGCGGAGGTTGACAAGATGATCAGGCCGCGGCTCGCACCTCCCCCAGAGGGGAGCAGCGCGTCGCACAGCTGGTCGCTGGCGACCGGTCGTCGGGAACGGATGACCGCTTGGATCGCATCGATCGTGTTCCAAACGTTGGCCTTGACGCCGACCTCGGGCGAGAACCCGAGCTCATCGGCGGAAGATCGTGGATGGGAAGGCGGTGGCCAGGCGGGCGAGGGTGAGTGCGGCGAGGGCCAAGCCGAAGTCACGGAGGGCGATGTCGTAGAAATCCGCCATCATGAGCAGGTTGATGATGATCCCCGTGAGCCACGCCGCGACCAGGTACCCGCCAAAGCGGGGTCGGAGGAAGACGACGAGGCCGGCGACGATCTCGATCGCGCCCACGAAGTACATCAGGGTGTGGGCCTGGGCGTTGAACAGGTCCGAGAACTCGGGGGCCAGGTAGATGTCCCAGTCGACGAGGGCGTGGGCGAACTTGTCCAGCCCGAACAGGATCGGGGCCACGGTCAGACCGATCCGCAGCAGCCAAAAGGCCTGGAATGCCGGGTTGTTCAGCCGTGACTCCGAGGCCCCCGCCGTCGAGCCTTGGTAATGCATCTGGCGAGGAGTGAGGATTGCCATAGGTGCTACCTCCCGTTTCTATGAGCTATTACCACTTACTTTAGAACGGGAGCGCGCCCAACGTCAACCCGGAGATGGGTGACTCGCCGATACGGCATGCTCCTGCGCCGCCGCGGTGCGCAACGAACGTCAGGGAACCATGCCCTCGCCGTTGCGAGCAGCCGTCAGGAGCGGACCCGGACGGCTTAGGGCTTCTTCTTCGGGCGCACCGTCACGCAGCATTCGCCCGGCCTCGGATCCCTGCACGCGTCGAGGTCGCCGGCGCCCATTCCTTCCACTACGCCCTCCACCAGGTTGAGGTTCATGCCGCACACCAGGTCGCGATGGGTCTCAGAGAGCGCGTGAAACGGACAGTTGCTCAGACGTACCGCTCCGTTCTCGCGTCGAGGCTCGTACCCGTAGCGATCGAGAGATTCGCCAAGCGCGGTGACGCGGCGCTCCCGGCTCGCCCGGGTGCCAAGGCGGGCCTTGAGCTCCTCCCCCAGCCGCCGACCGAATCGGCGCGCGACGTCGGACAAGGCCTCACGGGCCGATCGGCCGTTCGCCTTCTCGACCGCCTCGGCAAGCAGTTCGGCGGCGAGGTCGTACTGGCGGGGCGGCAGGCTCACGGCGTGCTCCGACGACGAGCGGCGGTACAGCTTTGCCGGGCGGCCCGCCCCGGGCCCGGTGCGACCACTGAGGCGGCGGTAGCTCGTCTCGAGAAGCCCCGCCTCCACGAGCTTGTCGAGGTGGAAGGCGCCAAGCTGCCGTTGGATGCCGACCGCCACCGCCGCCTCCTCCCGGCTTACGTAGTCAGGGCGGGATACGACGTATTGGTAGAGGGACCGCCGCACCGGGTCTTGGAGGGACCCTATGGCGCTCAGCTCCTCGTCGAGAGCGTTGGAGTCGCGACCATCGGCCATCACACGGCTTCCGGCGCGATATCTATTACTAGCATATGCTCAGTTTAGTGCACCGACGCCGCGCCGTACAGAGCTTGGTCGACAAAGTCACCGTGGGACAACGATGCGCCCTTCCATGCCCGGATGGATGGTGCAGCTGTACCTCGCCCCGTTCCCTCCGACGCGGGCGGTGATGAATGCGGCCTGGCCGCTGTCGACCGAGACGCTCTCGCCCGTCTCGAGCGTGAGGTTGTGCGGATGGCGGCCGGCATTGCGAACGACCAGCGTGAGCATCTGATCGGCGGCCCCCTCGATGCATTCGGGAGCGAATCGGTCGTCGAGGGCGGTCACCGTCACCGTCGGACGTCCGTCGCCGGCTGCGCACGGACAAAGCCGGCCAGCAGCTCCAGGTAACCCGGCGCGAGGTGCCACGACTCCACCATCGCCAGCTCCACACCGGCGTTCGCGGCCGCGGCAGTGGCTCGTGTCGCATACTCGCCGACCGAGAGGCGTGAGTAATGGGGAGCGAGGACCAGCCCCAGGATCCGGCTGATTCCGGCTGCGGCCAGGCACGGACACCGTCCTCGATGTAGGGCGGGGCGTGTTTCATGCCCAGCTCGACGGCGCAGCCACTACCCACCGACGGTGCCATGGCCGGGTCAGCCATGGTGGACGAGGTCGACAGGCCGCTGCGGGGATGTCCGAGTCGGTCTCGGGCAGCATGCCCCAGCCCAGTAGGTCCCTGTATTCCGGCAGCGAGCGCCGGGCCTGGCGCATGAACCACACCGGCGGCCGCTGGATCGGCTTCCTCGCGGAGGCGTCGGGGAACGAGGTACTCATCATGACAACCTGCCGCGTCCCTACGCCGCCGTGGAGACGACCGGCACGCCGTGAGCATGCCCGTGAGCCAGATCGCCGGGCGCGTCGTCGGCGACGAGCTCCATGACTGCCTGGCGGGGGTTGTCGGCAAGGGGGGCCACAAAGCCGCTGTGGTAGGCCTGGCAGCACTTACCGGTGAGCCAACGCCCGAGCACAGGAAGGGCGAACATGCCCTGTCCGCCGGCAAGGCCCTGGCCGAGGCTCTCCACCTGGCGGATGAACTCCCCATCCGCCTCCATCATGGTGCCGAGCGCTTGACCCACCGTCGTTCCCGTCGTGCCGACCATCGGAGACTCCCACAGCGCCCCCGCGTCCGCCGCCAGCCAGTTCTGCGGCGGATCATCCGCAGACAGGCGGGGAACTCTCTCCTCGGCGCGAAAGGCTTCCCCGGCCGCGCCGGTGATGTCGCGGACCCTCGCGTACAGCGCCTGGCCCGTGAGCCTGCTCTCTGACGCCCCCAGCTTGAAGGCAATCTCGATGTCGTCGATACCCGCCGTCACAGCCGCCAGGGCGAGGTCGTGCGTCACGCCTTCGCCGACGTGGCCGTCGCCGAAGACGACGCCACCGCCATCGACCCTGAGCCCGTGGACGTTGTCCCAGTCGTGGAACACTCGGGCGACGAGGTCGCCCATCGAGAGCTCGGGGTACTGACCGGTCCTCTCGGTGAGCACAGAAAGCGTCTGCCGGTAGAGGGCCCTCTGCGGCACCAGCCTGATGATGGCGCTGAGGTCCCGCAGCGCTCGGGCGGTGTCGGCCGCGACTTTGCGCTGGAGGTGCTGCCAGAAGCTCCGGTACCGCGACTTCCAGAACCTGCGGATGTCGGCCACGGGAGTGCGGAGGTGGCCGGCGGCGAACGCGTCGGTCAGGTAGTGCTGGGCCGCCGCCTCCCGGGCCATGGCGACCGAGATGTCCCCCTCTCGACGGCCCAGGCGGCCGGCCTCGTCCAGCGCGACCTGATGCAGGTGGTGGTAAGCCGAGAGTGCGGCGGGGAAGCCACTGCCGGTAGCCACGTCCGATACGCCGGGTGCGACGAAGTGGTCATCGTTGTTGGCCGCCAAGGCTAGGAAGCGGTCGCGCACCCGCCGCTCGACGTCGGTACGGTTGGCGCCGGGGCTGAACCGGAAGTGGGCGAACTGACCCCCTACTTCGAACCGAGGATCGACGACGGCTTCATCCACCGCCGACACCTTCAGGGCGCACACGATCTCGTCGAGGGTGTTGACCATCGTCCCCGAGTCGCCGGCGATCGCCGCCAGCCGGAACAGCCGTCCTGAGCCTTCTGCCGCCTCGGCTGCCGCCCGCCACCTGGGGAACACCGGGCTCGACGAGCCATCAGGCTGGAAGAAATCCCCGCTCAGCGACACGACGTCGCCGAACGTGAGAAGGAGTTTTTGGTCAGGCGACTCACCGCCGACGTTGACGGTGGCGGTCGCCGTGGCTGCATCGCCGATGGACCGGTGTTCGTATGCTTTCAAGGTGACGTCCCCCTTCTTCCTCGCTCGGGAGGGAACCCGTGATCGTCATCCGCACCGCTCGCAGCGTCGGCCCCTCGATTCATCGACGTGGGGCCGGGCTGCGCCCTCACGGGCGTCCTTCGCACGGTGCTCTATTGCTAATCGTAACAGTTGTTAGATTCTCCTGCAAGGCCTGGGGGGCGAGCGAGGCTCGCCGAGAACCACGAGCAACGTCAGGGCGCCCCGCACGGAGTGGCATCCGTCGGCCAGCGACCCGCTTGTGTAGGACGACACTGGGCTGCGTCATGGTCTTATCATCGGGCTCCTGAACGTCGCTCAGGAGGTCAGAGGCCGATGTCATTATCGTCGGAGCGTCGACAGAACGGATCGGCTCGGTTGCCGCTCAGCTCATCCGCCACGCCCGAGTGCCCGTGACTGCCGTCCCGTAGGGTCGGCGACATCCCGACGCCGGATCGGAGCCGGCCAGGATGCCGGCCACCACCAGGCGGGTGGGCCGCAGCGGGTTGATCAGCTTCGCCTCGGCCAAGTACACGGCCGGAGTGTGGCTGGCCGGCCTGGACGTGACCGACGTCTGCGACGGCGGGCTGGTCCACCTGGCGGATCGGGGCGTCCTCGTTGCCACCCATGCCCGCCGCCAT
The DNA here is from genome assembly GCA_050742295.1 of Acidimicrobiales bacterium. Taxonomy (GTDB): domain Bacteria; phylum Actinomycetota; class Acidimicrobiia; order Acidimicrobiales; family AC-14; genus JAHFUQ01. The sequence continues at coordinate 941 of JBOGID010000137.1, read as the reverse complement.
CCCGCTCGACGAGCATGCCACCGGCTTGCGCCGCAACGAGTCCAAGGCCAAACGCGCCGGCCCACGGCCACCTCGGTGTCGTCACCCGCAAGGTCGACTCCTCGGGCAGCGTCTGCTTCGCCGGGGGCACCCTAGGGTTGTATGTGTCGGTGCGGCCCGACCGACAGCCGCCCACTCAGCTGGTGCTCGCCGTGCGGGTGCCGGGTCAGCACCGAGGCACCCCGGACGACCACCACGGCCCGCCGACCGCGAGGACCACGGAGGCCCCCGTTCCGCCGACCTCCGTGCGCGTGACGACCCCCTCGAATACGGCGTCAGCGCGACAACCCGGTTGGCACTCCTCCGACGAGGACGTCGACGACTCGGCCGTCGCAGGCGAGTCCGCCAAGCCGTTGCTAAGGTCGACGAGGACGGTGCCTCGTCAGCTCGCAGGCGCTAGTCACTGAGGCCGAGCTGGCGCATGAAGCTGACGGGCCGTCGGGAGGTTCTCCTCCACGATCTGGTTCTCGCAGCGGGCGACGGTTCAGAAGTCGACCCCTGAAGGACTTCCTGTGGACGGGATATCGTTGCCGACGGGGTCCTCATGGGATCGGTCATCGTAGCGGTGAAACGGGCAAACTAGTGCCGCATCACCCAACGTTGGCCTCGTAGGTCCACCACCTGGAGGCTGCGATCGCGCACCCTGATCACGATCGGTCGGTCGAGGTCAGGAGGTGGCGTGTCGAGAGAACGCTTGCGGGTGCGGGAGATCTCCAACGACGAGGGCAACCGCCTGTTGAGGATCGTGCGGCGGAGCTCGGGCTCGGTCGTGACATGGCGGCGGGCGCAGATGGTGCTGCTGTCGGCCCAGGGCATGGACGTGGGCCAGATCGCCAAGGTGGCCTTCACCTCCGAGGACCGGGTGCGGGCGGTGCTGCACAACTTCAACGACGACGGCTTCG
>JBOGID010000136.1:0-9893 GCA_050742295.1 Acidimicrobiales bacterium | reverse complement strand
CTACACGTTCGAGACGTTCGTCAAGGGGGCCTCCAACCAGTTCGCCCTGGCCGCCGCCCTGCGCGTGGCCGAGACCCCGGCCCGCTCGTACAACCCGCTGTTCATCTACGGGTCGGCGGGCCTCGGCAAGACCCACCTGCTGCACGCCATCGGGCACTACGTGCACCACAACTACCAGCACCACGAGGTGCGCTACGTCTCCACCGAGACGTTCCTCAACGAGTTCGTCGACGCCATCCGCACCAACGCCATGAGCGCGTTCAAGCGGCGCTACCGCGACGTGCACGTCCTGCTCATCGACGACGTGCAGTTCATCGAAAACAAGGAGCGGTTCCAGGAGGAGTTCTTCCACACCTTCGACCACCTCCACTCGGCCGGCCGCCAGATCGTCATCTCGTCGGACCGGGCCCCCCGCAACATCGCCACCCTCGAAGAACGCCTGCGCAGCCGCTTCGCCGGCGGCCTGATCACCGACGTCCAGCCCCCCGACCTGGAGACCCGCCTCGCCATCCTGCGCAAGCTGTCCAGCGACGAGCCCGTCCCCGTGCCTGACGGCGTCCTGGAGTACATCGCCACCCACATCACCGACAACATCCGCGAGCTGGAAGGGGCCCTGACCAGGGCCAGCGCCTTCGCCAGCCTCAGCGGCGTCCCCCTGACGCAGACCCTCGCCGAAGACGTGCTGGGACGGGTCATCGGCGGCGTCGACAGCCGCCGCATCACGCCTCAGATGATCCTCGACGCCACCTCGGAGATGTTCGGGCACCCGGTCGAGGAGTTGTGCGGCAAGAGCCGCAGCCGCCCCCTGGTGCAGGCCCGACAGGTCGGCATGTACGTGTTCCGCGAGCTGACCGAGTTCAGTTACCCCGCCATCGGACGGGTCTTCGGCGACCGCGACCACACCACCGTCATGCACGCGGTCGAGAAGATCTCCCAGCTGATGAAGGAACGGCGCCCGATCTACGACCAGGTCACCGCCCTCATCCAGGCCCTGCGCACCGGTGGACACAACCGGGGATGACCGCACCGCAAACCTGGGGACGCGCCACCCCGCAATCCACACCCTACCCCGTCCTCCCCACGTGCAAACTCATGCCTGGGGAACGACATTCATGTTATTTCACCCCGCTGAACGGCCCTGACGCGCGTTCTCCACAATCCACAGGGCCTACTGCTATGCCCTAAAGATCCTTCTTGTCTCATAGAGGATGTAGAACAAGCCACATCATGAGGTTTCGAGCCGAACGAGACGCACTGGTCGAGGCCATGGCCACGGCCGCTCGCGCTGCTGCTACCCGCGGCGGCGCCCTTCCGGCCCTCTCTGGGATCCGCATGGAGCTGGCTGACGACCGGCTCCACCTGGCGGGCAGTGACCTCGACCTGACCGTCCAGGTGGAGGTGGGCGTCACCGTCCACGAGCCGGGCGTGTGCGTGGTCCCCGCCCGCCTGGCCACCGACATCGTGCGGGCTCTCGAGCCCGGCGCCGTCACCGTGGCCGTGGAGGGGAGCGAGGCCGTCATCTCCGCCGCCCGTTCGCAATTCGCGGTGCGGGTGCTGGCGGCCGAAGAGTTCCTGAAGCTCCCCCAGGTCACCAGCGATCCGGTCAGCCTCGACGCCGCCTCCCTGGCCTCGGCGCTGCACCAGGTCGTCCCCGCCGCCTCGAAAGACGACGCCAGGCCCATCCTCACAGGCGTGCTCTTCGAAGCCGAATCCCAAGGCCTCCGCCTCGTCTCCACCGACTCCTACCGCCTGGCCCTGCGCGACTTGCCGGGCACCACGCTGCTGGCCGAGGGACAGCACGTCCTGGTGCCGTCGCGGGCCCTCGGGGAGGTCGCCCGCCTGCTCGGCGGCGCACAGCAGGTCGACATGCGGCTCGGCACCGACGAGGCCAGCTTCACCGTGGGCGCGGTGCGGCTGACTACCCGCCTGCTCGAGGGCGAGTTCCCCAACTACCGCCAGCTCATCCCGCCCCACTACCCCAACCGGCTGTCGATCGCCAAGGAGCCCTTCCTCGACGCCGTCCGGCGGGTCAAGCTGCTGGCCCGTGACGCGGCGCCCGTGCGCCTGGCCCTCGGCCCCCAGGCCATCGAGCTCAGCGCCATCACCCAAGACGTGGGCCAGGCCCGCGAAGACGTGGAGGCCAAGTACGAGGGGGCGGAGATGGTGGTCGCCTTCAACCCCGAATTCCTCATCGACGGCGTCGAGGCGTGCCCGGGTGACGAGGTCATGATCGAGACGCTGGACGCGCTGAAGCCGGCGACGGTGCGTCCCTCCGAGGGCACCGACTACCTGTACCTGCTGATGCCCGTCCGCGTTTCCTGAAGACGCGGTTGCAACTCGACCATCTCTGGCTGACCGACTTTCGGAACTACGCGACCGCCGACCTGGCCTTTCCCGCCGGCCTCCTCGCCATCACCGGCGCCAACGGGGCGGGCAAGACCAACCTCCTGGAAGCCATCGCCTACCTGGCCGTGCTGTCGTCGTTCCGGGGCGTCGGCAATGAGGCCCTGGTGCGCCGGGAGATGGCCCAGGCCGTCGTTCGGGGCCAGGGTCAGCGGGCCGGGCGCCAGTTGCTCATCGAGGCCGAGATCCAGGCCAACGGGCGGGGCCGCACCACCGTCAACCGCCAGCCGTTGCGCCGGGGCTCCGACCTGGCCGACGCCCTGCGGGTCACCGTGTTCTCGCCCGACGACCTCGAGCTGGTCAAGGCCGGTCCTACCGGCCGCCGCCGCTACCTCGACGACACCCTCGCCTCGCTGCACCCGCGCCACGACGCCGCCCGCCGTGACTTCGAACGGGTCCTGCGCCAGCGCAACGCCCTCCTGGCCCAGATGGGCGGACGGGTCACCGACGAGACGGCGACGACCCTCGCGGTGTGGGACACCCGGCTGGTCGAGACGGGCGAGGCTGTGGGACGGGCCCGGGCCGACCTTGTCCAGCGCCTCGAACAGGCCGTGGCCAAGGCCTACACCCAGTTGGCGGGCGGGGGAGATATCCGCCTGTCCTACGACGCCCCCTGGCTCGCCGACGGACTGGCGGCCGCCCTGTCCCGCCACCGCCGCGACGAACTGCGCCGTTCGGTGTCCCTCGTCGGCCCCCACCGCGACGAGCTGACCCTCACCATCGCCGGCATGCCCGCCCGCACCCACGCCTCCCAGGGCGAGCAGCGCTCCCTTGCCCTGGCCCTGCGCCTCGGCTCCCACGGGCTCGTCACCGAACAGGTTGGCGACCCCCCGCTCCTGCTCCTCGACGACGTGTTCTCCGAACTCGACCCCGCCCGCAGTGCGTTCCTCGTCGAACACCTTCCCGCCGGCCAGGCCGTCCTCACCACCACCGGACACCTTCCTGCCGGCGTCGTCCCCGAACAGGTCGTGCGCGTCACCCAAGGTCGATTGGATCGCGCAAGTGGGGGTCAGAGCCACCAGTCGCGCGTAGACCTCGAGCAAGCACCGCCACCGTGACCTGGCGCCCGCTGCGCCATCCCTCCGAGCCCCGCAAACTCGCCGACTCCCTCGACCGCGTCTCGTCGTCGCTGGGCGGTCCGACAGCCTCCGCCCTCGCCACGATCTTCGACCGCTGGCCCACCATCGTCGGTGCCTCCATCGCGGCCCACGCCCGGCCCCTGACCCTGCGCCGCGGCACGCTCACCATCGCCGTTGACCAGCCCGGCTGGGCCACCCAGCTGACCTATCTGGAGGCCGATCTCAAGCGCAAGATCGACGAGGTCGCGGGGCCCGACCAGGTGGCCGCCATCAAGGTGGTGGTCCGCCCGAAATAGCCCGCCACCTGCTAGTATTGGCGCACCGACAGACCCCCTCCCGCTTGGGTCTTCGCGTCTCACCAGAAGGAATCGCAACTACTTGGCTCAGCAGGCATCCGGGTCGTACGGCTCCAAAGACATCACCGTTCTCGAGGGCCTCGAGCACGTTCGCAAGCGCCCCGGGATGTACATCGGGTCAACCGGGCTCAACGGCCTCCACCACCTCGTCTACGAGGTCGTCGACAACTCCGTCGACGAGGCCATGGCCGGCCACGCGACCCGCATCGACATCACCCTGCTGGCCGACGGCGGTTGCCGGGTCGTCGACGACGGCCGGGGCGTCCCCACCGACCCCCACCCCAAGGTCCGCGGCCTGACCGGCGCCGAGGTGGCGTTCAGCATGCTCAACGCGGGCGGCAAGTTCGGCGACGGCGGGGGTTACAAGGTGTCGGGCGGCCTCCACGGCGTGGGCGTTTCCGTCGTCAACGCCCTGTCGAGCCGCCTCGAGCTGACCGTCGACCAGAACGGCAACCGCCACCAGGTCGTCTACCGCAACGGCGGGCGCCCCGAGGCCCGCATGGCGGTCATCGGCAAGGCGCCCCGCAACCGCCGGGGCACGACCGTCGCCTTCTGGCCCGACCCCACGATCTTCAACTCCGAAGGCACCGAGTTCCGGGCCACGACCTTGCTCGAACGCCTCCAGATCTACGCCTTCCTCAACAAGGGCCTGGAGATCCGCTTCAAAGACGAGCGGCCCGGCCACGAGCAGGAACAGACGTTCCGCTACGCCGGCGGCATCGTCGACTACGTCCGCCACCTCAACCACGCCAAGGAGGCGCTGTTCAAGCGCGTGGCCCACTTCGAGTCTGCCGAACAGGAGCAGGAGGTCGAGGTCGCCCTGCAGTGGAACACGGGCTACCACGAGGGCATCTTCAGCTTCGCCAACGGCATCTCCACCGTCGAGGGCGGCATGCACGAGGAGGGCTTCAAGAAGGCCCTCACCAACACCGTGAACAAGTACGCCCGGGCCAACAACATCCTCAAGGAGAGGGACGACAACCTCCTGGGGGAGGACATCCGCGAAGGCCTGACCGCCATCGTCAGCGTCAAGCTGCGTGAGCCCCAGTTCGAGGGCCAGACCAAGTCCAAGCTGGGCAACGTGTCCATCCGCAGCCTCGTGGAGCGGGTCACCAACGAGCGCCTTGCCGACTGGCTCGAGGAGCACCCCACCGAGGCCAAGCAGGTCGTGCAGAAGGGTATCCAGGCCAGCCGGGCCCGCATTGCCGCCCGCCAGGCCCGAGAGGTGATCCGCCGCAAGACCCTGCTCGAAGGCGCCGGCCTCCCCGGCAAGCTCGCGGACTGTTCCTCCCGCAACCCCGAGGAGTCGGAGCTCTTCATCGTCGAGGGCAACTCGGCCGGCGGCTCGGCCATCAACGCAAGAGACCCCGTCACCCAGGCCATCCTGCCGATCCGGGGCAAGATCTTGAACGTCGAGCGCGCCCGCCTCGACAAGATGCTCAAGAACGCCGAGATCCAGTCGTTGATCTCGGCCATCGGCGCGGGCGTGGGCGACGAGTTCGACGCCTCCAAGATCCGCTACCACAAGATCATCGTGCTGGCCGACGCCGACGTCGACGGCAACCACATCCGCACGCTCCTGTTGACGTTCTTCTACCGGCAGATGACCGACATGGTCTCCAAGGGCCACGTCTACATCGCCCAGCCGCCCCTCTACTCGACGATCGTGGGCAAGGAGAAGGTCTACCTGAAAGACGACGCGGCCAAGGCCGTGTTCATGGAGGAGCACCCCAACCACAAGAACGACTTCCAGCGCCTCAAGGGCCTCGGCGAGATGGACTTCGAGGAGCTGCGGGTCACGACGATGGACGCTAACCGCCGCACCCTGCTGCAGGTGTCGGTCGAGCAGGCCGCCCTCGTCGACGAGGTCTTCGCCGTCCTCATGGGGGTGGACGTGCCCGAGCGCAAGCAGTTCATCCAGACCAACGCCAAAGACGTCAGGTTCCTCGACATCTGATGAGCGATCAGGGGAACCTGCAGTTCGGGAACGTCGAGCCCATCGAGCTCCAGGAGGAGATGGAGCAGTCGTTCCTCGTCTACGCGCTGGCGATGATCACCAGCCGTGCCCTTCCCGATGTCCGCGACGGCCTCAAGCCCGTCCACCGCCGCATCCTGTGGGACATGTTCGAGCAGCGGTTCTTCCCCGACCGCCCCCACGTGAAGTGCGCCCGCGTCACCGGTGACGTGATGGCCAAGTACCACCCCCACGGCAACCAGGCCATCTACGACGCCCTCGTGCGCATGGCCCAGCCCTTCTCCCTGCGCCATCCCCTGATCGACTTCCACGGCAACTACGGCAGCCCCGACTTCGAAGCCGCCGCCGAGCGCTACTGCGTGACCGGCGAGACCTTGGTCGCAACGCCGGCCGGCGACGTCCGTATCGACGCGCTGGCCCCCGCCGATCCAAACTCCGAGGTCGACATCGCCGTGAAGGTGCTCGGCATCTTTGGCGACCCGGTCCTCGCGACGAAGCTCTTCCACAGCGGCGACCAGCCGACGCTGCGCCTCACGACCGACAACGGCCAGTCCATCCAGGGCACGTCCAACCACCCGCTGCTCTGTCTCGTGCCGGTGGCCGGCGTCCCGATGCTGCTCTGGAAGATGCTGGCGGAGATCGAACCCGGTGATCTCGTCGCCACTGTGCAGAAATCAGTAAATAGCACTGATTTCTGCACACTCGCAGCCCAATTCGCTGCCTCCGAGCGCGCCACCGGCACCCCCGAGGACGAGATCGCGGCCGTCCTCGACCCACTCGCCGCCTTCTCGTACACCAAGGTCACAGCCGTCGAGCCGGCCGGCGTCGCACCCGTCTACTCCATCCGAGTCGACCACGACGACCACGCCTTCCGGGCCAACGGCTTCGTCAACCACAACACCGAGTGCCGGCTGCATCCGCTGGCCATGCAGCTGATGGCCGACATCGACGAGGAGACGGTCGACCGGGTCGACAACTACTCGGGTGAGTTCCAGGAGCCGACAGTTCTCCCGGCGAGGTTCCCCAACCTGCTGGTCAACGGCAGCCAGGGCATCGCCGTGGCCATGGCCACCAACATCCCGCCCCACAACCTGGGCGAGGTCATCGACGCCACCGTCCATCTCATCGACCACCCCGACGCCACGCCCGACGACCTGATGCAGTTCATCAAGGGCCCCGACTTCCCGACCGGCGGCTACATCCTCGGCCGGGCCGGGATCATGGACGCCTACCGCACCGGCCGCGGCTCCATCAAGATGCGGGCCAAGGCCGAGATCGTCGAGGGCAAGCGGGGTGAGGAGATCGTCGTCACCGAGCTGCCCTACCAGGTCAGCGTGAAGTCGGTGGCCGAGAAGATCGAGGAACTGGTCAACACCCGCCAGCTGGAAGGCATCCGCGACATCGCCAACCTGTCGGCCAGCGGCAAGACCCGCATCGTCATCTACCTCAAGCGCGAGGCAACGGCCAACGTCGTCCTCAACAACCTGTATAAGCACACGCCGCTGCAGACCAACTTCGCGGTGAACACGGTGGCCCTGGTCGACGGCGTGCCCCGCACCCTCAACCTGGTCGAGCTGCTCACCCACTACGTCGCCCACCAGGTCGAGGTCATCACCCGCCGCTCGCAGTACCGCCTGAAGAAGGCGAAGGCGCGGGCCCACATCGTCGAAGGCCTCATCAAGGCCCTCGACATGATCGACGCCATCATCGCCCTCATCCGGGGGTCCGACGACAAGGCCCACGCCCGCCAGGGGCTCATGGCCGCGCCCTTCGAGTTCAGCGAGGAGCAGGCCGAGCACATCCTCGACATGCAGCTGTCGCGCCTCACTCGCCTGGGCCGCTCCCAGCTGGAGGGGGAGTTGGCCGAACTGCGGGAGACGATCGCCGAGCTGGAGGCGATCCTGGCCGACGACGGCAAGCTGCGGGGCGTCATCAAGTCCGAGATGGGCGAGACCCGCACCAAGTGGGCCAGCGCCCGGCGGGCCGAGATCGCCTTCGACCCGGGTGACCTCGACAGCCTCGACTTCATCGAGGACGAGGAACTTGTCGTCACCATGACGAAAGCGGGCTACATCAAGACGGTGGCGGCCGACGCCTTCCGCACCCAAGGCCGGGGTGGACGCGGGGTCAGCGGTGCCAAGCTCAAGGATCAGGACTACGTCACCCGCATTCTGACCACCACCGCCCACGCCTACCTGCTGTTCTTCTCCAACCGGGGACGGGTGTACCGCCTGCGGGGCCACGAGATCCCTATGAAGGAACGCACCGCACGTGGCACCGCCATCGTCAACCTCCTGCCCCTCGCGCCCGACGAGCGCATCCAGGCCGTCATTGACACCCGCGACTACGAGACGAGCCGGTTCCTGTTCTTCGCCACCAGGCGGGGACAGGTGAAGAAGACGCGCTTCACCGAGTACGACTCGTCGCTGCGCGCCGGCATCATCGCCATCAACCTCAAGGAGGGCGACGAACTGGTCCGGGTCATCCAGACCAACGAGGGCGACGACATCTTCATGGTCAGCCGCCGGGGCATGACCATCCGCTTCGACGAGGCCGAAGTGCGGGCCAGCGGCCGGGCCGCCCAGGGCGTCATCGGCATGCGCCTGCGTGACGACGACGAGGTCGTGTCGTGCGATGCGCCGAGACCCGACGCCGACATCCTCCTCGTCACCGACGCGGGCTACGGCAAGCGCACCAAGATCGAGCGGTTCCCCAAGAAGGGCCGCGGCACCCTTGGCGTCAAGGGCATCAAGCTCAGCGCCCGCCGGGGCTACGTCGTGGCTGCGTTCATGGCCGGCATCGACGACGAGATCCTGCTCATCTCGTCCGCCGGCATCACCCAGCGCATCGCCGTGCGCGGCATCTCATCGCAGGGACGCGACGCCACCGGCGTCAAGGTGATGAGCCTCGACGAGGGCCAGAGCGTGGCCGGCGTCGCCCTCGTCCTCAACGGCGAGGAGTAGCCGCCTCAGGCGAACGCCGAGATCATGGCGGTCGAGACCTCCTCGGTGGTGGACTTGTCGGGGTCACTCACGCTGATCCTCGCCGACAATTTCTGGAACACCTCGACGTAGGTGTTTCCTGATCGGCACGAGCAGATATCGGTGCTGTGGCGGTTGCTCTTCACGGCCGTGCAAACCCGAGATCTCGTTGGTGGCGAAGAAGTCCGGAATGGAATGGCCGGCACGGCGGGGTCGTCACGACACGACCCGCACCGCCGTGGCCGTACGCCATGTGACGAGTATGCCGCCTACCGGATCTCTGATCTCGATTGGTCGTCGAAGATACCGTGGCCGCCGAAGTCGTGGTCCTCGTCCACCGGCGAGTCGAGGTTGTCGGAACGGTTGGGGTCCACCGGCTCGTCCGGCGTCTGCTGGGCGTCGAACCCGGTGCGCCCCAGGCAGAGGTCGAGCGGCCACTGGAGGAACTTGGACCCGACGATCGTCAGCGTGGCCCGCCTCGTCGGCCACACCTCCCGCCGCCGGCTGTGGGCCGCCTTCCAGGTGGCCTCGGCGATGGGCTCGGGCTGGAACGCCGGCGCCACCGGCCTCGGGTGGCGGCTCAGCTTGGTCCGGTCCCACGAGAACTGGGGCGTGTTCACCGCCGGCAGGTGGACGGACGTGATGCGCACCCGTGAGCGTTCGTGGATCAACTCGGTGCGCACCGCGTCGGTGAACCCCCGGGCCGCGAACTTCGCCCCGCAGTAGGCGGACTGGAGCGGGATGGCCCGGTAGGACAGGGCCGACCCGACCTGGACGATCACGCCCCGGTCGCGCGCCTTCATCCGCCGCACCGCCGCCATCGTGCCCCAGACCGTTCCCAGGTAGGTCACCTCGGTGGCCCGCCGGAACTCGTCTGTGGTCAGGTCCCACACCGGCGAGTACACGGTGGCCATGGCGTTGTTCACCCACACGTCGACGGGCCCCAGCCCCGCCTCGGCCTGCGAAGCGGCCTCCTCCACCGCCTCCGCCGAGGCCACGTCGCAGGGCAGGATGAGCGCCGTCCCGCCCGCCTCCTCCACGTCGCGGGCGGCGGCCTCCAACCCGTCCCGGCCGCGGGCGATCAGCCCCACCGAGGCCC
>JBOGID010000135.1:0-3845 GCA_050742295.1 Acidimicrobiales bacterium | reverse complement strand
GAGGTGGCGATCCCCACCGCCGCGTCGCGCTGGCCGTCGGTGAGGGGGCGGCCCAGCGATCGCTCGGCGACGGCGACGGCCTCCTCGACCACGGAGCGTTCGACGGCGGGGGCGTCGGCGCGAGCGGCGTGGGCCGCCATGGCCGCCTCGATGGCGGCCTCCCGGGCCAGGGTGGAGGCGCAGGCGTAGGCGCGCTCGCTGGCCCCGCCCACCCGTAAGAGCGGCACCGCCTCGGGGTCGGCGAGCACCGCCTCGACGACGCGGCCGAGCTCGGCGGGGTCCCGGCCGAACAGCGAGGGGCCCACGGCCACCACCACGTCGCGGCGGGTGAACACCTTGCGCTCGGCCAGGCGGCCCTCGGCGTCGAGGGCCTCGGCCACCAGGCGGCGGGTCTCGAACGGGGCCAGGGGCGGGGGCTCGGGGCCCCGGTCGAGGGCGGCCCGCTCGATGGACGCCACGATGTCGGGGACGGGGAAGCCGGCGTCGGCCAGTTCCTGGCGCCAGCGGGGCAGGAGGTCGTCGACGGGGGTGTGGCGCTTGGCCCGGCGGGTCTCCCGGGCCGCCACCTGGCGGGCCTGGTAGGTGGCGTAGCCGGCCGCCTCGCACTCGGCGTCGATCTCGGCCGAGCGCTTGGAGTGCAGCTCCATGACCTCGGCGGGGACGCCGGCGATCGCCCAGTGGCCGAGGCGTCCCGAGGGTCCGTCGTCGGCGACGATGGCGTAGCCCAGCTCGACCGCCTTGTGGGCCGAGGCGACCCGGCCGGCCATGGTGGCGGCGTGGACGTGCTCGCGCCACAGGGCGGTGATGGCCGCCTTGTGGCCGCCCGCCTCGTCGGCCATCTCGACCACGTTGGCGAGGAGCACGTGGTCGTGGGGGCCGGGGTCGCCGGCCCGGGTGGTGGCGTGGCGGGCGTGGGCGTAGAGCAGGCCGGCGGTGGGGGTCGGCGTCGCGGCCCGGCCCCGGCGGCCGCCCATCGTCCTCGTCAGCTCGTCGAGGTAGGCCAGGGTGGCGTCGCGCTCGGCGTCCATGATGGCGTGCATGTCCTCGGCCCGGCCCACCACGCCCAGCTCGGCCACCGACTTGTGGGCCGCGATCACCAGCTCCATGCCCGGCCGTTTCGTCCGCGCCAGGCGCGCGCCGGTCGTCGGGTCGCAGGCGCCGCCGGGGCCGTAGAGGGCGTCGTATTGGGCCTCGGTGACGTCGCCCGCAAGGCCCAGGGCGGCGGCCCCGGAGCCGCCCCAGGCGAGGGGCGTCTCGCCCCGGGAGCCGTAGTAGTCGAGGGCGAGGCCGGGGTGGTCGTCGGCGCGGCCGATGATCGTCTCGCGGTGGTAGGCCACCGACTCGGCCCCCATCATCCGCATCCACGCCACGGCGCCCGGCAACCTCCGGTTGAAATCGTGTTCAGAGCAATCCGGGGTGATTCTGGCGGGCGGCGCCTGCGGAGTGGTGGATGGTCGCTGAGCAGGCCGTTCGGGGCGGTCGTGGCCGTCGCTGTGGCCGGCGAAGCGGCGTGACTCGATCGGCGTGGTGGAGGGGATCACGTTTGTCGTTCGCGCGTCGTCGGTCGCATGGGTTGGGTGTGATCACGATCGTCGTGGCCGTGAGCTGCGGTCGCGGTCGGGGCGACGAAAGGAGGAGGGCCGGGGCTCACGGGTCGACGTCGGGACGGTCGTCGTCATGATGGTCGTCGTCGAGCTCGTCGGCGGCTTCGGCGTCGAGGGCGTCGAGGAGGTCGGCGACGGCGGCGCGGCGGTCGGGGCCGTCGCTGCGGCCGGCGCGCAGGGGGCGGTTGGCGGCGCCGGGGTGGGTGGCGTCGTGGATGGCCTTGAGGGCGCCGACGGCCACCTGGGTGTAGATCGTGGTGGTGGAGATGTCGGCGTGGCCGAGCATCTGCTGGACGTAGCGCAGGTCGGCGCCGCCCTCCAGCATGAGGGTGGCCATGGTGTGGCGGAACAGGTGGCAGCTGCCCCGCTTGGAAAGCTCCGCCTTGTCCACGTAGCGGGTCACCAGCCCCGAGAGGTGGTCGGGGGTGAAGTCCATGCCCTCCCTGGTGAGGAACAGCACGCCGGCGTCGGGCTCGACCACGAGGGAGGGCCGCACCTCGTTGGCGTAGCGGGCAACCCACGCCGCCGCCCGGGAGGCGATGGGCACGATCCGGTCCTTGCGGCCCTTGCCCCGCCGCACCGTAAGCAGGCCCCGCTCGGCGTCGAGGTCCCACACCGTCAGGGCGACGAGCTCGGAGCGGCGCACGCCCGTGGAGTAGAGGACCTCCAGGATGGCCCGGTCCCGCACCCCGAAGCCGAGGCCCACCTCGGGCAGCGCCAGCACCCGCTCGGCCTCCGCGGCGCTGAGCACGGCCCGGGGCAGGCGCTGGTCGACCTTGGGCAGCTCCAGGTCGGCGGCGGGGTTGGCCAGGATGCGGTTGTGGCGGACGAGGTAGCGGAACAGCCCCCGCACCGGGACGACGCGCCCGTATTGGGTCTGGTTGGACAACGGCGTCCCGTCCGCCTTGCGCCGCCAGAACAGGTGGCGCTGGTAGCGCTCCAGCACCGGGCGGGTGACCTCGACGGGCCGGGTCACGCCCCGCTCGTCGCACCAGGTGACGAACAGGGCCAGGGAGTCCCGGAAGCCCTCCACCGTGCGGGGCGAGTAGTGGCGCACCTCGATGTGGCCCAGGAAGTCCACGCACGCCCGGTGCAGGCCGTGGGGATCGGCGGGGTCGCCCGGGAAGGGGCGGGGGCGGCCGCTGCCCCGGCGGGTCACGACGCCCTCGCCGACGCCGGCGTGTCGTCTATGACGACGGGGGCGTTGTCGTCCCCCGACGCGCGTTCGCGGCCGTCGTCGCCGTGGCTGTCCCCGCCGTGGCCGTTGGCCTGCCCGTTCGGGCTCGCGTGACCGTCGCGACCGGGGGCCGACCACGCCCCGACCACCCCCCGACCGGGCCCCGACCACCCCGCCTCCGGCCCCGACCGCCCGCCGTCGCAGTCGAGGGCGGCGGGGTCAATGAGGCCGGTGAGGAAGGGCCGGCCGTCGCGCCCGGCGCCGTCCCAGGCCAGCTCGTAGACGAAGGACTGGCCCCGGCCCCCCCGCTGCGCCGCCACCAGCTCCAGCTCCACCAGGCGGGCCAGGTGGACCTTGAGCTGGGTGTCGCCCCACCCCAGGCGCTCCCGGACGTCGCGGCGGCTGAAGCGCACCTCGGCCCGCTCCATGCCCCGCTCGGCCGCCACGGCGGCGACCATGGCGTCGAGGGCCTCCAGCAGGCGGCGGGTCTGGGGGGCGAGCTCGTCGAGGGAGCGCCCCAGGGCCTCGGCTGCCAGCCGGTTGGCCAGGGCCACGTCGGCGGCGGTGGCCTCGATGTAGGCCAGCTCCCGGCCGGCGTGGGTGACGCTGCGGCGGGGGCGTTGGTGCTGGTGGAGCAGGGCGATGGCCCGGATGAGCGACAGGTACTTGACGTGGTCGCGACGGGTCCGGGTGCGCTCGTCGGCGAAGCCCAGCCGGGGGGCGAAGGGGTTGGCCACCAGCACCGGCTTGAGCAGGCGCTGGGCGTCGCGGTGGAGCTTGACCAGCGCCTCCCGCTCGCGCCGGGCCAGCAGGCCCTCGATGGTCTGGGCGTGGCGCTGGCGGTGGTGGATGGCCCGGGTCTGGGCCCGGTCCTCGTCCACGGTGAGCACGACGCAGCGGTTGAGTAGCTCCTCGTCCACCTCGGCCGAGGTCGTCGTGGTGAGGATGGCGACGGGGCCGGCCACCCGGTAGGTGTGGGTCCTGAGCCGGCCGGTGGCGGGGTCCTTGCCCGTCGAGGCGATGGACAGCTCGCCCTCGGACTGCAGCAGCTTGAGGGCGTAGGC
>JBOGID010000134.1:0-2876 GCA_050742295.1 Acidimicrobiales bacterium | reverse complement strand
AACGTTCGGCCCGCAGTGCGGCCAGTTCCTCGGCGGCGATGCGGGCCGCCTCCTCCTCACTCGGCGCCGTGCCGGGCGCGATCCCCGCCCAGATGCGATTGAGCGCGCCGCCGAGGCCCAGGTGCTCGCGGAGGGCCTCCTCGAAGACCTCGTACTCGCGCTTGCCGTCACGGGCGGCGGCGATCTTGGCGGCCCTGAGCAGCGTCTCGTCGATGTAGACCGTCGTCTTCTTCCGAGCCATCGTCACCATTTTGACGGAAAGGCAGACAGCTCGACAACCCGTTCTGGCTCGAACCCTACCAAATCGACCAGCAGCAGAACGGAAAGTTACGGTACTGTCTCCGGCAACCGCACGGCGGAACGCCTGGACGTCGGCATTGGGGAGGGCTTGGTCAACGGTGCCTGTCGAGTTCCTGAGCGACGACGAGGTCGCCCGCTACGGCGCCTATTCGGGCCCGCTGACGCGCAAGCAGCTCGACACCGAGTTCTTCCTCGACGACGGCGACTTGGAGCTGGTCGGCCGGCGCCGTGGCGACCACACGCGGCTGGGCTTCGCCCTCCAGCTCGTGACCGTCCGCCACCTCGGGGCCTTCCTCACCGACCCCACCGCCGTGCCCACCGAGGCCCTGGAGTACGTGGCCGACCAGCTCGGGGTGGCGGACCCCTCATGCGTCAAGCGGTACATGTCCCGTCGTACCACCCGCTTCGAGCACGCCGAGGAGATCCGCCGGGAGCTGGGCGTCGTCGACTTCGCCGACGCCGAGTCCGAGCTGGCGGGCTGGGTCGACGCCCGGGCGTGGACGACGGGCGACGGTCCGAAGGCCATCTTCGGCGACGCAATGGGCTGGCTGCGCGAACGCCGAGTGCTCCTGCCGGGCGTGACGACCCTGGCCCGGCTGGTGGCGAGGGTGCGCGACGAGGCGACTCGCCGGCTCTACGACACGCTGGCCGACGTCCCCTCCCCGGAGCAGCGCCGCCGCCTGGAGGGCCTCCTCGAGGTCCCCGCCGGAGCGCGGGTCTCGGACCTGGAGCGCTGGCGGCGCCCTCCGGCCAAGCCCTCCGGCCCGGCGCTGGTCAAGGCGCTGGACCGGACGGCCGAGATCGGCGCGCTGGGGCTCGGCGGCCTCGACCTCGGCGCCCTGGTCCCCCGCCGGCGGGTCGTCGAGCTGGCCCGCTACGGCATGGCCGGGTCGGCCCAGCAGCTGCGCCGGCACTCGGGCCCGCGCCGGGTGGCCACCCTGGTGGCGACCGTCTCCCACCTGGAAGCGAAGTCGGTCGACGACGCCCTGGAGCTGCTCGACCTGCTCATGGTCACCGAGTTGGTGGGCAAGTCCGCCCGCCAGGCCGACAAGGAGAAGGTCCGCCGCCACCCGCGGCTGGTCCGAGCCTCGGCCAAGCTGGCGGCGGCCGTGGGGGTCCTGCTCGAGCTCTCGGAGGGGGCGACAATGACCCTGGACGAGCTGTGGCGGGCAATCGAGGCGGTCCTGCCGCGCACCGAGCTGGCGGAGGCGCTGGCGACGGTGCACGAGCTGGCGCCGGTCGCCGAGGACGACGATCGCGACTGGCGGGCGACCCTGGCCGGGCGCATCGTGACGGTGAGCGGCTTCGTCAAGGCCCTGACCGAGGTTGTCGAGTTCGGCTCCAATGCTGAGGGGGCGCCGGCCCTGGCGGCGATGAAGGCCCTGCCCGCTCTGCTCAAGAGCCGCCGCAAGCCCACACCCGACGACGTCCACGGCGACCTGGTGTCGGGCTCGTGGCGGGGGCTGGTGTTCCCGTCCGGCGGCGGCGTGGACCGCAACGCCTACGTCTTCTGCGTGCTGACCGAGTTCCACCGCCGCCTCCGCCGCCGCGACGTCTACGCCGAGCGCTCCACGCGCTGGCGGGACCCGCGGGCGCAGCTGCTCAGCGGCGAGGCCTGGGCCTCGGCCAAGCCGTCGGTGCTCACCGCCCTGGGGCTCCCCGAGGACCCCGCCGGTCTCCTGGCCGACCACGCCCGAGTCCTGGACGAGGCCTATCGGGCGGTCGCCGCTCGCCTCGGGGCCAACGCCGAGGTCACCGTCGACAAGGCCGACCGGCTGCACGTGGCGTCCCTGGAGGCCGTCCCCGAGCCCGCCAGCCTGGTGGCGCTGGCCAAGCGGGTGCAGGCGATGATGCCCCGGGTCGACCTGCCCGAAGTGATCCTGGAGGTCCTGGCCTGGGAGCCCGGCTTCCTGGAGGCCTTCCGCCCGATCGGCGGCGGGCGGGCGAGGCTGGCCGACCTCGGCGTGTCGATCGCCGCCTGCCTCGCCGCCCACGCCATGAACGTGGGCTTCGCGCCGATGGTCAGCGCCGACGTGCCGGCCCTGGAGCGGGACCGCCTCTTCCACGTCGACCACAACTACCTGGGCGCCGAGAGCTACGCCGCCGCCAACGCCCCCCTCGTGGCCCGCCAGGCGGGGATCCCCTTTGCCCAAGCCCTCGGCGGCGGGCTCGTCGCCGGCGTAGACGGGATGCGCTTCGTGGTGGCCGTCCCCAGCGTCTACGCCCGGCCCAACCCCCGCTTCTTCGGCCGGGAGCGGGGCATCACCTGGCTCAACATGGTCAACGACCAGGCGGTCGGCCTGGGCCACAAGGTCGTGTCGGGGACGCCCCGGGACACCCTGCACGTGCTCGACGTCGCCTTCAACCACGACGGCGGGCAACGGCCCGAGGTGCTCGTCACCGACGCCGGCTCCTATTCCGACGTGGTCTTCGGGCTCGTCCACCTGATGGACATGGCGTACCGCCCCGCCCCGGCGGACCTGCCCGACCAGCGCCTGTGGCGCGTCGACGCCCGGGCGGACTACGGGCCCCTCAACGTCGCCGCCCGGGGCCGGGTCGACCTCGACAAGATCCGT
>JBOGID010000133.1:0-10737 GCA_050742295.1 Acidimicrobiales bacterium | reverse complement strand
GGCGAAGAGGAGGCCTTGCTTGCCCCGGACCCGGCGGAGGTCGTCGAGCATCTCGCCCCCGACCTTGCGCTCGGCGGTGACGTCGACCTTGTGGACCAGGGTGATGAGCAGGTCGACCAGGCCGTCGATGATCTCGGTCTGGCGGGCCCAGCAAAGCGACGCCAACAGCGTGAGGCGAACCGGCGCTGGCGACGCCCGCAAGTCGGAGGGGTACAGCCGGGCCGCCCGGGCCCGCCAAGCGTCGACCAGCTTCTCGGATGACTCGGTGAACAGCTCGGCGGGGAGGCCGATGGCCTTCACCCGGGCCAGCTTCTCGGTCTCGGCCGCAAGGGTCTCGATGTTGCGCTTGCCGGGGTCGGCCTTCAGCTCGGCTAGAAAACTGGCGTCAGCGGCCTGCTGGTCGTCGCTCTCGGCGACCAGGGCTTCCAGCCCGGCGACCGCCTTGGCGGTCAGCCGAGAGGCGACGTCAGCGGTGAACCGCTGCTCGGACGCCGCCCCAGCCGTCCCGAGGACCCGCTGCAGCCGACTGGGCGCTGGTGGCTCGATGCGTTCCGCCCGGCATCGGGCGACCAGCGCCTCCCGCAACCGCTCGTCGGACAGCTCGACCGGGCAGACCTCCTCGGCCAGCCAGGCGGAGAGCTTGTCCTCATCGCCCACGGTGGCCTCTCGGAAGCCGAGCGTCTTGCGCACCTGGGCCCGGTGGTACTCGATCGTGCGGCCTGACCACTGGTAGGCCCCGAAGGTGTCAGGAGCCACCTTGACCTGCCCGGCCACATAGTCGACCGCCGCCTTGGGAACCTCACCTGCGTGGCGCGGGAACCGACCTTCGAGCTCGAAGTATTTGAGAAGCAACGCGAACCCGAGCCGAGTGGCGCCACTCTTGTTGGCCAGCAGCTGGCGGTCATCCTCCAGCAGCGTCCAGCACGAGATCAGCTCCTCGGGTTCCCACTCCCGTCGCAAGGCGATCCTTCCGTCGTCCTGACCAAGAGGCTAGCGACCAAGTGCCGAGAATGCTCGGAGTCGGCATAAATCCGCTGACTCGGCAGGGCCTCGACGCGTCGTCCTTGGGTGAAACGGCGCAGATTGCCGAATCCGGGTGCCAACACGGCACTTCGTCGTCTGCCCGACACGGGCGTCGTGGGCCGCCCGGGGGCGCGCTGGCCGGTTGGGTTGTCTTCTCAAGGTCGACCGTCCGCCCGACTCGCTTGAAGGTGCGCCAAGGTATGGCGGAAGGGTTCCGTCGATCGAGATGGCAGTTCATGTCCATCTTCGGCCAACCTGGTGCTTGATGGCGCCGGTCGTAGTGGTGGTCCTCGGGGACATCGTCGGCGAGCAGGTCGACGCCATTGTGACTGCTGCCAACGAGTCTCTGCTCGGAGGGGCGGCGTGGATGGCGCAGTACACCGCGCGGCGGGCCCGGGGCTGGCCGAAGCGTTTGAAGCAGGGTTGCGCCGTGCCTCCCCGGCGAAGCCGTGGCCACGCCCGCGTTCCGGCTTGGCCCCACCCGTGCACTACGTCATCCACACGGTCGGGCCGGTGTGGGACGGCGGCGCGTACGGTGAAGCGGACGTCCTTGAGCCCTGCTACCGCGCCTGCCTTCGGGTTGCCGACGAGCTCCGCGCCCGCTCGGTGGCATTCCCGGCCATCGCCACCGGGCTGTACCGATTCCCACCGGAGCAGGCGGCCGCCACCGCGGTCGCGACCGTGCTGGGGACCCGCACGGGCGTCGAACTCGTGCGCCTCGTCGCTTTTGACGAGGCGACCTACGAGCTCTACCAGGCCAACGTGGAGTCGTTACCTGGCGCATGGCGACAAGCCGTGCTGACCTGACGGGATGTTTGCGCCTCCTCCGTCGACGAGCCGATCACGGGCCGCCGGCCTGTCGGAAGACCAAGATGCCCGGTGCCGTCGGGGCCCGGTGGCCAGCGCCGCTGCCGCGTCCCCTTGTGGTAGCGCTACCCGGCCGTCAGCCTCGCGAGAACCCATTGCACCATATGCCGAAGGGTCGTCGTGTCGGCATTCGGAGGACCTACCGGTTCGCCCCCGTATCCAGCCTCGAGCACCACAGTGCCGTCGACTTCTCCAGTAGCGGATGCGTCTTCGAGGTCAGTCCCGAGGACGAGATAAAAGAAGGACAAGTCCGGGTCGTCATCGGCCAGGCTTCCCTTCAGGGCGAGGTACTGCTTGAGCCACGTGCGCAGCCAGAGGAGGCTGGTCGCCGACGACCCAGGCAGATCAATAACTAGGGTTGGCGGTACCGTCCAGGACACAACGAGGCATCCGACGCCTCGGTCACGTTCACTCCAGGGCGGAGTCCACCGCTGCAGGTGACCGAGCGGACGGGCCCTCACTCCGGGAAGTCGATCGTGGGGCCCTGCACGATGCCGTCGCCGTCGACCGAGTAGACGCCCGCCTCGAACCGCCCGATCACCGATTCGACGAACGCGGCGACGCTCGGCCACGCAACCCGGGCCCGGCGCTCAGGGTCATCGTCGTGCCACACGACATGAACCGGCGACACTGAACCCTCGCCGCCAGCGAGATCGACGGCCAGGTAGCCCTTCCCGAACAACCGCAATAGCGGGAACCAGCTGACCGGCCAGCGCTGCTCGGCTGAGAAGGGGACGCCCGGCATCGCCGCAACCTCCGCAGCGATCGACCGAGTAGTGACGTACTCGCCACAGAGGTAGGCGAGGTCATAGAACTCGCCGCCTGGGACGAGTTCGATCACCATGCTGGACATGCCGGGTCCCCCGGCGCCGTCGTGCCAGCCGAACCAGGCGACAACCTCCGACGTCGGAGCCAGACCCACACCGTCGAGAAGGCGAGCGACCTCCGGCTCGTCGATGCCCTGATGCAGCACCGGGACGATCGCCCCACCTGCTCGAGCCAGCATGGCCTCAAGCCGAGACAACGCCCCGGCCAGGTCCCCGGCCACGCTCAGCACCTGAACGTCGTCGTCGGCAACGAGGGCATAGGGTCGACCACGAAACTATCACCCTGACCGATCCCGCAGGCTCCGTAGAACGCTGACAGGAAGCCGCCCTGCTTGTCCTGCTCCCAGCCGGGCACCAGACGAAGCGAGGCCCCAGGACCACCCTGCCGAGACGTGTAGAACGGGTATTCATCGCACGACAGCCCATCGCCAGGTGACCCAGCACAACGCGAGTCGCCCCGATACCACTGGCGGTTCGTGGTCGAATCAGGATGCTCCGCCCAGGTCAAGACCGACCACGCCGGGTTCGAGCTCAGTGCGTCGACGAGGTGTGCGGTCGTATCGGGGGTGTCGCCGCCCGGCATGAACACCGGCAGGCCACAGTCAGGGTCTGTCGTGTTTGGGGCAAGTCCGTCGGCGCCGCCGAACGCGCTCGCGTGCGCGAGGTGCGCAGCGTCGTCGTAGCCGAACTCGATGGGCACCAGCGGCGTCCCTACAGCCGGATCCTCTCGGATGCCGGCCTCCGTGACGGCCGTCCACAGTGGCGCGCTCTCGGTTGCCGGGTCGGAGCTGCACGGCTGGGTCGTAGTCGCACCCGCGGGGTGCGCAGAGGAGGCGAGCAGGATAACGAGGACGGCGAACCCGATGACCGACGCCGCTGCACCAGCAATCCAGTTGACGGCCCGCCGCGTTGGCTCAGCGTAGGCCATGGCTGGGCGACTCAATCGCTCGCCCCGATCTCAGAGCCAGGGCCCATGCGAAGCCGGATCTGCTTCGTCAAGTCGACGTGATCGAGGACCTCGGCTTCAACGAGGGATCCAACCGGTGGAAACAGATCACTCTCCGCTCGCGTGGGCGTGAAGTCAGGCGCCAGAACGACGGCGTTCGCGCTCGGATGCTCATCCAGCTCGACGAAGAAGCCGAATCGAGCGTGAACGGTGACGTGTCCGCGGACGGTCTGGCCTACGGGCAATGCGAGCTTCAGGGCGTCCCAAGCGTCGTCGGTGATCATCATGCTGGCCAGACCCGTGGGTAGCCGTTGAGTCCGCTGACGACTGACGAAGGAATGATGAGTTCCGTTCCGCCGGGCGCGCTCGCATACCTGACCTCGTACTGCGCCCACAGTGCGTCGTAGTCCTGTCGAGGGATGTGGACAGCGATGATCCCGTCGCGGTAGCCGTCCAGGCGCTCGAAGGATTCGGCGATCGCCCGGTCCTTCGCGAAGTACGCATTGCCATCGGGATATCCACCTGGCGACCCAGGGAAGTCCGAAGCCCGGAAACCTCGATTCAGCCAGACACTTCCCATTCCGCTTGGCGGCGCCTTGTAGATCGAGACGAAGTCCTCGTCGCAGTCGTCCCCGACGGTCGTCGGTGTTGTTTGTGGGGCAACACGTGACCCCACCACGAGAACGGGCTGCGGGGTCGTAGTCGCCCGACCCTGACCAGCCAGAACGTCGCCGGATGCCGCGACGACGACAGCGGCGGGCTGGTCGCGGGCCGCGACGCGGTTCTGGGCCGCAGCGATCCCGACGAACGCAACGATCCCGGTAAGCCCGAGGGTGAGCGCTACGACGACCCGGAGCACGAGCCGGCGAGCCGTGGCGGTCGGGGTCATCATGTCTGAGTCTCGCTCGCGTACGTCCGTCGCATCCGCCGCCTACGGCAGTAGGCGTTCCGCCGACGCAAGGTCCTCCGCCAACGCGCCACCCGCCTCAGATCGTGCCTTGTGCACCCGATGCCGCATCTCCCGCACGCCGTCGTCACCCAGCAGCCGTGCAAGGTCACCGAAATCGTAGATGGCCTCGAGTGTGTGGACAGCAGCTGACCTCGCATTGGGATGTTCAGCGGCCAGGCTTCGCCACAGAAGATCCAAGAGTGAGAGGCGGTCTGCGCCATCCCGAGGCTCGAGCCCTTGGTCCTCGACCAACAACTTCACCAAGTCGAGGCAGCCGGCGGAAGCGGGCCAATCATCTATGCGTCCGACGATCTTGAGGAGATCGAACGCCATCGGCGACAGCTGGACTGTCGTCGCCGAATCGGCCCTTGCCATTCGAATCGCAGCTAGCGTGATCAGCCTTGCCGACCACGGCCGTGGCGACTCGCCGAGTGCTGTGGTCAGACTCATCAAGCCGTCGAAGGACCGTGCAACTTCCAAGATCCGATCGATCGCGTCAGGCGTCGGTTCAGAGTCGGAGCGTCTGACGGTGTGGGCAGCCTCTTCGATGCTCACATGAACGCAAGTCCTGCGTTGATCTCAATGTCGACCCGGGCATCACTACCCCGGACTCCTCGGCTCGTCATGTTGTTCCTGCCCGGAGGTGGGCAGCCGTCCGGAACGCAATGTCTGATGGAGGTTGTCCCGAGTCCCGTGGAACTTCGGTGACGGCCCATTGATCAGGCGGCTACTTCTTCATCATTGCATTCGGGTGTGACAGCTCCCTTGATGTGAGCATCGAGGGCGGATCGTAGGGCGGGCAGGTGGAGGAAGCCGTTGACGCGACGGAACTGGTTGGTTGCCTCGACCATCCCGGCGGCGCACCAGCGCAGGGCCATCTGGCCGTCCCGCCAGCGCTTGACGTTGGTCGAGTGGTCCCGGCAGATCTCGATCATCGACTCGATGGCGTTGGTGGAACGGAGCGTGCGGGCCAGGGTGGGCGGCACGCCCAGGCGGGTGACGATGAGGGTCTCGGCGAGTCCCTCCCGCAGGCTCCCCGCCGCGCCGGGGTGGCTCTTGGAGAGGCTGCGGGCGAGGCCTTCGAGGGTGGCCTCGGCGGCCAGGGCATCGGGGTCGTGGTAGGCGGCCCGCATCTTCTTTGCCACCGTCGAGGCCAGGTCCTTGGGCAATTTCGATTCGACGTTCCTTACCTTGTGCAGCTGGCAGCGCTGCACGACGGGGTGGTCGAACACGGCCTTCACCGCCGCCACCAGCGCCTTCGCCCCGTCGAGCACGCACAGGATCGGCCGGGTGGTGTCCAGGCCCCGGTCCCGCAGGCCCGCCAGCAGGTCCTTGACCACCGTGGCGTTCTCGGTGTCGCCCTCGACCAGGCCCAGCGGGTGCTTGGTCCCGTCGATGCCCACGCCCAGGGCCACGACACAGACGTGGTCGGCGAAGTGCACGCCGTCGATCATCAGCGCCACCAGATCCAGGCCCGACAGGTCGGCGGCCACCATGGTGGCCAGGGCCGACTCGGTGGCGGCCACGAACCGGCGGCTCACGGCGGACTTCGACGTGGAACGCGACACCGCCTCGACCTGACTCCCGACCGGTTCGAGCCCGGCGGCGTAGCGGCGGGTGGACAGCTTGGCCATCATCCGCTCCAGCGCCATCTCGCCGAGCAGCTCGGTCGAGCTGAACAGCTCATAGGCAGGCACGGCCACCTCGGCCGTCCCGTCGGCGGTGCGCACCCGGGGGCGGCGCACCGGCACCGCCCGACCGCCGAGGGAAACCGAGCCCGCCTCGGTCCCGTGACGGACGGCGGCCCGGTTGGCGTCGTGGCGGAACTTCGGCCCCACCAACGCGGTCACGCTCTCGGCGATCAACGCGTCCATGACCTGCAGTCCGGCGCCGACGGCCATCGCCAGCAGCCCCTCACGGAGCGAGCCGGCAAGCTCGGCGAGCGTCACGGCGACGGTGTCGGGCATCGTCGCCTCCACGGTCGTTGCCGCGGCAGCGTTGTTCTTCTGATAGTCCTTCTTCACGGCGGTCCCCTTGCTGTCGGTGTTCTTGGCGAACGCCCGACACCTACCATCCGGCAGGTCTCAGGCGGGGGACCGCCACCTCAACTTCCACGACTACCGGGACAACCTCGTCTGATGTAGGTCCGCGCTCTCTCGAAAGCCTGATCTAGGAGGCGTTGGTCGCGTCTGGAGAGCTGATGCCACAACTTGTCGAGCTCAGCGAGCCCCTCCGCCGCTGTTGGAGGAGTTGACCTCGCCCATGGCCACGACGGTTGAACAGTAAGCGCCCTCCCCTGAACTTGGATGCGACCCCGGTGCGCATCACACCTGGGGTCTGTCGTGTTTGGGGCAGATCGATAGCCGACCTGAGGCGCGCTCGTGAGCGCGAGGTCTGAAGGGTCGTCGTAACCCTGGATCCGTCCGGGCGCGAGGAGTGCGACTGCGGCCTCCGCCAGCTGATTGTCGGGTCGCGCGACCTTGCGGCATGGCGCGGACGCCGTAGCCGTTGCGTCGTAGTTGCAGCCGCCGGCCGTAGCCGCATCGGCGACACCACCGGTCGCCAACGCCACCACAGACGCGATGAGCGAGATGGTGACGAGGAGCAACAGCCGGAGGCTGCGGTCGACGCGAAGTCTGAGAGTTGAGTTGGCTGGGTCGGGCAACCCGGCGTGAGCGTGGGACCCAGTCATGACCAGCCGTGGATCGAGACCTGTTGCGCGGCAAACTCGGCCGGTTCTCCAAGGGCCTCACGCGCGGCTCGGATGAAGAGGTCCCGGTGTGATGCCGCCGCGATAGCGGCGAGCATCACGAGCGACTGGTACAGAAGATCAGATAGCTCCGGCTGATCGATCGCACCTGCGGCGAGCTCAGCGACCAGGGTCGAGGAGCCTCGGTCGTGCGCCTTGCCAATCGCCCAGACGACCGTCGGGTTCGAGCGCAGCCCGCGCTCGTTCAGATGCCTTCGAAGTCCCGCCAGGACCTCGACCACATCCGACTCCGAGAGATCGGTGTCCGCGAGCTCGCCGAGCATCGCGTCGACATCCCCGAGTGTGCCCGTACCTCGTCGCTGAAAGCGGGTTCGCTCCAGAAGGAGCCCCAGGCGAGTCGCAGCCGTTGTCACGTCGGCCTCAGTGCCAGCCCGTAGGAGCGTGATCGTCTCGGAAAGGTCGGAACTCATTGGCGGAGGTTCGTTCCTGCAAGATTCTCGACGTCAACGCGGGCGTCCGTGAATCGCTGGTAGGCGAAGTAGCTCGAGTGGACGTTGCCAATGCTCGACACGCCAGCCGGCGGCCGATTGGCAATCCATCGCAGCGCTCGGTCGATAGCAGGCTGAGCGGCGCGCTGTGCGCTGCGAGGACGGATCTGGGACTGAAGTCGCTGCATCGCTGCCGTCGCTTCCGCGACGGTGACGCCCACCGATGGGTTGGCCGCGACCACAACCTCGGAGAACACGACGTTCGACGCGTTCGTGTCCCATTGCACCTGGAGCCGCATCCGATGCTCCGAGCAGTTCGGGTCGGGTGTTGTTTGTGGGGCCAATCGATAGTCGGCCCAGCGCGCGCTCGTGCGCGCGAGGTTCGCGGCGTCGTCGTAGCCATGGGTCGAGCGTGTCGCATCGGCCGCGCGCGCGGGATCCGCCACCTGGTCGGCAAGGGTCATGGCGCCACATCGCGGGGCGCTCGGGGACGGCGGGTCGTAGCTGTGCGTGAGGGGCGTAGCACCAGCCGCGTGGGCGAGGTGCACCGGCAACCCGACCATGAGGAGGACCGCGATCACGGCGGCCGGTACACAGCGGATCGCGCGAGCGACAATCACTCGCTCTGAGGCTCCTCGACCGGAGGTGGCCAGACGATCTCGCCACGCAAGTCGGCCGGTAGGTCGATCCGTCGGCGAGCTCGCGTCAACAGCTCGGGTCTCGAACTGACGAACGGCATCATCATGCGGTCG
Source organism: Acidimicrobiales bacterium (assembly GCA_050742295.1). Taxonomy (GTDB): domain Bacteria; phylum Actinomycetota; class Acidimicrobiia; order Acidimicrobiales; family AC-14; genus JAHFUQ01. The sequence goes on along the minus strand of JBOGID010000133.1, from coordinate 2,175 downwards.
CTCTGGTGCTTCACGAAGATTTCGACGGTCGTGCCCACTTCGAGAGGCTCGGAGTCATCCGCGTCGATGCGGTCCAGATTCGCAAGGAAGGGCGCTCCGATATCGATCAGCCACCTCGTCGCGTTGCCTCGCCAGACCACGCCTGCCAGGACGTCGCCGGGGTGCACTGCGTCCTTGAAACGATCCCAGCAGGCCCGGAACTCGGTCGGTGTCATGCCGGCCGCCGAGGGAACGTGTTGAGGATCGGCAGGAGGTTGAACGGGACCTGGACGTCTTCGTCGTCGTCGAAGTCGTTTGGCCCGTCGCAGCTGTCCAGGAAGTCGGCGGGTATCGAGACTGCGATCAGCCGGCCGTCGTACAGCGGGCCCGCCGCGATGGAACGAGCTCGCGGCTCGTTGAGCGTGAAGAACACCGAATCGCCGACTGGCTCATCGGGCCCGAAGTCCGGCGGGCGGACCGCGAATGTCTCGTCGGGAATCCAGCCTCTCGCGAGCTGGCCGTCGTAGTCGCCGGTACGCGGGGCCTTGCACAGGTCTCGCGTCGTGTTTGGGGCAACACGTGACCCGATCGCGACATCGGGCCGTGCGGTCGTAGTCGCCCGACCCTGACCAGCCAGAACGGCCCCGGATGCCGCGACGACCGGGCCGGCGAGCAGCTCGTGGGCCGCGACGCGTGTTCCGGCGACCTGACCGGCCGGGCTTGACGCGTGCGCGTCAACACCAACGCCGACCCCGACGACAACGGCGAGGACCGCGAGCATGAGCGCGACGAGCAGCCGGCGAGGCTGCCCGTGCTGCTCGACGCCGAAGGTCACGACGTCCAGTGTCGCCGCTCGACACCGGCGACGGGTGACTCCGGCCCGACGGTGGCCTGCGGCCCGCTGGCAGCGAAAGAAGAAGCTCGGCGCCGCTGGCTCTCGCTGTTTGCGCTCGTTTGCGCTCGATCGGTCCTCACCGCTGCTCGTCGACGCCGGGATGGTCCTTCCTTTCGCTGCCGGGGTTGCCCGCGGCGAACGGCTGGCGGGGAGTCCCCTGCTCGGTCGGGGGGAGTCCCGAGGCGCCCCGCAGGGGCGCCGTTCAGCGGCCGGCTCGGGAAGCCCGAGAAACGAAGCGGCTAGTCTGTGGGTTTCGGGACACGGGTGCGCGGACGCGACGCAAGCCAGCACGAGAGGCTGGCGGGCGAGGCGGCGGGCAGGTCACGGGACGAGGTCGAACGCGTCGCAGTGGGCGGGGCGCACGACACGGAAGTCGCGGTGGTCGAGGGTGGCGATGGTGGTGAGGTCAAGGCGTTCGGCCACCGCGACGATCGAGGCGTCGATGAGGTCGAGGGGCAGGTCGGCGTAGGCGTCGATCAGCTCGAGGACGCGGCGCCAGTCGGTGTCGGTGAGGTCGAGGACCTCGAGCCGGCCGGTGGTGATCATGGCCACGAACCCGGCCTGGGCGGCGGGGCCGCCGCGGTCCAGCAGCAGCCAGCCGGTCTCGGCGATCACGGGGGCGGGGGCGGCGAGCTCGCCGGCATGTTCGGCGATCAACCTGGCGCAGTCGTGGTGACGGCGGGCGCGCCGGTCGCCGGCGGCGAGCCAGATGTTGGTGTCGACCAGCAGCACCAGCGCGTGCTCAGGCGGGCCGGCGGGCGGCGGCCTGGGCGCGCAGGACGTGGGTGTCGGTGCTGGCCCAGTTCGGGTCACCGGAGTCGAAACACCCGATGAAGGCGGCGACGGCGTCGGCCTGCTCGCCGGTGGGGGCGGGCTCGGAAGGCCCGTAGACGGCTTCGAGGGCTTCGACGGCGATCTCGGTGGCGCTCACCCCGCGGCGTTCGGCCTCGGCGGCCAGACGGCCGGCCAGGGGTTCGGGAACTTCGACGGTCATGCTCACGGACACCATTGTGCCTCCGATCCGTGGGGGGTCGGGTGGGTGGACGGGACGGCACGGGCCGGCAGCATCCGGCGGGTGCAAATGCGTCAGCGTGCTCGGGGTGCTCGTCGACGACGACGGCCTGGTGGTCATCGAGGACGACGCCGGGGGACGTGGTGATCGCTCGTCGAAGAGGTTGAGCTCGTGCCCGTCGACGGCGGCCGGGGAGGGCCTGAGCACCGCGTGCATATTGTGTGAGCCCGCCCGGCGCCCCGCGCCGGCGGCATCCCCGGGCACCTCGCCGCCCACCCCGGGCCGCACC
>JBOGID010000132.1:0-40744 GCA_050742295.1 Acidimicrobiales bacterium | reverse complement strand
CGGCGCCGGCGCGGCCGCCACCGCACCGTTCCCGACCCGCGAGGAGCTGACGCTGGCCTGGGGTGACCACGTCATCACGACGTTGCCGCAGCGGGTGCGGGCCCGGTTCCGGTTCGGACGGTTCACGGGCACCGACAGGGAGACGGCGCTGTTCGCCCTGCCCGACAAGTTCCACCTCGACCGGTGCAGCGAGGTCCAGCCCGACGTGGAGGAGGCCCTGTCCGCCCACTTCGGCCGCCGCATCCGGCTACGCCTGGTCGTGGACGGGGCCGGCCAAGCCGGTTCCGCGGCCCCGTCGGCCGAGGCCGGCCCACCGCCCGAACCGCCGCCGCCCGACGACGAGCCCGTGTCCTGGGACGAGCTTACGGACGCGCCGCCGGGGGCGGTACCCTCGCCCCTCGAGCACGTCATGCAGGCGTTCCAGGGTGCCGAGGTGGTGGAGGAAGACCAATGACCGACAGCCCAGGGGGAATGGCTGACTTCGGAGCGTTGCTCAAGCAGGCCCAAGCCATGCAAGAGCAGTTCGAGCAGGCGCGGGCCACGGCCGCCGAGGCGGAGGTCGAGGGCCAGGCGGGGGGGGGCGTGGTGAAGGTCCGGGTCACGGGGAGCATGGAGTTCCGGGACGTCACCATCGACCCGTCGGTGGTCGACCCCGACGACGTCCCCATGCTGCAGGACCTGGTGCTGGCGGCCGTGCGCGACGCCGTGGCCCGCGCCACCGAGCTGTCCGAGCAGGCCATGGGCACCATCGACCTCGGCCCCCTCGGAGGCGGCGCTTCGGGCCTGCTCGGCGGCTGAGCTGTACGCCGGCCCCGTTCAGGCCCTGATCGACGAGCTGGGGCGGCTACCGGGCATCGGGCCCAAGTCGGCCCAGCGCATCGCGTTCCACCTCCTGAAGCTGTCGGCGGAGGACGTGGAGCGGCTGTCCCGGGCCATCACCGAGGCCAAGGCGAGGATCGGGTTCTGCCGGCGCTGCTGGAACGTCTCGGAGGGCGACGAGTGCGGGATCTGCTCGGACGCCCGCCGGGACACGACGGTGATCTGTGTCGTGGAGGAGCCGAGGGACGTCATCGCCGTGGAGAAGACGCGGGAGTTCCGGGGCCGCTACCACGTCCTGCAGGGAGCGATCAGTCCCATCGAGGGGATCGGACCGGAGGAGCTGAAGGTGCGCGAGCTGCTGACTCGGCTCGAACCGGAGGGCATCCAGGAGGTCATCCTCTGCACGAACCCGACGATCGAGGGCGAGGCAACGGCCATGTACCTGGCCCGCTTGCTCAAGCCCTTGGGCGTGCGGGCGACCCGGATCGCCAGCGGGCTGCCGGTGGGCGGCGACCTTGAATACGCGGACGAACTGACCCTCGGTCGGGCCCTCGAGGGAAGAAGAGAGCTCGACGCGTAGTTGTCATAGGGGTCACGTAGGCTGACCACACACGTCGGCCTGCTCCGACCTTCTCTTCCCCTTGGTGTTCCCCGCGCAACTCCAGGAGGAAGCCGTGCGGCATCGCTGCACCTCTCACGGCCCGGGCCCGTCCGAGCCCGTCTTGTCCGGCCCGTCCCACGCGGCGGCGGCCATCCGGCTGTCGTCCCCGCCGTCCGACGGCCCCGCCGTCGTCATGTTGCTGTGCGATGCCGACCATCGTCTGTTGCTGGCCGTCGTCGTCGATGGTGCCTCGGCGGCAGGCGTGCCCAAGGTGGTCAATCTCGGGTTGGAGGTGGCCGAGCCCGCGGGTGTGGCCGGCATCGTGGTGGGCATCGTGCAGGAGCGGCTGGGCCAGTACCTGCCGAAACCCGACGAGGCCGCACTGGCTGGTCTGGCCGACCGGTGCGTGGCCCGTGGCATCGCCCTGCTCGACCTGCTGCTGGTCGGGCCGCGGGGCTGGAAGTCGGTCCACCACCTTGCCGCCGCGCCCGCAGGGGGTGAAGATGGCAATCAGTGAACAGGCGTCACGACCTCCATAGCCGCTTGGAGGCGGTGCTGGGCGCCGACGCGGCAGCCACACTGATGGAGCACCTTCCACCGGTGGGCTGGGCCGACGTGGCGACCAAACGCGACCTCGACGGCCTGGAACAGCGCCTGCGATCCGACTTTCGGGCCGAACTGCACTCGACGATCGGCGCGGCCGTCACCGGGCAGACTCGCATGCTCGTGTTCGCCGTCATCGGCTCCAACCTGACGATGGCGGCCTTGGCCTTTGCGGCTGCGACGTTTCGCTGACCGGGGTGCTGTTCACCGAGATCGACCACGTGGCCATCGCAGTGCGTGACCTCGACGCGGCCGTCGACTGGTACCGGCGGACGTTCGACGTCGAAGTGGTCCACCGGGAGCGGGTAGAACCTGATGGCGTGGAGGAAGCGATGATCCGGGTTGCGGGCTCGTACGTGCAGCTGCTGGCGCCGCTCGGTCCGGACACGACCGTGGGCCGGTTCCTCGACCGGCGGGGCGAGGGGCTGCACCACGTCGCCTACCGGGTCGATGACTGCGCGGCGGCGCTGAAGTCCGCGGTGGCGGCGGGGGCCAAGGCGATCGACGCTGAGCCGCGTCCCGGTGGAAGGGGCACCACGGTCGCATTCCTGCACCCGTCGACCGCGTTCGGCACCCTGATCGAGCTGGTGCAGGAGCCGTCCGGCCGGTGAAGGTCCACCTCGTCGACGGCACCTACGAGCTGTTCCGCCATCACTACGGCGTCCCGCAGGCCGACCGGAAGGCGGAGGACACGGCTGCAGGCACTCGGGGCGTGGTGTTCAGCGTCCTCCAGCTGCTCGAGGAGGGCGCCACCCACCTCGGCGTCGCCACCGACCACGTCATCGAGTCGTGGCGCAACGACAGGTGGCCGACCTACAAGTCGAGCGTGGGGATGCCCCCTGAGCTGCTGGCCCAGTTCGGGCTGCTGGAGGAGGCGCTGGTCGCCCTCGGCGTCACCGTCTGGCCCATGGTCGAGCTGGAGGCCGACGACGCCCTCGCAGCTGCGGCCCGGGTCGCGGCGGCCGACGAACGGGTCGAGCAGGTCCAGATCATGACGCCCGACAAAGACCTCGGCCAGTGCGTCCAGGGGCAGCGGATCGTGCAGGTCGACCGCCGCCAGGGCATCACCACCGACGAAGACGGCGTGCGGGCCAAGTACGGCATCGGGCCCGAGTCCATCCCCGACTGGCTGGCCCTGGTCGGCGACTCGGCCGACGGGTTCCCCGGGCTCCCGGGGTGGGGCAAGAAGGCGGCTTCGACGGTGCTGGCCGTCTACCCCCACATCGAGGACATCCCCGAGATGGGGTTCCGGTGGGAGGGCGTCGACGTGCGGGGCAGGGACAAGCTGGCGGCCACGCTCGTCGAGCAGATGGACAACGCCCTGCTGTTCCGGGAGCTGGCGACCCTGCGGGCCGACGCCGACGTGCTGCCGGGTGGCGTCGACTCGCTGCGCTGGACCGGTCCGACCGACGACCTCCCCGGCATCGCCCGCCAGATCAAGGCCTGGCGGCTGCCCGAGCGGGTCTCCCAAGTCCGGCCGGTACCCTGACCGCACCATGGAGGGCCGCCTCGACGACCTAAGGCGCCGCAAGGAGGAGGCGTTCAACGCCGGTTCGGCGTCGGCGGTGGAGCGCCAGCATTCCCGGGGCAAGATGACGGCCCGCGAGCGGGTCGAGTACCTGCTCGACGACGGCACCTTCGTGGAGACCGACCTGCTGGCCCGTCACCGGGCCGAGGGGGTCGGCCTCGACAGCCGTCCGTACACCGACGGCGTCATCACGGGCTGGGGCACGGTCAACGGCCGCCAGGTGTTCCTGTTCTCGCAGGACTTCACGGTGTTCGGCGGCTCGCTGGGTGAGGTCTTCGCCGAGAAGGTCCAGAAGGTGATGGGCATGGCGGCCCGGGTCGGCGCGCCGTTCATCGGACTCAACGACGGGGCCGGCGCCCGCATCCAGGAAGGCGTGGTGTCGCTCGTCGGCTACGGCGGGATCTTCCACCGCAACGCCGCCGCCTCGGGCGTGATCCCCCAGATCAGCGTGGTGATGGGCCCATGCGCGGGCGGGGCCGTCTACAGCCCGGCCATGACCGACTTCGTGTTCATGGTGGAGGACACGTCCTACATGTTCATCACCGGCCCCGACGTCGTGCGCACGGTGACGGGGGAGGACGTGACCTTGCAGGAACTGGGCGGCGCCGTCACCCACGCCACCCGTTCGGGCGTCGCCCACTTCACCGCGCCCGACGACAAGGCGTGCCTCGACGACGTGCGCAACCTGCTGGCGTTCCTGCCGTCGAACAGCGGGGAGGCCCCGCCGTGGGCCCAGCCCGCGGACGACCCCGAACGGGCCACGCCCGAGCTGACCGAGCTGGTCCCGGTTGCGGCTAACCAGCCCTATGACATGGGCGCCGTCATCCAGGCCGTCGTCGACGACGGCAACTTCGTGGAGTACGCGCCCAGCTGGGCCCGCAACCTGGTGTGCGGCTTCGCCCGCCTCGACGGCCATCCCGTGGGGGTGATCGCCAACCAGCCCCAGGTCTTGGCCGGCGTGCTCGACATCGACTCGTCGGAGAAGGGCGCCCGCTTCGTGCGGACGTGCGACGCCTTCAACATTCCGCTGGTGTCGTTCGTGGACGTGCCCGGGTTCCTGCCCGGCACCGACCAGGAGTACGGCGGGATCATCCGCCACGGCGCCAAGCTGCTCTACGCCTTCTGCGAGGCGACGGTGCCGCGGATCCAGGTCGTGACCCGCAAGGCCTACGGCGGGGCCTACGTGGTCATGAACTCGAAGTCGATAGGCGCCGACCTGGCCTACGCCTGGCCGACCGCCCAGCTGGCCGTCATGGGCCCCCACGGTGCGGTCGAGATCCTCCACCACCGGGAACTGGAGCAGGCGGTGGACCCCGAGGCCCTCCGGAGCGAGCTGGTGGAGAAGTACGCCGAGCAGTACGCCAACCCCTACGTCGCAGCCGAGCGGGGCTACGTCGACGACGTGATCGAGCCCGCTGCGACGCGCCAGACGCTGGTCAAGGGGCTGAACATGCTCCGTTCCAAGCGCGAAGACCTGCCGCAGCGCAAGCACGGCAACGTCCCGCTGTGACGCGGGGCGCCGACGTCGAGGTGGTCGGCGGCGGGCCGGCGACGCCCGAGGAGGTGGCGGCGCTCACCGCCGCCCTCGAAGTCGTGCTCGGCAGCGGACGTGGGCGCAGCGACGGGCAGCCCGCCGTCAGCCCGTGGCGCTGGTCGGGTCGCCGGTGGGGTGATCGGCCGGCGGGGCGGCGGAGCGCCCCCGCCTGATGCCTCTGTTCGGCCGGCGGCGCCCGAGCGCGAACGAGATCGAGGAACTGCAGGTCGTGGCGGCCGTCCTCGCCGCCTGCGGCGACCCCCGCAGCCGCCAGCTGTTCGAGCAGTTCGGGACGGCGAAGAGCCGCAACCGCACCGAGACGGCGAACGGCTTCACGGTGGAGCCCAGCGGCAAGCCCGACCGCGACCTAGCCGTCGAACTCGACGAGGATGTGGCCAGCCAGTGGATCATCGTCCACGACGTGGGGACGAAAGAGCCCCTCCAATTCCGGGTCGTGGTTCGCGCCGGCGGACGGTTCGGCGCCCTCGAAGCCCGTGCCCCGGGCGGGACGTGGCCGTCGGCCTGGCGGCTCGACGGTGTCGAACTGGCCCAGTCCGCCCATGGCGCCCTCAAGCTGCCCGCCACCGCCTCCGAGGGGTGATCCGTCGGCGGCCGTTCGTCGGGGCTGATGATGGGCCGCCCGATTGGCAGTCCGTTGCCCACCGGGCCATCCTTCCCACCCGTGAGTGGGTTGCTGGCCCTCGTGGGAGGGGGAGAGTGGCGTGACGGCTGCGCGTTCGACCGCACGCTGCTGACGGCCGCCCACGACGCCGAAGTGCTGATCCTGCCGACGGCGGCCGCCTACGAGCACCCGGACCGGGCCGTGGCGTGGGCCGAGAAGTACTTCGAGGGGCTGGGCGCCAAGGCCCGCGGCCTCATGGTGCTCAACCGGCGCGACGCCGAGGACGAGGCCAACGTGGCCGCTGTGCGGGCCGCCAAGTTCCTGTACCTGGCGGGCGGTTCGCCGATGCACCTGCGGTCCGTCCTGAAGGACTCGCCTTTGTGGTTCGCCCTGGTTGCCGCCTGGAACGAGGGGGCGGTGCTGGCCGGCTCGTCGGCCGGGGCCATGGTCCTGTGCGACCCACTGGTCGACCCCCGCGGCGGCGCCTTCACCCTCGGCCTCGGGCTCGTGGCCCAGGTCGCCTTCATCCCCCACCACGACACGTGGTCGCCCGACAAGGCCCGCCGAACCATCAAGCTGGCGCCCGCGACCCTCCCGGTCGTGGCCGTCGACGAGCAGACCGCCCTGCTGCGCAAGCCCGACGGCGAGTGGGTTGTCGAAGGCGCCGGTCAGGTCGTCGTCTTCCTCGACGGCCACGAAGCCGGCCTCGAGGCCCTCCCCCGCTGACCGGGGTCACCGGCGGAGCAGCGTCGTCTCCGCCCGGTGGCGGGCCCGCAGCTCGGGGCCCCAGTCGCCGCTGCAGTAGATGGTCATTTCCGAGATGCGGCCATCGCGGACCGTGCACAGCACGATCTTGCGGTCGGTCATCAGCACGCCATCCTCCTCGTGGCGGCCGGTCAGCTCGGTGACGATCCCGTCCTCGGTCGCCACCACCCGCACGACGGCCGTGTCCGCGCCGTCGGGTGAGTAGCCGCGCAGCCACGACGCGAACGCCTCCCGACCCTCGAGCTGGAAGCGCCACAGCGGCGGGTGCCCGTCGAGGAACAGGTCGTCGGTGAACACGTCGCCGACGTCGGCGGAGCGGAACACGCCGGCCAGGCGCTCGGCCAGCCGGACAGCGGTGGACGGAACAGCAGTCGTCGTGGTCATTGGGTGAACGTAGGAAGGCGCAGCGGAAGCCGCATCGGAGGAACCTCCGATTCCAACGGGGAGGACGGATCCGACGTTCTCCCGATGCGGGGCCGCGGGCCGCGACCGCACACTTCGTACGGCAACGACAAGTTCAACCCGAAGGAGTGAGCGTGAGCGAGCACCCCAACGTTTCGACCGTCAACCGGATGACCAAGGCCATCGTCGAGCAGGACAAGGACACCCTGTCGGGCGTCTTCACCGACGACTTCGTCTTCCACCTCCGCGGCCCCTACGAGCGGGCCGGCGACCACCCGGGCGTGGGCGGCCTGCTCGACGTGCTGGGCTCGGTGTTCGAGGCGACTAACGGCGACGTGCGGCTCGACCAGAAGTTCTGCGTCGGCACGGACGGGTGGGCGGCGGAGTGGGAGCACGCCACCTTCGGCCGCAACGGCAAGACCCTCGAGTCCGACAACGCCTTCGTGTACCGGTTCGACGGCGACCGGATCGCCGATATGTGGATGTTCCTCGGCGTGGCGCCCGAGCGTGTGGACGGGTTCTTCGCCTGACGCACCTTGCGCATGGCCGCTGGTATGGCCCCCTCGTTTCGGCGACACTGGAGCGGTGGGGCAAGGACCCGATGCCGCTCACGAGGCGCTCGACCGGCACGAGTGGGGCCACGCCTACCGGCTGCTGACCGACCTGTCGGCGTCCCGTCCCCTCTCGGTCGACGAGCTGGACTGGCTCGGCACCGCCGCCTACCTGAACGGGCGCGACCTGGAGGCCTTCGAGCACTGGGGGCGGGCACACGGCGCGTGCCTCGACAGCGGCAACGTGCCTCGCGCCGCCCGGTTCGGAGTCCAGATCGCGCAGGGTCTCGGGTACAAGGGCGACATCCCCCGGTCCAGCGGCTGGGTGTCGCGGGTCCGGCAGGTCCTCGACGACGCCAACGCCGACTGCGTCGAGCAAGGCTACCTCGACCACGCCGACGGCACGTGCCGCATCTTCGAGGAGGGCGATGTTGCCGGGGCGCGCGACCTCTTCGCTCGGGCGGCGAAGGTGGCCGACCGGTTCCGTGACCGGCAGCTCCGCACCCTGGCCAACCTGGGCGAGGGCCGCTGCGTCATCTACCTCGGCGACATCGCCGAGGGCCTGTCGCTGCTCGACCAGGCGATGGTGTCGGTGGAAGCGAGCGAGGTTTCGCCGGTCGTCGCCGGCGACGCGTACTGCACGGTCATCGACGGCTGCTTCGAGCTGTTCGACGTCCGTCGCTGCGAGGCGTGGGGCGAGTCGTTCACCAGATGGTGCGACGCCCAGCCCGACCTCGTCCTCTACCGCGGCCAGTGCCTCATGCACCAGGCCGAGCTGTTGCAGCTGCACGGCCGGTGGGCCGAGGGGGTGGCGTTCGCCCGGCAGGCGTGCGAGCGGCTGGCCGATCCGGTCAACTTCCTTTCCCTAGGCGGCGCCCACTACGTCGAGGCCGAGCTGAACCGGCTGCTTGGCGACTTCGTCGAGGCCGAGCAGGCCTACGGAAGAGCCCACGAAGCGGGCTGCGACCCCCACCCCGGCCTGTCGCTCCTGCGGCTGGCCGAGGGCCGCGTCGATGCGGCCGACGCCGCCATCCGGCGGGTCCTGGCCCAGGCCGACGGTCCGATCGGCCGGGCGAGGGTGCTGGGCCCCTACGCCGAGATCGTGCTCGCAGCCGGGGACATCGACGCCGCCGAAGCCGCCGCCGATGAGCTGGCCCGGATCGCCGTCGAGCTGGGTTCGCCGCTGTTGCGGGCCCAGGCGGCCCACCACGAAGGCGCCGTCCTCGTCGCTCGGGGCGATTGGACCGGGGGCCTCGTTCCCCTACGCGCCGCCTTGAGGCGTTGGAACGACCTGGACGCTCCCTACCACGCGGCCCAGACCCGCCTGCTCATCGCCGGCGCGTGCGAGTCCGTCGATGATCACGAGGGCGCGGGCATGGAACGTAGGGCCGCCCATACGGCGCTCGACCGACTCGCTGCCGAGAGCGGCGCCCGCCCCCAACCGCCGCCCGGTGGCCTCAGCGAGCGCGAGGTCGAGGTGCTGGTGCTGGTCGCCCAGGGCCGCACCAACCGAGCCATCGCCGAGGCCCTGTTCATCAGCGAGAAGACGGTGACGAGCCACCTCACCCACATTTTCACGAAGCTGGGTGTGCCCTCGCGGGCTGCCGCCACCGCCTTCGCCTACGAGCACGGCCTGGCCCGCCCAACCCAGGGCTGACGAACTCTCCGCGCAAGTGGTGTCTCTGACCCCCACTTGCGCGATACCGACCCGGTGGGGTTAGTCGGACTCCTCGATGGTGACCGAGTTGATGGTGACCTTCTCCTTGGGCGTGCCGGCACCGGGGGAGCCGACGGCGTCGATCTTGGCCACCACGTCGAGGCCGGACACGACCTTACCGAAGTGCGAGTACTGCGGGGGCAGCCGCACACCCGCCGGGCCGCTGATGACGAAGAACTGGCTTCCGTTGGTGTTGGGGCCGGCGTTGGCCATGGCCAGGGAGCCGACCTCGTAGCGGCCCGGCCGCGGCAGTTCGTCCTCGAACCGGTAGCCGGGCCCGCCCCGCCCGTTCCCCTCCGGGTCGCCGCCCTGGAGCACGAAGCCGGGGATGATCCGGTGGAACACGATGCCGTCGAAGTAGTGGTAGCGGGCCAGGACCACGAAGTTGTTGACCGTCTTGGGGGCGGCGGCCGGGTCCAGCGCGATGGTCATCGTCCCGTGGGACGTGTCCATGGTCGCCGTGTACCGCTTGTCGATGTCGATGCACATGGGGGGCGGCCCGTTGAAGCGTTGCTTCTTGAGGCTCGACCCGTCGGCGGCCGGGCAGTCGGTAGCCACGCTCAGGGCTCCTTGATCGTGACGGACGCGATGGTGATGGCCTGAGTGGGCTGGCCGCCGGTCGTGCCCACGGCCTCGATGGACTTCACGATCTCCATGCCCTCGGTGACGGTGCCGAACAGCGAGTAGTTCGGTGGCAGGCTCACGCCCGCGGCGCCGGTGATGATGAAGAACTGGCTGCCGTTGGTGTTGGCCCCCGAGTTGGCCATGGCTACCGAGCCCTCCTTGTAGGAGCCGGCCCTGGGCAGTTCGTCGTCGAACTTGTAGCCGGGACCTCCGGTCCCCGTGGCCGCCGGGTCGCCGCCCTGCACGACGAAGTTGGGGATGATCCGGTGGAACGAGATGCCCTCGAAGTACTTGTAGCGGGCCAGCACCACGAAGTTGTTGACCGTGTTCGGGGCGGCCTTGTTGTCAAGGGCGATCGTGAACCGGCCTTTGCTCGTCGTCACCTCGGCCGTGTACGTGCGGGCGGCGACGATGCACATCGGCGGTGGCTTGGCGAAGCCCGTCGTGCGGGCCGAGGTCCCGTCGGCCTTGGGGCACGGCGTGTCGCCCGTGATGGTCTCCCCGGGCGGCACCGATGTCAGCGTCGCCGGCCCCGACGACTGGGCGGGTGGCGCAGTCGTGCTGTTCGACGCCGTCTCGACCTTGGTGCCGCCGCCGTCGCCGCTCACCACGAAGGCGCTGACGCCCAGCACGAGCACCACGGCCGTGAAAACGATGACCCCGAGCTTCTGCCGCTGAGCCTTGCGCTGGCGGGCGCGGATGGCCCGTTCGCGCGCCTCCCTGGTCTCGCGCTGGCGCTGGCGCTTGTTTGTCACCATGGAGGTTCCACCGTAGCAATCCGCTCGCTTGCCGAAATGTCGCTGGTACGGTGGGGCCCCCCCGTCCGTCGCGACCGAAGAACACTCCCTGTGAGCTTGATCGTCCAGAAGTTCGGCGGCACGTCCGTCGACGGCCCGGAGCGCATCCGTGCCGTGGCCGAGCACGTCGTGCGCACCCGCCAGCAGGGACACGAGGTGGTCGTCGTTGTCAGCGCCATGGGGCGCGCGACCGACGATCTCATCCGGCTGGCCCAGGAACTGTCCCCCGAGCCGCCCGCCCGGGAGATGGACATGCTGGTCACCGCCGGTGAGCGCATCGCCATGTCGCTCCTGTGCATCGCCATCGACGAGCTGGGGGTGACTGCCTCCTCGTTCACGGGCAGCCAGGCGGGGATCCTGACCGACTCCGCCCACGGCCGGGCCAAGATCCTCGAGGTCCGGGCCGACCGGCTGCGCCAGGCCCTGTCCGAGGGCCAGATCGTGGTCGTGGCCGGGTTCCAGGGCATGTCCCTCGACCGCAACATCACCACGCTCGGCCGGGGCGGTTCCGACACCACGGCAGTCGCCCTGGCCGCCGCCCTCGGCGCCGACGCCTGCGAGATCTACACCGACGTGGCCGGCGTGTTCTCCGCCGACCCCCGCGTCGTTCCCAACGCCCGCATGCTCAACTCCGTCTCCTACGAGGAGATGCTCGAGATGGCGGCCACCGGCGGGCGGGTGCTGGCCCTGCGGTCCGTCGAGTTCGCCCGCAACCACCACGTCGCGCTCCACGTGCGTTCCAGCTTCAGCTGGGCTCCGGGCACGTGGGTACGTGAGGAGGCAGATCCCATGGAAGCAGCCATCATCTCGGCTGTCACCCACGACACGTCCGAGGCCAAGGTCACGATCCTGGCCGTGCCCGACAAGCCGGGCATCGCCGCCCGCCTGTTCCGGGCGCTGGCCGACGAGGGCGTGAACGTCGACATGATCGTGCAGAACACCTCGGTCAACGGCACGACCGACATCTCCTACACGCTGCCCCTCACCGACCTGCCGACAGGACTGAAGGTGAGCGAGGCAGTGGCCGCCGACCTCGACGCGGCGGGCGTCACCCATGACGCCGAGATCGCCCGCATCAGCCTCGTGGGCGCGGGCATGAAGACCAACCCCGGTGTGGCCGCCACCATGTTCGAGACGCTCGCGGCCCACGGCGTGAATATTGAGATGATCTCCACTTCGTCGATCCGCATCTCGTGTGTCGTGCGGGCCGGTCAGGTGGACGAGGGCGTGCGGGCCCTCCACACCGCCTTCGACCTCGACGACGACGCCGTCGCCGGTGAGGTGGCGGTCTTATGAGGGTCGGACTGGTGGGCGCCACCGGCCTGGTCGGCGGCGTGATGCGGACGGTCCTCGCCGAGCGGCAGTTCCCCGTCGACGAACTCCGGTACTTCGCCTCGTCGCGGTCGGCGGGCCGGCGCCTGCCCTGGGCCGGCGGCGAGATCGAGGTGGAAGACGCGGCGACGGCCAACTACACGGGCCTCGACGTTGTGCTGTTCTCCGCCGGGGCCACGACGTCGCGCAACCTGGCGCCCACGGTCGCCGCCGCCGGGCCCACCGTCGTCGACAACTCGTCGGCGTGGCGGATGGACCCCGACGTGCCCCTGGTCGTCCCCGAGGTCAACGCCGAGGCCCTGAAGACCATCCCCAAGCGCATCGTGGCCAACCCGAACTGCACGACGATGGTCGCCATGCCCGTGTTGAAGCCGCTGCACGACGCAGCCGGCCTCCGCCGCATCGTGGTGAGCACCTACCAGGCCGTCTCGGGGGGCGGGTTGCAGGGGATCGCCGAACTCGACGAGCAGGTCCGTAAGGTGGGCCAGGGGGCGGCCGAGCTGGCGTACCGCGGCGACTCCGTGGAGTTCCCGGCGCCCTCCAAGTTCGTGGCGCCCATCGCCTTCAACGTGCTGCCCTTCGCCGGCAACCTGGTCGACGACGGGGGCAACGAGACCGACGAGGAGCACAAGTTCCGCAACGAGAGCCGCAAGATCCTCGGCATCGCCGACCTGGCGGTGTCGTGCTCGTGCGTGCGCGTGCCGGTGTTCACCGGCCACTCGCTGAGCCTCAACGTGGAGTTCGAGGGCCCAATGACGCCCGAGCAGGCGAGGGAGATCCTGTCGAACGCGCCGGCCGTCCAGCTCACGGACGTCCCGACACCCCTCCAGGCGGCGGGCAGAGACCCGTCCTTCGTGGGGCGGATCCGGCGGGACCCCGGCGCCCCCAACGGGCTGGCCCTGTTCGTGAGCGGCGACAACCTGCGCAAGGGGGCGGCCCTCAACGCCGTGCAGATCGCCGAAGCCCTACTGGCCCGGCGCACCTAGCGCGGTTTACCATCGCTGGCCCGCTGTCCGACACGAGGAGTGCTGACGCGTGACCAGGGTCCAGAAGCTCACGCCCATCGGCGCACTGGTGGTCATCTTCCTGTCCGTGGTGTGGGGCTTCATCCCCTTCGAGTTCGCCGAGGGGGTGCGTTGTGGCCCGCCCCTCCTGGGCGCCAAGCCGACGACCGACCGCACCGTGGGGTTGATCATCCCCGAGAAGGACTGCCTGAGCAAAGGCAAGAGCCGCCTGCTCGTGTCGGCCATGGTGTCGGTGGCGGCGGCGGGAGCGGCGACGGCCATCGTCTACTTCAAGCCCATCAGCTCCCAGTGCAACCGGGGCAACCACGACGCGTGCCCCGACTGGTGGGCCAACCTCATCTCCGACAACGACAGCGGGTTCGGCTGCCAGTGCGAGTGCCACGGCGAGTCACCGCAGTTCTCCTACTGACGCTCGCCGCCTGCGGCGGGCGGGACGAGGCGGCGGAGACGCGCAAGGTCGAGGACGCCGTCCGGCGCAGCATCGAGGCCGAGAACGCCGGTGACGTCACCACGTTCCTGAGCCTGTGGACCGACGACGGGCTGCGGTCCTACGACGCGGGTACGCGCAACCAGATCGAGTCCGGCCAGGCCGTCCTGGGACGGGAGCAGACCGAGCTGCGGGCCTTCGCCAGCACCATCGTGAAGGGCGACCAGGCGGTGGCGACGATCGACGGGCGGGTGGAGCTGGGCCTGTACCGGTCTCGGTTCGACCTCGTCCGCAGGGACGGGCGGTGGCTGCTGGACGGCTTCCGCTTCCTGGGCCCGACTCCCGCCGCCGCCGGTGCAACGGTGGTCGAGGTCACCGCCGTCGAGTACGGGTACGGCGTCGACCCCGCCGCCCTGTCGTCGGGCGACTTCGCCGTGCGCATCGTCAACCAGGGCCAGGAGCAGCACGAGATCTCGGTGGTGTCGCTCCCCGCCGGCGCCACCAAGGCCGAGGCGGTGCTGGCTCTGGCCGCGGCCAACGGTCTCGACCCCTCGACGCTGCCGGCCGGCTACGGCGCCCTCGGCCACCTCGCCTACGCCCAGCCCGGCGAGACGACGACCTACACCCTGGGCCGCACCCTGGCCGCCGGCCGCTACGCCCTCGTGTGTTTCCTGCCCGTCGGCGGCGTGAACGAGTTCGGCATGGCCCACGTGTCGGGCGCCGAGTCCCACGTGGCCAGGGGCATGCTGGCCGACTTCACCGTCGCCTGAGGCGTTTCAGCCGATCATCCCGGGGCGACCTCGACGACCACCTTGATGTTGTCCCGGTCGTTCAGGGCCTCGAAGGCCTCGGCGTAGTGCTCCAGGCCCTGGATGCGGGCCGTGAACAGCCGTTCCAGCCAGCCCGGGTACTGGGCCCGGCCCTGAGCCAGGTCGCGGACCGCGACCTCGAAGTGCTCCCGGTTGGCGTTCACCGTCCCCACCGCCACGCGGTTGCCGAGGACGAAGTCGAGGTTGATCTTGTCGGCGGGGACCTCGACGGTGCGGTCGCCGCCGGTGACGCTCGACAGGACGAGGATGCCGTTCTTGGCCAGCGCCTGCATGCCCTCGAAGACCAGGGGGGAGAACCCGGTGCACTCGAACACGAGGTCGAAGCCGCCCGCCTCCTTGGCCACCTCGAGGAACGGCCGCTGGTTGGTGCTCAGATAGCGGGCGCCGAGGGCTTCGACCAGGTCGGAGTTGATGTTCGGCGGCTCGTTGAGGGCGAACGTGGTCACGTCGAGCCCCCGCAGACACAGGGCGAGCGTGGCCAGCAGGCCGATCGTGCCCGCGCCCAGGACGGCGGCCGTCCGGGGCTGCCAGACCCGGAGCCGGCGCTGCACGTCGAATGCCACCGTCACGCCCTTGCCCGTCACCGACGTGGGCTCGGTGAGGACGCCGACGTCGCGCAGCTCTTCGGGGATGCGGATGAGGTAGCGGGGATCCTCGACGTAGTACTCGGTGAGGAAGCCGTGCACGAGGCTGATGCCGTGCTCGTAGTACGTGTCCTCGGTGGTGAAGTCGGGGGCGTCGATCAGGTCATAGACCGACTTCCCGTCGGCCCGCCGCACCCGGGCCACCACATAGTCACCGGGCTTGAACTCGGTGACGTTGAGCCCCACCTGCACCACGACGCCGAAGCTCTCGTGGCCGATGACCAGCACCTCGGAGCCGGGCGGGGCGGCGCCGTACTCGCCGGCGTTGATCTCCTTGTCGGTGCCGTCGAGGCCGACGCGCAGGATCTTGACCTTCACGCCCCGCCCGCCGGGGATGTCGTCGAGCGACGGCTCGGGGATGTCGGTCAGGTGGGCGCTGTCAGGCTTCCCGGGAAAGACCGCCACTGCTTTCACAGGACGAGCGTAACCCCGAGTCCCATTCCCGTCTGCTACGAGTCCAGGGGGGAGGGGGTGCCGAGCTGTCCGAGCTGGGCCACGTCGCGGGGGAACAGCAAGCTGATCGTCCAGTCGCTGACCACCCGGGCCTTGCGGCCGAGGCCGGGCATCATGAGCAGGTGGTAGGCCCGTCCCATCATCCACGCCAGCGGGCCCGTGAACGTGAACTTCTTGACCTGCGCCGTCCCCCGGCCCCGGCCCAGGGTGACGGCGAGGCCCCGGTTGCGGTACGTGAACGGCTTGCCCGGGCCACCGCTGAAGTCGGCGGCCACGTTGAACCCGCACAGCCGTCCCTGGCGCAGGGCGTGCTGGGCCGTGGCCGGGCACGTCCCCCCGTCCGGGTCCGGCACCGCCGCGCAGTCCCCGAGGGCGTACACGCGATCGGGACCGCCCACCACGCGGAGGTGGTCGTCCACCGGGATGCGTCCCCGCTCGTCGAGGTCGAGCCCCAGCTGGGCCACGAGCGGCGAGGGGCGCTGGCCGGCCGTCCACACGATCGTCTCGGACACGTAGGGCGGCACCGTCGGGTCTGACACGACGATCCGCTTGTCCTCGCAGCTCTCCATCCGGGTCGAGAGGTACACGTCGATGCCGCGCTTGCGGAGATCCCGCTCCGTGTAGCGCGCCAGCCGGGCGTCGAGGCCGGGGAGCAGCGTGTCCTGGGCCTCGATGAGGACCCAGCGGAAGTCCGACGGCTGCAGGCGGGGATAGCGGAGGAGGGCGTCCCGAGCCAGCGACTCGAGCTCGGCCAGGGCCTCGACGCCGGCGTAGCCGCCGCCGATGAACGTGAAGGTCAGCAGGGGCCGGCGCTTGGCCGGGTCAGGCTCGGAGTCGGCCACCTCGAGCTGGCGCAGGAGCCGGTTGCGGAGCCAGATGGCGTCGGCCAGGGTCTTGAACCCCACGGCGTGCTCGAGCAGGCCGGGGATGGGCACGATGGCGGGCACCGACCCCGGTGAAAGCACGAGGGTCTTGAACGACACCTCCCGGCGGTGCCCGCCGGCGTCGATGACGGTGGCGAGACACCCGGCCAGGTCGATGGCCTCGACCCGACCCGCGACCACGCTGGTGTGCTGCACCAGTTCCCGCAGCGGGATCACGGCATGGCGAGGCTCGATCGTCCCCGACGCCGCCTCGGGCAGGATGGGCGAGAAGAGCAGGAAGTTGTCGGGGGCGACGAGCGTGGCGTGCACGTCGGCGCCGCCGGGCGCCCGTTCGAGGGCGCGGGCGGCAACCGCGCTGCCGAAGCCGCCGCCGACGATGAGGACGTCGGTGGTGTCGGGCACGGCCCGACAGTAGATTCCGTCCATGGCGGCCGACGCGTCCTACCGGGTCACCGAGCTCTCGGCACCGTCGGGTGCTGGCGAGGTCTCCCAGATGGATCCCCGCCTGCAGATGCTGATGGCCTTCCGCCAGCACGGCCAGGCCGTCCGGGCCGCGAGCATCTCCACCAGCGCCGACGAGGTTGCGGTGGTGGCCAAGGTGAGCGACGTGGCGGCGTGGGAGGCCCTGAGCGAGGTCCACGCCGGCGCGGTGATCGGCGACGCCGACGCCGCCGCGCACACGATCGTCACGGCCCGCATCCCGATCGCCCGCATCGAGTTCGTCCGCACCCGGCCGTTCGTCGTCAGCCTCAAGGCGGCGCAGCGGCTGTCGGCGGCGCTGCACAACACCGTCCCCGAGATCCTGGCCCCGGCCGCCGACCTCCCCGCCGGCAACAAGGCCAAGGGCGGCAAGGGCGTCGTCGTCGGCATCGTCGACAGCGGCTGCGACATCGCCCACAAGAACCTCTGCACCGCCGCGGGCAAGACCCGCGTGCTGAAGCTATGGAACCAGCGGGGTGCGGGCGTGGGCGAGGGCACGTTCCGGTACGGCGCCGTACACACGGCGGCCAAGATCAACACCGCCCTGGCCCAGGGCGACCCCTACACCAAGCTCCAGTACCCGCTGAACCCGGCCGAGCCCGCCCACGGCACCCACGTCACCGACATTGCCGCCGGCAACGGCAAGGGCAGCGGAAAGCCGGGGGTGGCGCCCGAGGCGTCGATCATCTTCGTGGACATCGCCGCCACCGACGTGCCCTGGAGCGGTCCGGACGTGGTCGGCACCAGCTTCGGCGACTCTGTGCAGCTGCTGGAGGCGCTGGCCTTCATCTTCGAGTCGGCGGGCACCAAGCCGTGCGTCATCAACGTCAGCCTCGGCACCAACGGCGGGCCCCACGACGGGAGCACGCTGGTCGAGCAGGGCATCGACCGCATGATCCGCCAGGCCCCCAACCGGGCCGTGGTCATCGCCGCCTCCAACTCGTTCGCCGACGGCATCCACGCCGCCGGGACGGTGCCCAGGACGGGCAAGTTCGACCTCACGTGGAACGTGGCCCCCGGGGACTGGACCGACAACGAGCTGGAGCTCTGGTTCGCAGGGACGTCGAAACTCAGCGTCGAGATCCTGGCCCCGGACGGGTCTAGCGTCGGCACCCTGGCTCCCGGCAAGTCGGCCACCGTGTCCCAGGCCGGCCAGGTCGTGCTGTTCGCCGCCAACCGGCTGGGCGACCCCAACAACGGCGACAACGTGATCGGCGTGTTCCTCAACCGGCGGGCGCCAACGGGGCGGTGGACGCTCCGGTTGAAGTCGGCCTCGTCGCCCAAGGCGGCGGTGCCCTTCCACGCCTGGATCGAGCGCGACGACCGGGGCCAGTCGACGTTCTCGTCGCCCCTCGACAACGCCCAGACCATCGGTTCGATCTCGTGCGGGCACGACACGATCGTGGTGGGGTCCTACGACGCGTCGAAGCCGGCCAAGCCCCTGTCGTGGTTCTCCTCGGCGGGCCCGACACGTGATGGACGGGAGAAGCCCGAGGTCTCGGCCCCCGGCCACGACGTGCAGGCGGCCGCCTCCCGGTCGCTGACCGGCGTCGTGCGGATGTCGGGGACGAGTATGGCGGCGCCCGCCGTCACCGGCGCGGTGGCCCTGATGCTGGCCTCGGCGGCGGCCAAGGGCCGGTCGCTGACCATCGACGAGGTCCGGGCGGCGGTCATCGAGACGGCCCGGGACAACCCGCCGGCGGCGGGGCCGTGGGACCCACGGTACGGCCACGGCCGGGTGTCGGCCGCCGGCCTGGTGGGCCGCGTCTGATGCCGAAGCGTCTGCGGTTCGACAACGAGCCCAAGGCGTCGACGCCGAATCCGGCGGCGGCGGCGCGTGGCGCCAAGGGGACGAGCCGGGTCATCGTCAAGGCCCGGACACCCGGCTACGTGCCGCCCGGGTTCACGGTCCGCACCCGCATCGACGACATCATGTTCACCGCCGATGCGTCGGCCGACGCGGTGGCCTCGGCCGGCTCCGACCCCGACGTGGAGTCGGTGGCGCGGGCCGAACGGCTGGACCTTACCGACTGACGACCAGCCGACAGGCGCGCGCCTTGCGGTGACCTTCCGCTACCACGGATTGCGTGGTAGCGTGCAGACCGCAGGAGGAGGAGCGAGCCGTGGACACGACGCAACTGTTGAAGGGCGTCCTCGACCTGGCCGTGCTGGCCGTCGTGCGGGACGAGGACGGGTACGGCTACGACATTGTCCGGCGGCTGCGCCAGGCCGGCCTGGAGGACGTGGGCGACGCCTCCGTGTACGGCACGCTCCGGCGGCTGTACCAGGCGGGCGCCCTCAAGTCCTACGTGGTCGCCTCCGAGGAGGGGCCGCACCGCAAGTACTACGGCGTCACGCCTGCGGGCCGTGACACCTACGAGCTGTGGGTGAAGAAGTGGCGATCCTTCGCCGACGCCATGGAGGCCCTGATCGAGTCGCCGGCGAGGGAGGCAGCGTGACCACCGCTACCAGCGAGGCGCTCTCGGACGCCGACCGCTACCTGAAGGAGGTGGCGCCCCATCTGGCCGCCCTGCCCCCCGACGAGCGGGCCGACCTGCTGGACGACCTGGCCCTGCACCTGCGCGAGGTGGCGGCCGAGCCCGGCCCGCCCCTCGAGGAACGGCTCGGCCCGCCCGCCGCCTACGCCGCCGAGCTTCTGGCCACGGCCGGGTACAGCCTGCCGGTACGCACGAAAGGCGGGTTCCTGGCCGCGCTCGTGGCTCGGGTCGCCCGCCTCCGGAAGTCGGCGGTGGGACGGGAGGTCGTTCGCCTGTGGCCGTCGTTGCGGCCGGCCTGGTGGGTTGCCCGCGCCTGGCTGGCGGTGTACCTGGTCACCGACCTGAGCCTCGACGGCCCCTACCACGGCATCCCGTTCCCGCCGTTGTTCGGCAACGAGTTCGTCGGCCTGATGGCGCTGCTGGTCGCCATCTCTGTGTCGATCCGGCTCGGGCAGAAGGAGCTGGCGGGCACCTCACGGGTCGCCGTGGCGGTGGCCAACGGCGTGCTCCTCTTCTACGCCCTGGCCTTGGCCAGCCAGATCGGGACACGGGAGTTCCGTTCCGTCGAGTACGTCGGGCCAACGCGGGCACTTATCACCGACGCGTGCTTGCGCAACGGCGACGGCTCGATCATCACCAACCTGTACGGCTACGACCCCGAGGGCCGGCTGCTCGACCCTGTGCTCCTCTACGACCAGTACGGTCGGCCGGTCGACAACCTCTGCCCCGAGTTCGACGACCAGGGCCGCCGGCTGATCACCGAGTACCGCCGCGACGCCAATGGCGCACCAGTGATCAACGCCTTCCCCCGCCGGCAGGGTGCGTCGCTCGACCCGTTTGCGGCGAGGCGTCCCGGTGTCGCGGGCCAGCCCGAGCCGACCGTGCCCGCCACCCCGCCCGCGCCGTAGCCCGCGCCTGCTGGAGGTCATCGCGCAAATGGGGCTCCAACCCCCACTTGCGCGATGGCAAGCCTGATGGGGTGGGCAAGACTGTGAGCATGGGCATGAGGACGCTCGCCATCGACATCGGCGGGACGGGGCTCAAGGCGTCCGTCCTCGACGAGGACGGGACGATGATCGTCGACCGTGTCCGGGTGGCGACGACCTACCCGATGTCGCCGTCGCGGATGGTCGACCTCCTCACGGGCCTAATCGAGCCGCTGCCCGACTTCGACCGGGTGTCGGTCGGGTTCCCAGGGATGGTGCGAGGCGGCAAGGTGCTGACCGCGCCGCACTTCGTGACGGCGGTAGGGCCGGGGTCGGAGGTCGTGCCCGAGCTGCTCGAGGCCTGGACCGGCTTCGACCTGGCCGACGCCCTGGCCGCCAGGCTGGGCAAGCCGGTGAAGGTCGTCAACGACGCCGACCTGCAGGGGGTGGCGGTGATCCGCGGCCAGGGGCTGGAGTTCGTCATCACCCTCGGGACCGGCGTCGGGACTGCCCTGTTCCGCAACGGCCGGCTGTGCCCGCACATGGAGTTCGCCCACCACCCGTTCCGCCGGGACCAGACGTACAACCAGGAGCTGGGCGACGCAGCCCGGGCCCTCATCGGCAAGAAGAAGTGGAACAGGCGGGTTCGGCTGGCCATCACGACGTTCGACAACCTGCTCATCTACGACCACCTCTACCTCGGCGGCGGCAACGCCCGCCGCATCACGTTCGAGCTGCCCGCCAACGCCAGCATCGTGGACAACGCCGCCGGCATCCTCGGCGGGATCAAGCTCTGGCAGCAGGAGGAGCTGTGAGCCGCTTCTCGTAGATAGGGCCGGGCCACCCTGAGCTGGTGGACGAAGGCGGCTACCGCGTCGGTCTAGGCGAAAGGGTCGTCCCATGTGATGGCGACCGACCCGACGATCTCGTCGGCGAATCGGCGTAGCGGATCACGTCCGGCTCGGCTCCCGGCGACGGCCCGCGCGCCGCAGCGCCAGGCCCTCCTCGTGCAAGCGGCGGGCGGCCTGAAGGTCGGCGGCGGCGGGGCCGTGGCCTTCGTAGCCGGGCACCTCCAGCACCGCCGGCAACCGCTGGAGCCGGGGATGGCCGAGCAGGGCGCGGAAGCTGTCCTCGCCGATTGCGCCCTTGCCGAGGCTCTCGTGGCGGTCGAGGCCGGCCCCGAGGGGCGCCTTGGAATCGTTGACGTGGAGGCAGGCGAGGCGGTCGAGGCCGACGGTCTCGGCCACGTTGCGCACCACGCGGTTGGCGGCGGCCACGGTATGGAACGCCACGCCCGACGCCCACAGGTGTTGGGTGTCGAGGCACACGCCCAGGCGCGGATCGCCGTCCGCCTCCTCGATGACCGTGGCCAGCTCCTCGAACGTCCGCCCGATGGTGCCGCCCGCACCGGCGGTGTTCTCCAGCAACAGCCTCGCGCCGGCGCCGGCCCCGTCGAGGGCCCGCCGGAGCCCGTCGGTGACCAGGGGAAGCCGCGCCTCCAGGCCGGCACCGAGGTGGCTGCCGAGATGCACGACGAGCCCGATCGACCCCATCTCGGCCGAGGCCCGCAGGTTGTCGGCCAGGCACTGCACGGAGCGGGCGTGGAGGACGGGGTCGGCGCTGGCCAGGTTCACCAGGTAGGGCGCGTGGCAGACGACCCGGCGCACGACGGGGCTGGCGGGCCACCGTTGGCCGAAGGCGGCGGCCCGCTCGGTGCTGGCCTCGGGGTACCGCCACTGCCGCGGGCTCTGGGCGAACACCTGCATCACCTCGGCGCCCATGGCCTCGGCCCGGGCCAACGCCGCACCCAGCCCGCCCGCCTGCATGACCTGAGCCCCGAACAGCATCGCCGGCCGACCGTACCCCGGTTCCGGCCGGGGTAGCCTTGGCCCGGCACGCGAGCCTGATCGTGTCGGAGGTGGCCGATGTGCAGTGGTGGTTCCCTGTTGGCGGAGTTCGTGGCCGGGACCGAGGAGCGCCCCGACGTCCCGGAGGTGGTCCAGCCCCACCTCACGCAGACGGCTGACGGCGTCTGGGTAGTCTGGGCCCGCAAGGCCGCGAGGCCAGCGGGCGACGGCACCCACTACCTCCCGCTCGCCGGCGGCGACGCCTACCCGAAAGACGCGGTGGCAACGTGTCGGCGAGGCGGCCGTCACCAGGCGCCCAAGGCCACGTGCTCGTGCGGCTTCCACGCCCTGGGCGGGTCCCCGCCGCCGATCGGCATGGGGTTCGCCTTTGACCCCCTCGTGCACCTCGACGTGGTCCTGTCGGGGCGGGTCCTGGCCTTCACGTGGCCGGCCGACCATGCGCTGGGGGGCGGCGTGCTGTTCCGGGCCGCCCGCCAGACGGTGGTGCGCGAGTTCGCCCTCCCCTCGCGCGTCGCCGCGGCCCGGGAGTTCCGCCCCCAGGAGCCGGGCGGGCGACTGGCCCGGCTGGCTGCGACCCAGCCCCGCGGCGCAGGGCCGCGCCGGCTCCGGGTGCCGGTCGAGCCGCCGCCCGAGGTGGCGGTCGACGACGACGCCGGGTACTGCCGGCTGACCGCCCCCGCGGGCATGCCGGCGCTGGCGCTTTCGCCGGTCTGATTCGCTCGGCGCCGTGAGCGGCGCCTCCAACAGCTGGGTCGAGGTCGGCGAGGGCGTGTTCGCCCGCCGCTACCAGCCGTGGGACGTCACCGTCGGCGTGGTCATCGGCGACGCCGGCCTGCTTGTCATCGACACCCGGGCGTCGGCCGAGGAGGGCGACGAGCTGCGCCACGACCTGCGCCACCTCGACCCCCGACCGCCCCGCTGGATCGTGAACACCCACGACCATTTCGACCACCTCGCCGGGAACGTGAGCCTCCTGCCGGCCGCGGTCTGGAGCCACCCGTCGCTCGAGCCCGCGCCCGATCACGCCGTGGAAGGGGCCGTCACCGCCGACCTCGGGGACCGGGCCGTCGTCCTCCGCCACCTCGGCCGGGGCCACACGGCGGGGGACGTCGTCGCCACCGTGGCCGGGGCCGGCGTCACGTTCGCCGGCGACCTGGTCGAGGAGTCGGGCCCGCCCGCCTACGGGGAGGACAGCTTCCCGCTGGAGTGGCCCGCGACCAACGCCCGCCTGCTCGGGTTGGTGCGCGACGGCGACCGGATTGTGCCCGGGCACGGCGCGCCCGTCGGTCGGGCCTTCGTCGCCGCCCAGCAGCGCGCCCTCGACCTGGCGGCCAGGACGATCCGCCACCTGTGGGTGGGCGAGGTGCCGGTCGACGAGGCCTTGGCGGAGGGCGCCGACCGGTGGCCGTTCCCGCCCGAGGCCCTGCGCACGGCCGTCCGCCTCGGCTACCGGCACCTCAACGTGAGCGCCGGGCGCGATAGCGACGGATGAGGGCGTTGGTCGAGCTGTCGTGCTCCAACCCGACCTCGTCGGTCGCCGTCAGCTCGGGGTGGAGGCGGTTGGCCAGGACCTTGCCCAGTTCCACGCCCCACTGGTCGAACGAGTTGATCTGCCAGATCGTCCCCTGGGTGAACACCTTGTGCTCGTAGAGGGCGACCAACTGCCCCAGGACGTGAGGCGTGAGCCGCGGCGCCAGGATCGTGTTGGTGGGGCGGTTGCCAGGGAACGTGCGGTGCGGCACCTGGCCGGGCGGCACGCCTTCGGCCGCCACCTCCTCCGCCGCCTTGCCGAAGGCAAGCGCCTCGGTCTGGGCGAAGAAGTTGGCCATGAGCAGGTCGTGGTGGCCGGGGAGGTCGTGGTTGGGCTCCAGGAACCCGATGAAGTCGCACGGCACCACCGTCGTGCCCTGGTGCAGCAGCTGGTAGTAAGCGTGCTGGCCGTCGGTGCCGGGCGTCCCCCACACGATGGGCCCGGTGTCCCACCCGACCCGTTCGCCGTCGAGCGTCACCGACTTGCCGTTGCTCTCCATGTCCAGCTGCTGGAGGTAGGCGGGGAACAGGGACAGCTCGTCGTTGTAGGGGAGGACGGCGTGGGCCTGCAGGCCCATGAAGTTCCGGTACCAGACGCCGAGCACGCCCAGCAGGACGGGCAGGTTGCGCGCCAACGGGGTGGTGCGGAAGTGCTCGTCCACGGCGTGGAACCCGGCCAGCAGGTCCCGGAAGTGGTCCGGCCCGATGGCGATCATCAGCGAGAGGCCGATGGCGGAGTCCATCGAGTAGCGACCGCCCACCCAATCCCAGAACTCGAACATGTTGGCCGTGTCGATCCCGAACTCGGCCACCTTCTCGGCGTTGGTGGAGACGGCGACGAAGTGGCGGCCCACGGCTTCGTCGGAGCCGCCGAGGCCCTCCACCAGCCAGGCCCGGGCCGTGCGGGCGTTGGTCAATGTCTCGGTGGTGGTGAACGTCTTGGACGCCACCACGAACAGGGTCTCGACCGGGTCGAGGTCGTGGACCGCCTCCCAGAAGTCGGCGCCGTCCACGTTGGACACGAACCGTACGGTGAGCCGGCGGTCGCCGAAGTCCTTCAGCGCCTCGTAGGCCATCTTGGGGCCGAGGTCGGAGCCGCCGATGCCGAGGTTGACGACGGTGGCGATGCGCCGCCCGGTGTGGCCCGTCCACTCGCCCGACCGCACCCGTTCCGAGAAGGCGGCCATCCGGTCGAGCGCCGCGCCTACCTCCGGCCGCCTCGAGTCCCGCAGGGCCACGTGCAGCACCGGGCGGTTCTCGGTCACGTTGATGGGCTCGCCTGCGAACATGGCGTCGATCCGGGCGCGGAGGCCGGCCCGCTCGGCCAGGGCCAGCAGCAGCGCCACCGTCTCGGCCGTGACGCGGTTCTTGGAGTAGTCGAGGTAGAGGTCGCCCGCCTCGGCCGTGAGCGTCTCACCTCGCCGTGGGTCGCGAGCGAACAGGTCACGGAGGTGGACGCGGCCCACGGCGTCGTGGTGGTCGGCCAGGGCGGCCCACTCGGGCGTGTCGGCGATCCGCACTAGGCAGGGGGCTCTTCGAGCTTGCGCTCGTCGTGGCCACCGAATTCCCTACGCAGGGCGGACAGGACCTTGTCGGCATAGCGGCCCTCGCCCCGGGAGCTGAAGCGCTCGAACAACGAAGCCATCAACACGTAGGCGGGGACGCCCTCGTCGATGGACGCCATGGCCGTCCAGCGCCCCTCGCCGGAGTCGGACACCCGCCCGGAGAACCCTTTCAACTCGGGGTCTTTGGCCAGTGCAGAGGCCATAAGGTCGAGCAGCCACGACGCCACCACGCTGCCCCGCCGCCACACCTCGGCCACCTCGGCGGTGTTGATGTCGTACTGGTAGTACTCGGGGCTCGACAGGGGGGCCGTCTCGGCGTCGGACGCGTGGGGCCGCTTGCCGATGTCGGCCTTGTCGAGGATGGCCATCCCCTCGGCGTAGGCGGCCATGAGCCCGTACTCGATCCCGTTGTGGACCATCTTCACGAAGTGCCCGGCGCCTGGCGGCCCGCAGTGCAGGTAGCCGTGCTCGGCCTGGGTCGGCTCGCCCTCGCGCCCGGGCGTGCGGGGGGCCGCCTCCACGCCGGGGGCCAGCGCCCCGAAGATGGGCTCGAGGCGGGCCACGGCCTCGCCCTCGCCGCCGATCATCATGCAGAAGCCCCGGCCCAGCCCGAACACCCCACCGCTGGTGCCCACGTCCACGTAGTAGAGGCCCATGGCCTTGAGGGCCTCCGCCCGGTGGATGTCGTCGCGGTAGTACGAGTTGCCGCCGTCGATGATGGTGTCGCCATCCTGCAGGAGCGGGGCAAGCAGGTCGATGGTGGCCTGCACGAACGCGGCCGGCACCATGATCCAGATCGATCGGGGCGGGGTCATCTGGCGCACCAGGTCGTCCAGCGAGGTCGAGGCGGTGGACCCCTCGGACTCCAGCTGGCCCACCGCCGCGGCGTTGAGGTCGAACACCACGCACTCGTGGCCGTGGCGCATCAGGCGGCGAACGAGGTTCGCCCCCATGCGGCCGAGGCCGATCATGCCCAGCTGCATCGCCAGTCCCCCCTTACGAGTCGAGTTCCCGGACCTTGGCCAGGCGCCGGGCGTGGCGTTCCTCCCCGCTGAACACCGCCCCGCAATAGGCCCGCACCACCTCGGCTGCCAGTTCGGGGCCGATCACCCGGGCCCCGAGCGTCAGGACGTTCACGTCGTCGTGCTCGACCATCTGGTGGGCGGTGTAGGTGTCGTGGGCCAGGGCGGCTCGGATGCCTCGCAGCTTGTTGGCGGCGACGGTCACACCGGCGCCGCTGCCGCACACGATCACCCCCCGCTCGGTACGGCCGCTGGTGACCGCCTCGGCGACGATCACGGCCACGTCGGGGTAGTCGACGGGCTCGCCCGAGTCGGGGCCCATCAGGACGGGTGTGTGGCCGGCCGCCTCGACCGCGTCCGCCACCGTTGCCCGCAGCGGCAGGCCGGCGTGGTCGGCCGCCACCGCCACGTTCATCGGAGGTGGGACGATGGGTCGTTCCAGCGGCGGATGACCGGGTTCTCCCGCTCGAACGAGATCACCGAGGTCGTGCCCGGGTCGAGGGCGAACAGCCGTCCCTCGCTGGCGGGAAGGCCGAGCCAGCGCGCCGTCAAGACCCGCAGGCTGTGCCCGTGGCCGAACAGGACCACGTTGCCCTCGGCCTCGCGGGCCTCCTTGACGATGCGGTCGACGCGGATCCCGACCTCGGCCGCGGCCTCACCGCCGGGCGCCCCGTCGGTCCACAAGGACCACCGGGGGCGTTCCCTGCGGATGTCCGCCGTCGTGCGGCCGTCGTACTCGCCGTAGTCCCACTCCAGCAGGTCCTCGGTGGTCTGCACGTCGTCTCCGAGCCCGGCCAGCCGGCACGTGTCGAGGGCCCGCGACAACGGGCTGGACAGGACGAGGGCGAACTCCTCGGCCGCCAGCCCGGCGCACAGCTCGCGGGCCTGGTCGCGGCCCCTCTCGGTGAGGGGGATGTCGGTGCGGGCGCCGGTGTGCTGGCCGCTCAGCGTCCACTCCGTCTCACCATGGCGGACCAGGTGGACGTTGCGCTCGTCGGCCATCGCCTTACCCTACGGTGACGCCCTGGCCCTCCGGTACCGGTTGCGGCAGCCGGGCTTCTGCGGCCGTCGTGCCGGGCCGCAGGTCGAGCCCGCGCAGCAGTTGGGCGTTGAGGGCCACGACGACCGTGGACAGGCTCATGAGCACGGCGCCGATGGCGGGCGGGAGGCTTATCCCGGCCCACTCGAGGGCGCCCGCCGCCAGCGGGATGGCGACGACGTTGTAGCCGGCGGCCCACGCCAGGTTCTGGCGCATCTTGCGGTAGCTGGCCCGGGAGAGGCGGATGACCGACACGACAAGGCGGGGGTCGCTCGACGCGAGCACGACGCCCGCCGACTCGATGGCCACGTCGGTGCCGGCCCCGATGGCGATGCCGACGTCGGCCCGGGCCAGGGCAGGGGCGTCGTTCACGCCGTCGCCGACCATGGCCACCGACCGTCCGGCGGCCTCGAGCTTTGCCACGGTGCGGTCCTTGTCCTCGGGCAGGACCTCGGCGAAGACCTCGTCGATGCCCAGCTCCTGGGCCACGGCCTCGGCCACCTGGCCGGCGTCCCCGGTGACCATGACCACGCGCCGGCCCATGGCCTTGAGCCGGGCCACGGCCTCCCGGGCCTCGGGACGGACCTCGTCCTCCAGGGCCAGGGCGCCCACGATCTCGCCGCCGCGCAGGAGGTACAGGACGGCGGCGCCTCGCGCCTTCCACTTGGCGGTGGCGTGAGGCTCGGGCAGGCCCCGCTCCCGGAGCAGCGACGGGCCGCCCACGGCGTAGGGCCGGCCGTCGATGACCGCCTCGACGCCCCGTCCGGGGAGGGTGCGGAAGCCGCTCGCCCGGGGCTGCGCCCGGCTGTTGCCTCGGGCGGCACCCACGATGGCCCGGGCCAGGGGGTGCTCGGACTCGGCCTCCACGGCGGCCGCCAACCGGACGACCTCGTCGTCGGGCAGTCCCAGCCCGATCACGCCAGCGACCACGTGGGCGCCCCTGGTCAGCGTTCCCGTCTTGTCGAACAGGATGGTGTCGACGGTGCGCATGCGTTCGAGGGCCAGGCGGTCCTTGACCAGGATCCCGGCCTTGGCCGCCACGGCCGTGGACAGCGAGACGACCAGGGGGATGGCCAGGCCCAGGGCGTGGGGGCAGGAGATCACGAGCACGCTGACGGCGTGGACCACGGCGTCCTCGAGGTCATCGACCAGGGCCCAGGCCGCGAACGTCAGCGCTGCCGAGCCGGTGGCGACGTAGAACAGCAGGGCCGCGGACCGGTCGGCTAGGGCCTGGGCCCGGGACTTGCTTTCCTGGGCCTCGGCCACGAGCCGCTGGATGCCGGCCAGGGCCGTCTCCTCGCCCACCGCCGTCAGCCGCACCCGGATGGAGGAGTCGGTCGACACGGTGCCGGCCACGACCTTGTCGCCCGGCCCCTTGGCCACCGGGCGGGACTCGCCGGTGACCATCGACCCGTCAATCTCGGCCCGTCCGTCGACGATGACACCGTCGGCCGGCACCCGTCCGCCCGCCCGCACCAGGACGACGTCACCCACGGCCAGCTGGTCGAGCGGAACGGTCTCGACCGACGCGCCGTCGTCGTCGCCGGGCCGCACCCGTTCGGCCTCGTCGGGGAGCAGTTCGGCCAATGCCGCCAGGGCGCCCTGGGCCTGGCCCACGGCCTTCATCTCCTGCCAGTGGCCGAGGAGCATGATCGTGATCAGGGCGGCCAGCTCCCACCAGAACTCCAGGTCGAACCGGTCGAGGCTGGTGGCCAGCGACGCCACGTAGGCGACCGAGATGGCCATCCCGATGAGCAGCATCATCCCAGGCCGGCGGGAGCGGACCTCGTCGAGGGCGCCGCTCAGGAACGGGCGCCCGCCGTAGACGAAGATCACGGTACCCAGGACGGGCCCCACCAGGCTGCGGCCCGGGAAGTCGATGTCGAGGCCGAGCCACTCCTGCACCATCTCCGAACTGAGGACGACGGGGATGGTCAGCAGCAGGCTCCACCAGAAGCGGGTACGGAACAGCTCAGCATGGTTGGTGTGGTGATGGGCGTGGTGGTTGGTGTGGTCGCTCATGAAGTCACCCCCAGACGGCCAGCAGGCGCAAGCCGAGGTCGGGGAAGCCGGCGGCGTTGGCCACCCGGGCGGACGGTTCGTTGTCGGCGGCGTGGACGTAGAGGGGGATGGCGCCCTCGTCGAGGACGGCGCGGGCCGCCTGGGCCACCGCCCGGCGGGCGAGGCCGCGGCCGCGGGCCGCCTCGCTGGTGCCGACTGCGAGTTCCTTACCGAGCGCCGTGTGGGCCTTGATACCCACCCCCGCCAGGTACGACCCGTCGTCGTCGAGGATGGCCAGCACCCTACCCGGAAAAGCGTGGAGCCAGCCGGGGAGCACGGGGTCGGCGCTGTCGAGCCAGACCCCGTCCTCGGGGAGGTCGGCCGGGGCGGTGGACCACCGCAGCACGACCCAGGGGCTCGCCCGTCCGGGACGGCCGGCGGCGCGGGCCAACTCGGTCCGGAAGGTATCGGCCCGAATATCGGTTGCCACTTCCATGACGGCCGGCACGAGCCCGGGCGGCGCCGACACGACAGCTCCTTGGGGTGACGAAACGACAACGATGGGCACGGTCGCGCCGTCCCAGGCCCGCTCCAGCCGGCGGGGCGAGCCCACCACGTCGACCGGCTGGCGGCGCGGGGGCCAGGCCCCGAGGTACTCGGCCAGGTGGGCGGTCAGGAGGTCGGGGACGCCGGTGCCGTCGGCCGTGGCGGCCGCCACTTCAGGACCGGACAAGGCGCTCGATGGCACGGGTGGCCTCCTCGATCATGTCGTCAGCGTCACCCTCACCGGAGCTGGAGGCGGCGGCGGACCTGACGCAGTGGCCCACGTGCTCGCTGAGCAGCCCGATGGCCACGCCCCGGAGGGCCGACGTCACCGAGCTGACCTGGGTGAGGACGTCGACGCAGTAGGCGTCCTCGTCGATCATCCGCTGGAGCCCCCGGACCTGGCCCTCGATGCGCCGCAGCCGCTTGAGGTACTCGTCCTTGTTCATGGTGTAACCCCGCATGCCAACCTCCTTCGGGTACAGTATAGGGGTAGGGGGTATCTAGCGCAAGGCCGACAACTGACTTACACAAGGTTCGGAGGTTGGCTACGGTCGCGAAGCGTGGGCAGCGGGCGCTTGGGCGGCTGGTCGAATTCGCATTCGGCGATTCATGCCGAGGCGGCCGACCTCCCTCGAACGAGGGCCTTCGCAAGAGACCACGGCCGCGGGCTGGGCGGTCGGCCGCCGACCGGGTGCTCTCCGACCACCCGCCGTTTTGCTCTACGTGATACGTGGCGGGTTCAATCGGGGTCGCATACCCGATGAGCAGTCTCATGGACGCCATCGCCTCGCTGGCGGGCCCCTCGGCCTACCTGGTCGTGGGCGTCCTCGCCGCCCTGGAGACGGCCGCTTTCGTGGGCCTGTTCGTGCCCGGCGAGCTGGCCATGGTCATCGGCGGCTACATGGCCTTCGATGGCCGGGCCGAGCTGCTCCCGATGATCATCTTCGCCACGGTCGGAGCGATGATGGGCAACTCGATCGGCTACGAGCTCGGCCGGCGGCTGGGACCGTCGATCCAGCGCAGCCGGCTCGGCAGGCGGGTCGGGGAGGAGCGGTGGCAGCGGGCTCAGGACTACCTCAAGACGCGCGGCGGGCGGGCGGTGTTCTGGGGCCGGTTCATCGGGGTGCTGCGGGCCCTGGTGCCGGCCCTGGCCGGTGCCTCCCGGATGCGGTACCGCCGGTTCCTGTTCTGGAGCGCCCTCGGTGCCGTGATCTGGGCGCCCACCTTCGTGCTCATCGGGTACGCCGCGGGGCGGTCCTACCGGCGGGTCGAGCACTACGCGGGCCAGGCCGGCCTCGTCCTCCTGGCCCTGGTGGTGATGGTCGGGGCCATTGCCGCCCTGGGCCACTGGGTCTCGAACCACCAGGAGCGGGTACGGGAGTTCGCCAACCGCCAGCTGGCCCGTCCGCTGCCGTCCCGGCTGAGCCGCCGGTTCCGGGCGCCCCTGGTGTTCGCCATCGGGCGGCTGCGGCCCGGCCAGGTCCTCGGCTTGGCCCTCACCCTCCAGCTCCTGGCCCTGGGCATCGCCGGCTGGGTCTTTGGCTCGCTCGTTCAGGACGTCCTGACGGGCAGGGGCGTAGCCGGCATCGACGAACCCATCACCCGGTCCATCCTCGAGCGCCGGGTGGAGTGGCTCACCACCACCATGCGCAGCTTCAGCGACCTCGGCGCTGCCATCGTGCTGGTCATCGCCGTCCTGGGGGTCGGCCTCCTGGCTCGCCGCCTCACCCGGAGCTGGTTGCCGCTGGTCATCCTCGGCCTGGCCCTGCTCGGTTCGGTGGCCCTGGCCGACATGGTGCGGCCCCTCGTCGGCCGGACCAAGCCGGCCATGATCGGGCTGGTGGCGGGGGACGGGTTCGGTTTCCCGTCCGGCCACGCCACCCACGCCATCGCCGTCTACGGGGCCCTCGCCTACCTGGCCGCCGGCTGGTTGCGGGCCTGGTCGGCCAAGGTCGCGGTCTGGACCGCAGCCGTCGTGCTCGTGGCCCTCATCGGCTTCTCCCGCGTCTACCTGGGCGTCCACTGGGCCACCGACGTGCTCGGCGGGTACGCCCTCGGCGCCGTCTGGCTCGCGGTCGTGCTGGTGACGATCAGCACCGTCCAGGGGATCTGGCGCCGCAAGGTCCAGCACAACCGCGGCACCGACGAGCCCGCCCCCGCCACCGCCAGCCGCGACGTCGCCTGAGCCCCCGCCACGGCCTCAGCCGGGGTCGGCCCAGTAGGTGTCGTGGCGGATGAAGAACCCGGCCCGCTCGGGCTCGCTCAGCTGCTGGAGCGTCCGGATGCCCTCGAAGTAGCCCTCCCGGGGGGCGCCCGGTGCGAACAGGAGGAGCATCGACGCGGGCTCGTCGGAGTCGTTGCGGAAGGCGTGGAGCCCGCCCTCGGGCACGAACAGGAAGTCGCCCGCGCCCGCCGTCTTCCACGCCCGGCCGTCGAACAGCCGCACCTCGCCGGACAGGATGAAGAACGACTCCGAGATCGTCCGGTGGAAGTGGGTGGCGGGCCCGCCCGCGGCCGGTCCCATGTCCCACCGGTACAGGCCGAACTGGCCGTTGGTCGATGCGCCCGTGGCCAGGTAGTGGCAAGCGCCCCCGCCGCCCAGCGGCAGGTCGGGGGGCGTAGCCGCCCCACGGAACCGGGCGCTGACCTCGCCCGGCCCGCCGAGGTAGCGGGGGTCGGGGTAGGACATGGCGCGGATCAGTATGGCTGGTACCGTCCCCCAGCCGATGCCCCCTCGACTCAGCGGGCGAACGGCCTCTGCGACGTTGGTGGTGATCTTCGCCGTCCTCACGCTCGCCGACTTCGTCGTTGACGCGCCGCCTGGGACAGACGGGACGGCGGGCTTCCCCGCCACCGGTGGGGGCGCCGGCGCCGGCCTGGGCGCCGTCGAGTCGGTGCCCGACACCACCGTGGCGCCGTCGACCGACCGCAACTGCCTACAACCTCACGGTGGCCCGGAGGAGGGCCGGTTCAAGGGATGGCCGGCGAACTACGGCATGTGGGGCTGGGGCGACGAGATGGTCGTGATGTACCTCGACGCCCCGTTCGCACCGGCCAAGGCGGGCGGTCACGCCGCCGACGCTGGGTCACGGTGTCCCCTCAGACGCTGCCCGGGGCGCCTCCGCACGCCGGGGGCAACTTGCAGGGGGGCTGGCGTCGGCCGGGGTGCTGGCCCACATCGCCGGCTTCGCCCTTGATCCCTGGCTCCACGTCCGCGACGCCGACCTGGCTGTGAGCGGGAGGTTGTTCAGCCTCGGCAACCCCGGTCCCTACTCTGACGAGGTGTTATCGAGTTAGATATAATCGTGCCATGTATGGCGACTTCGTCCGGACTGCCCGAGAAGCGCGAGATCTCACGCAGGCGGAGCTGGCGCAGGTCTCGGGCGTCCTCCAGTCCAACATCTCGGCCATCGAGCACAACCGGCGGATGCCGACGGCCCAGACCCTCAACCGCCTCATCGTTGCGTGTGGCTTCGAGCTCACGGCGACGGCAGGAGACCGGGTCATCTACTGCGCGCTCCCACGCAACGGCTGGTTCCCGGATGAGGACGTGCCGCCTCGCCTGCCCGATGACCCATCTGACGAGCGGCCGACCGTCGGACCGTTCACGTCAATGGATGAGCGCGTACGCATCATGACCGCGGTCCTGGACGCGGCCGATGCCGCCAACTCCTCGTGACGTTCGTCAGCTTCGTGATCGACGTTCATCGAGCTCTGTCGCAGGCTCACGTCGCCCACGCCTTCGGCGGCGCGCTCGCGCTCGGGTTCATCGCCGAGCCGAGGGGCACGGTGGACGTTGACGTCAACGTGTTCACACCCATCGTCGAGTTGTCCGCCGTCCTCGAGACCTTGTCGACCATGAGCCTCGAGCCTGAGTTGCGAAGCGAGCAGTGGGTGCCGGTGGCCGGGATCCGCCTTCGGGGTGGCACTGGCACCTATCCCGTGGACCTCTTCCCGTCGGTCGACGAGCGATACGCCGAGATTGCGGGGCGGTGCGTTGCCCACCCTTTCGGGCTCGACAAGGTCACGCTGCCCTTCCTGAGCGCCGAGGACTTGGCCCTCTTCAAGCTGTCGTTCGGCCGTGACAAGGACTGGGTCGACCTTCGCGCCATCGCCAGCGCGCGGCCAGATCTCGATGCCGACTACGTGGAACGCCAACTCGTCGGCCTCCGCGGCCCCAGCATGTACCCCAGACTGGCTCGCCTACGCCGGCTGCTTCGGGAGGGATAGGGCCACAGGGTGCAACGCGTATGACCGTGAGCGAGGCTCGAGCGGCCCTGCCCGAGGTTCTCGATCGCGTCGGGGGCGGTGAGGAAGTGATCATCACCCGACACGGCAGGCCAGCCGCGGTCGTGAATCAGGCCCGACACCCTGAGAACGCGCAGAGCCGACCACGGCGCTTGCCGCGGCCGAACGGCTACGGGAAGGACTCGCCGCAGGTCGTTCGCGCCCGCTGAGTGCGAGGCCAGCCATCGGCGAGGCGCGGGCCGAGGAACTCATGGCTGAGGCTCGAGCCTCGCGGCCCCGGACGTAACCGGGCGGCTGCCCCTGTGGACGCCTTCGATGCCGATGTGCTGATCTACGCCGCCGTCGATGGCCATCCGCTCGGTCGCAGCGTGCGGGCTCTGTTTCCGCCGGGCCCGATAACGTCATCGGACGCCCTTGCAGGAATCGGTTCGGTCCTGCTGCTTCCGGAGCTGCTGACGAAGCCTCTCCATGACACCGCCACCGACGAACTGGCCGAGCTGAACGCACCGCTCGGTCGCCTTGACCTGCTGCCGGTCGATCGCGCCACTGCCGAGCTCGCGACTGCAGTCGGGGCGTCGTACCGGCTTCATGCGGCCGACGCTGCGCCTCGCCACCGCGGTGGCTGGCGGAGCCGACCGCTTCCTTACCAACAACCAGTCACATTTCGCGCGGACCATCGCTGAGGTCGACGTCGTGTATCCCGAGCACCTGCCCGAGCCCTGACGAACCGGCGAAGAGTTCTTGCGGCCTGGGGCACTCTGCTATGCGGCAGGCGGCGGCCGGGAACGCCAACTCTCAGTCACCTGTCGACCGTGCCACGGCCGAACCAGGTAACAAGCGCTCGAGACAGCTCTGGGTCCGTGAGGTCTCCTGCCCAGGCGACATGCCCGTCGGGTCGGATCAACACGGCCGAGGGTGCAGCGACCTCGCCAACGACCGGGAGCTCCCACACGCCATCGTGGCTGGCGTCGACCAGCCGGACTCGGTCCGCCCAAGGAGAAATGTCGAAACGGCCGGGTTCACCGAGGTTGAGGAGCACGGGCCGGGCGTCGTGCAACAGGGTGAACACGCGCGTGGGACCGTCGGCGGTGTGCAAGTCGAGGTCGGGCATGCGCCGCCCGAGCAGCGGGTGTCCCTCTCCGAGGTCGTAGTGGATGTCGAGACCGGAGAGCATCGCGGCGATGCGCCTGCGCGGCTCATCCATGCTCAGCAGTTCGGTCATGGTGTCGCGGAGGGCCTGGTGACGGTCGTCGGGGCTGCTGAGCGCGACTTGCGCCATGGTGTTGTGCAACACCCGGGCACCGACCGGATGCCGTTCGGCGTGGTAGGTGTCCAGGAGGCTTTCGGGTGATGTCTTGTTGACTACCTGGGCCAGCTTCCATCCCAGGTTCACCGCATCTTGCACGCCAGTGCCGAGGCCCTGGCCGCCGTGCGGGGGATGTATGTGTGCCGCGTCACCCGCCAGCAGCACACGGCTCTGGCGGTAGGACACCGCCTGCCGTGTCATGTCCGTGAACCTCGAGATCCAACTGGCGCGGCGGAGCTTGTAGTCCATCCCGTACACGGCGACGAGTGCCTCGCGAAGCTCGTCGATGCTGGGGTCGCCGGTGTGTTCGAGGTTTCGTTCTGTCAGGACGACCCGGATCGGCTCCCCGGCTCCCCTCCGACCGAGGGCATGGGTGCCGACGCCGTCGCGACGGAAGCCGAACTCCGGCTCCTCGTCCATCTCGACCTCGGCGATCATCCAGCTGGTCGATGGGTCCAACCCGGCGAAGTCGATGCCGGCTGCCTTGCGGACCACGCTGCGGCCTCCGTCGCACCCGACGAGATACTCCGCTCGCAGCGACGTATCCCCGGACACATCGACATCGACGCCGGTGCCGTCCTGAGCGAAGCCCACCACCTCGCAGCCACGAAGGGTCGGAACCCCGAGCTCTGCGACCCAGCCAGCCAGGATGCGCTCGAAGTGGCTCTGCCAGAGCGCAAGTACGTAGTTGTGGCGGGTGGGGAAGTCGCTGAGATCCAGGGGGATCAGGGCGAACCCATGAGCCGGGTAGGCCTGCCCCTCCGAGAGAAATCGTTCCGCGATGCCACGCTGATCGAGCACCTCGATGGTGCGAGAGAGAAGACCTCCGGCTCGCGATCCGTCGAGATCCTGGGTGGCGCGTCGTTCGACGATGACGACGTCGATCCCCGCCAAGGCCAGCTCGCCCGCCAACATCAGCCCGGTCGGACCTCCTCCTGCGATCACCACCGCATGCTCGGTCATCGCCGCTCCCGGGCGAACGCTGCACCGGACATGGATGGCCTCCTCGCGCAGAGCGACTGCGCGCCAGCGCCGGTCGCCCGCACCCTCCCCGCCAACTCCTCGACCGGTTCAGCGGTCCCGGTCGACCCACCTGCCGAAGGCAACGCACCCATTCCTCACCTCCTGGCTCCATAGGTTCTGGCCGTGATCGGCTCAGCGGACGAGTCATGGTCAGCACGTTTGGGTCGCTTGCGGCAAGCCCCCTCCCTCGCGCTATGTTGGTCATGGCGGCGAATGACGAAGCGGCGAAGGCGCTGCCTAGCTTCGAAGAAGCCGGGCTGGCGTCGACGAACTTCCTTGTAGCGTTGGGCAGGTGGCGGCAAGATGGGTGGCCTCCGGACCCGAGTTTGACGGGATCGAGTTCCGGTGAGCGATAAGGCCGAGCGTCGCGCTGCTCGAGCGCGTGTCGCCGCATACCACCAGGCTGAGCTCCGGGCGCTGCTTGAGCGGGTACGCGAAGGTTTCGAGTTCCTCGACGCCGGCGAGATCGACGAGTTCGAGCTCGACGACTTGATCCACCGCTATAAGACGGCGGCGACTGAGTTGTGGAAGTTCTGCGGTTCGACCGGCGGTCAGTGGCTGCAAGCGGCGGGCACCCTCAAGTACTGGAGCGAGCTCGGCGAGGAGCCGGACTGGTGGGAACGGGCCGCGCCCCGGCCCGAGCGGTCCTGACCCATGAGCCGACGCGGGGTCGCCACCACTGCTGTCGTGCTGGGCTTGGAGCTGGTGGCGGGTAACGGGGTGTTCGAGGGCACGGCCGGGCTGGAAGTGCATCGGCTCCGCCGGGCCTGACCGCGAGTCACCGCGCCGGCCGACCAGGCGTTGGTTTACCGGGCGGCGCCGGCGATTCCGTCGCCGACCTGTCGGGGAGGGGGATTTGAACCCCCGGCCTCAGCGTCCCGAACGCTGAACAGGCGGTTGTCCACAGCTGCAGTTTCGCGGTCAAACCGGCTCTGAGCTGCGGTTTTCCTGCTACCCGTTGCTCCCTCCTGCGCGTTGTTCCGCGGCCTGCCCGCGGCCTAGCCGCAATACCTGACGGTCGCCAGGCCGCGAGCGGTTTCGGGGTCCGCAACCTTGGTGCACGTGTGTGCCGTAGGTCAGCGAAGGAGCGAAGCGCCGGAGCGGACCGTAGGCAGGCCCGATTCCCGGCGAGGGCGGTACCGGTTGGAACTGCCGGGAGCGCAAGTGCGCCCGGGTCGAACATGGCGCGCGGCGGTGACCGATGGTGGCGTAGGCGGGTGACGCTGGGTCCGGTTGCGTCGGACCGTCGGGGCGTGTCGGACAATGCGGCGATGAGCGCTGCGAAGGACTGCAAGATTTCGGGGCGTGGGAGGCTGACAGTTCCGGCGGAGCTTCGCCGGCGTTGGGGACTCGTCGA
This sequence comes from Acidimicrobiales bacterium, assembly GCA_050742295.1. Lineage (GTDB taxonomy): Bacteria > Actinomycetota > Acidimicrobiia > Acidimicrobiales > AC-14 > JAHFUQ01. The sequence continues at coordinate 3,177 of JBOGID010000132.1, read as the reverse complement.
CGGCGGCGAGGTCAGCTTCATCGATCTCGGTAACGCGGCGGTGATCGTTCCTGCGGGCGCTGCGGCGGCGCGGGCGGAGCTGAGACGAGGTTGGGCTCGCGGCGATCGACGATGCCGACGTGGCCGAGCAGGGTCGGCAGCGTTCATTGATTGTACATTGACGTGCATAGGCGTACACTTAGGTTGTGCCCAAGACGATGACCGTGAGCGAGGCCCGAGCGGCCTTACCGGAGATCCTTGACCGCGTCGAGGCTGGCGAGGAAGTGACGATCACTCGACACGGCAAGCCGGCCGCCGTTGTGGTGAGGCCTGATGCCCTCAGAAGGCGGAGAGCCGACCAGGCACTCGCCGCCGCCGAGCGTTTGCGCGAGAGGCTCGTCGAGGGTCGCTCTCGCCCGCTCGATGCCACGCCCGGTATCAGCGAGGCGCGAGCCGAGGAACTCTTAGCCGAGCTTCGAGCGTCGCGCTCACGCGGGTAACTTCGCTTTCCGCGTGGTGGACGCCTTCGATGCCGACGTCCTGATCTACGCCGCCATCGATGGCCACCCGCTTGGCAGACGGGTGCGCGCCCTCTTCCCGCCGGGCCCGGTAGGGCCGTCTGACGCATCCGCAGGGATCGGCTCGGTTCTGCTCCTTCCGGAGCTCCTGGCCAAGCCGACGCGCGCCGGGGCTGCCGATGAACTGGCCAAGCTCGACGCTCTTCTCGGCCGCCTAGACCTATTGCCGGTCGACCGGGCCACGGCCGAGCTGGCAACGGCGCTCGGGGCGTCCTATCGGCTGCGTGCCGCCGACGCCGTGCACCTCGCCACCGCGGTGGCTGGTGGAGCGGACCGCTTCATCACCAACAACCAGTCGGACTTCGCCCGCATCATCGCTGAGGTCGACGTCATCTATCCCGAGAAGCTGGCCGAACCCTGACGGAACGGCGAAGACTTGCTTGCGTCGCCCGCACGCCGGACGGCTCCACGCACTTCCTGATACTCAGGTGGGCCGCGCCAAGTGCCGGAGCGTTATCGAGCGCACCTGCTCGTGCCGTAGTCGGGCGGCTGCGATGCCGACGCGTACATGTCGATTTCACTCGCCGGCACTTGCCGGGTGGCCTGAGCGTCAGGCGCGTATGCTCAGGCGCGGCGGTGTGCGTCCCGTCCTTCAGTCGACGCCGGGGCCGTCCCGGCTTAGGGCCTCCGCGACACGAAGCTGATGCACTCGCCCTGGTTCCGGAAGGGCTGGCCGTTGTCGTCTGTGAGGCTTCGCCACCCGTCATTCAGGCAGTCCTCGCGCGTGGCCGGCACCCGGTTCACCACCACCTGGGTGAGCGCGGGCGAGGTGCTGGCCGAGAAATTGGTGTCGCCGCTGTAGAGGGCGGTGATGGCGTGGTTGCCGGCGCTCAGGGCTGACGTCGAGAGGGTGGCGGTCCCGGAGCTCAGCGGGGCGCTCCCGAGGGTCGTGGCCCCGTCCATGAACGCCACCGTCCCGGTCGGCGTCGCCGTCCCGCCTGCCGATGAGCCCACCGTGGCCGTGAACGTGACGGCCTGGCCGGTGGAGGAGGGGTTGAGCGACGAGCTCAGCGCAGTGGTCGTGGCCGCCGGGTCCACCGTCTGGGTCAGAGCAGGCGAGGTGCTGGTCGCGAAGTTGGCGTCGCCGTCGTAGACGGCGGTGATCTGATGGCTGCCTCCGGCGAGGCCCGATGTGCTGAAGGTGGCCGTGCCCGAGCTGAGGGCGCTTGTCCCCAGGGCGGTGGGACCATCGAAGAAGCTCACCGCGCCCCCCGGCGAGTGGCCTTCGATGTCAGTGCCCGAGACGCTGGCCGTGAAGGTCACCGCCTGGCCATAGGTCGAAGGGTTGGACGAGGAGGTGAGCGCCGTCGTGGTAGCCGCTCGGGCCCGGTTGAGTAGGACCGAGATGGAGTCCGCCTGGCTGTTCGCAGTCGCGAGGTCTGGCCGGCCGTCGGTGCTGAGGTCACCGGCAACGACCGAGAACGGCGCGGCGCCCGTTTGAAAGCTGACCGCCGCCGCCAACGTGCCGTCGCCATTGCCCAGGAGCACCGACACGGAGTTGGACCCGTCATTGGCCGCCATCACGTCGAGGTTCCCGTCAGCGTTCACGTCCCCGGTGGCAACAGAAAAGGGCAGCGAACCGACTGGATACGCGACTCGGGATTGGAACGTGCCGTCGCCGTTGCCTACCAGGACCGAGACGCTGGCCGCTTGCGAATCGGCCGTGATCAGGTCGAGGCGACCGTCGGCGTTGAGGTGCCCGGCTGCTAACCCGAAGGATCCAGCGCCAGCGGCGTAGGTGGCGGCCGCGGCTAAAGTGCCGTTCCCGTTCCCGAGCAGAACCGAGATGTTGCTGGAGACCTGGTTCGCCACCGCCACATCCGCCCGGGTGTCGCCGTTGAAGTCGCCTACCACCACGACCGCAGGACCGGAACCCCCTACGGGGTAGCTAACGGCGGACGCGAGGGTGCCGTCGCCGTTGCCCAGCAGGACCGACACCGTGCCGGTGTCTCGGTTGGCCACGGCCAGGTCGGCCCGGGTGTCGGCGTTGAAGTCTCCCACCGCGACGCCCCTCGGCCTGTTTCCGGCGGCGTACGCCACTCGTGGTTGGAATGTGCCGTCGCCGTTGCCAAGCAGGATGGACAGGTCCTGCGAGCCGAGACTTGTCACGGCCAGGTCGGCTTGGGTGTCGGCGTTGAAGTCTCCCACCGCGACGAAGGCCGCATTGTTGCCGACGGTGTACGCCACGGCGGGGCTGAATGTCCCGCCCCCTGTCCCCAAAAGCACCGAGACCGTGTTGAAGCCCGGTGCATTCGAGCCGTCCGGCCGGACCCCGTTGTTGGCGACGACCAAGTCGCTCGCGCCGTCGCCGTTGAAGTCGCCGATGGCCAGGTGCGACGGGTTCGGGCCCACCGCGTACTGGACGCCTGCGGCGAAGGTGGTGGCGTCGGCCCGAATGACGCCCTGCAGGAGCACTAGGAGCAGCACGCCGAGGGCCGCTAAGGGGAGGCGAACGAGGCGAGTCGTCATGGGGCGCTCCTCAAAGCCGTGAGGTCGGATTGCATCGACGATCCTCTCACGGCGCGCGCCGTTGCGCCGACTCGACTCCCAGCCCCGCCGGGCCCCTGCCCATGTCGCGGAACAACCAGGAGAGTTTGATCCTCGGCATTCTTGATCGTTC
>JBOGID010000131.1:0-3438 GCA_050742295.1 Acidimicrobiales bacterium | reverse complement strand
GCCCGCCACCGGGTTCGCGGACCGGCCGCCCGAGCCGTCCACGGTCGGCGACCAGCCGGCGGAGCCGTCGGCCGACGGCGAGGAGCTGCAGGCGGCCGGGCCTGGGCCCGTGGAGGCCTGAGCGATGGCCGACTACAGCGCCAAAGACGTGCAGCGGCTGCGCCAGCTGACCGGCGTCGGGATGATGGACGCCAAGCGGGCCCTCGACGAGAACGGCGGCGACTTCGACGCCGCCACCAAGTGGCTCCGGGAGATGGGCCTGGCCCAGTCGGCCAAGCGCGCCGACCGGGCCAACGAGCAGGGTGCGGTGGCAGCCGCCAACACCGGCACCGCCGCCGCCGTCGTCGAGCTCAAGAGCGAGACCGACTTCGTGGCCAAGTCCCCCGACTTTGCCGCCCTCGCCCACGAGATGGCCCAGGCCGTGGCCGAGCGGGGCGAGTCCGCCACCGACGAGTTCAAGGAGCAGCTCGACGGCATGCGCATCTCCCTCAAGGAGAACATCGACCTCGGTCGCGTCGTCCGCTTCGAGGCCCAGGAGGGCAACGTCCTCGACACCTACCTCCACGTCCAGAACGACCGGGGCGTCAACGGGGTCATCGTCGAGCTGGCGGGCGGCGACCGGGCCATGGCCCACGAGGTCGCCCTCCACATCGCCGCCGCCCGGCCCCAGTGGCTGACCAAGGAGGAGGTCCCGACCGAGCGGGTGGATGCCGAGCGCGAGGTCCTGACCACCCTGACCCGCAACGAGGGCAAGCCCGAGCAGGCCCTGCTCAAGATCGTCGAGGGCCGCCTGGGCGGGTTCTTCAAGGACAACGTCCTGCTCGATCAGCCCTACGTCCGGGACACCAAGCAGTCCGTCCAGCAACTCCTCGGCGGCGCCACGATCGTCCGCTACGCCCAGGTCGAGATCGGCCGGTGACGCCCTGACGGCCGCCGACGGGCTCACGACGACCGGGACGACCACCGACCGGCCGCGCTGGAAGCGGGTCGTCCTCAAGATCTCGGGCGAGGCGTTCGCCGACGAGTCGATCGGCTACGGCATCGACGGCAAGGTCGTCTCCCGGATCGCCAACGAGGTGTCCGAGGTCAGGCGTGACCTCGGCACCGAGATCGCCGTGGTGGTCGGCGGCGGGAACATCTGGCGGGGCATGGCCGGCGCCGGCGCGGGCATGGACCGGGCCCAGGCCGACATCATGGGCATGCTCGCCACCGTCATCAACGGCCTGGCCCTCCAGGACGCCCTGGAGAAGGTGGGGGAGCCCACGCGGGTCCTGACCGCCATCCACATGGCCGAGGTGGCCGAGCCCTACATCCGCCGGCGGGCCCAGCGCCATCTCGAGAAGGGGCGCATCGTCATCCTGGCCGGCGGCACCGGCAACCCCTACTTCACGACCGACACCACGGCGGCGCTGCGGGCGGCCGAGATCAACGCCCAGGCCGTCCTCAAGGGCACCCACTCGGGCGTCGACGGCGTCTACGACGACGACCCGCTGATCAACCCCGAGGCGACGAAGTTCGCCGAACTGCCCTACATCGAGGTCCTCAACCGGGGCCTCAAGGTGATGGATTCAACCGCCATCACGTTCTGCATGGACAACAAGCTGCCGATCGTCGTGTTCAACCTCATGGAGGCGGGGAACATCAGGCGCGCCCTCGAAGGCGAGTCGATCGGTACGCTGGTGTCATGATCGAGGACGTCCTCCTCGAAGCGGCCGACCGCATGGGCAAGGCCGTGACCCACACGCAGTCCGACTTTGCGACCATCCGCACCGGACGGGCCACGCCCGCGCTGGTCGAGAAGCTGAAGGTCGAGTACTACGGCGCCGACGTCCCCCTCCAGCAGCTGGCCGGCTTCAGCGTCCCCGAAGCCCGGGTGCTGATCATCTCCCCCTACGACAAGAGCTCCATCAAGGCGATCGAGCGTTCGATCCAGCACTCCGACCTGTCGATCAACCCGTCCAACGACGGACAGGTGATCCGGCTGGTGTTCCCGCAGCTCACCTCCGACCGCCGCAAGGAGCTGGTCAAGGTCGTGAAGCACAAGGCCGAGGAGGGGCGGGTGGCGGCCCGCAACGTCCGCCGTGAGGCCCGCCGCGAGCTGGAGCACCTGGAGAAGGACGGTGAGATCTCGGCTGACGACCTCGAACGGGCCGAGAAGGAGCTCGAGAAGCTCACCCACGAGTACGTGGCCGAGATCGACCGCATGCTCGCTCGGAAGGAGCAGGAGCTGCTCGAGGTCTGATCGCGCCTGCCGCGCAGCCGCCGTCGAGCCGAGAGCGACCGCCAACGAAGAGCAGGGAGACCACCATGGACGACGATCACCTCGAGGATCCGCCCGAGGGGCTCGACACCGGCGGGGACGTCGGCGGGGACGTCGGCGGGGACGTCGGCGGGGACGTCGGCGGGGACGTCGGCGGGGACATCGGCGGGGACATTGCCGACGACGATGACGACGAGCGTTGGGGCAACGTGTCGGCCCGCCGAGGGCCGCGCCCGCGCGCCGAGGGCGTGCGCATCATCGGCGCCGACGAGGCGGCCGCTGCCATAGAGTCGGGCCATGTGGCCGCCAAGAAGCCGGAGGACGAGCTGAGATTCGGTGACGTCCCGCCCCAACCTTCGGGCCCGCGCCCGTCCATCCGCTTCCCCGGCGACGACCCCAGCTCGGTGACCAAGCCGCCCGTCGCCGGTCCGTCCCGGGAGGAACGGGAGTCGCCCGCGGCCGAGGCCGCCCGCCGGTGGGACGAGGCCTTAGCCCGTTCGTCGGAGAGCCGCAGCCGTTACCGCTCGCCGTCCAGCGTCTACTCGGGCAGCACCGCCGCAGGCAGTGGGGGTGGCAGCGCCTTCGGAGCGGGGTCCGGCGCCGGGAGCACGGGCATGGCCAGCGCCTCGGGCGAGCCCGGTGGCGGCGATCCCGACGACCTGTTCGGCTACGGGGCAGGGTCGACGTCGGCCGCCCCCCCTCCGCCGCCCCCGCCCCCTCCCGCGTCCTACGGGGGCGACGACTACGGCAGCGACGACTACGGCGACGGGAACTACGGCGGCAGCTGGCTCGACGAGGAGCCCGACCTTCTGGCCCCGCCCCCGCCCCCGCCTCCCCCCTTCGAGCCCGCGCCCATGCAGCACTGGACCGAGCCGCCGTCGGGTGAGGTGCCGCGAATCCTCATCGACGAGGACGAGGAGCTTCCCGAGGACGACCTGAGCGCCTGGGGGCCGCTGGCTGCCCGTCCCCGCTGGCGTGACCAGCCCGCCGACTGGGAGGACGCCGACTTCCACGAGGGCATCCTGGTGGACGAGGCCGATCGCGTCGGGGCCCTGCGCAGCAACCAGGACGATTCCGGCCCGTTCTCCTTCGACGAGCCCGAGCCCGAGCCGCCCCCGCCGCCGCCGGCCGGCTACGACCGGCGCTCGGCCGGCAACGACCGGCGCTCGGCCGGCAAC
>JBOGID010000130.1:0-2682 GCA_050742295.1 Acidimicrobiales bacterium | reverse complement strand
GATCGAGCACTTCGTACGGGGGGAGGGCGTCGACGTCACGCTGGCCAACGCGAAGCTCGGCCGACGGCGGCTTGGCCAACACGTTCTCGGGGATGACGTCGAGCCCGGCCCGGGTGTTGCGGTCGCGCGCGAGCTCGTAGACGAGCGTCTTGGGCACGTCCTTGATCACGGCGTACCCGCCCGCCAGGTCGCCGTACAGGGTCGAGAAGCCGGCCGCCATCTCGCTCTTGTTGCCCGTCGCCAGCACCAGCCACCCGAACTTGTTGGACAGGGCCATGAGCAGAAGCCCCCGCACCCGGGCCTGGACGTTCTCCTCCGTCAGGTCCTCCTGGCGGCCCTCGAACGACGGCGCCAGCTGGCCCAGCACGGCGGCGTGGATGGGCTCGATCTCGATCACCCGCGACTCGATGCCGAGGTTGGCCACTAGGGCCTGGGCGTCGGTCAGCGACCCTGCGCTCGAGTACCGCGACGGCATCAGCACGCCGTGCACGTGCTCGGCACCCAGCGCGTCCACGGCCACGGCCGCCACCAGCGACGAGTCGACGCCCCCCGACAGCCCGATGACGACGTCGGTGAACCCGTTCTTGCGGACGTAGTCGCGCGTGCCCAACACCAGGGCCTCGTAGACCTCGCGCACGGGCGCCAGGGGCTCGGCACACACGGGCGGGTGCGGCGGTCCGCCGGCCCGGGACTCGGCCGAGATCAGGATCTCCTCCAGCGGCGGGGCCGTCGCCCGCCCCCGGGGGTCGAGCAGCCGCTTGCGGAAGACGGGGCGGACGTCGAGGTCGACCACCATCACCTGCTCCTCGAACTGCCGGGCCCGGGCCACCACGGCGCCCGTGGCGTCGACGGCCAGCGATGCCCCGTCGAACACCAGCTCGTCCTGGCCCCCGACGGCGTTGACGTACACGAGGTCGCACGATGCGTCGGCGGCCCGGGTGGCCAGCATCCGCTCCCGCTCGGCCAGGCGACCCGCGTAGTAGGGCGACGCCGACAGGTTGACCACCAGCTCGGCGCCACCGGCGGCCTGCTCGGACATGGGCCCGCCCGGCGCCCACACGTCTTCACAGATGGTCACGCCGACGCGCACGCCGCCGATCACGAACAGGCCCGGTGCCTGCCTCGCCGGCGCGAAGTAGCGCTGCTCGTCGAACACCGAGTAGTTGGGCAGCAGCCGCTTGCGGTAGGTGCCCTGCACACTGCCGAAGGCGCACACGGCGGCGGCGTTGTAGAGGTCGCGCCGGGCGTCGACGTAGCCCACGACCGCCGCGCACTTGCCCGTGCGCAACGCCAGCTTCTCCAGCGCCGCCACGTTGTCGGCGATGAAGCCGGGCTTCAGCAGGAGGTCTTCGGGCGGGTAGCCACAGATGGCCAGCTCCGGGAAGACGGCCAGGTCGGCGCCCGCCGCCTCCGCCACCTGAAGGCCGCGCAACACCAGCTCGACGTTTCCTTCGAGATCGCCGACGACGGTGTCGATCTGGCAGGCCGCAACCCTGAGCCGAGCCACGCCGACGAGCCTACCGGTGGTGTGTGACACCCCCGTCGTCGTATGGGCCGGCGTCAGCCCAACGTCCTGACCAGCACCTTTGGGCGGGGATGCATAGACATCGGCCTGTCCAACACGTACGATTCCCACCGATGGACGATGCCGAGCTCGTCCAGCGGGCAGCGACGTGCGACCTTGAGGCATTCGCGCACGTCTACGACCGCCATGCAAGTCACCTCCACGAGTTCCTGTGGTGGGTCTTACAGGACCGCGGGGAAGCGGATGAGGCCCTCTACGCCACCTTCGTCGAGGCGGGAGCGCGCATCCACGAGCTGGGCGACCCGGCCAAGCTGCGCCCGTGGCTGTTCGCGGTGGCGAGCCGCCAGGCCCTGCGCCAGGCCCCCCGCCGCCACCACCACAACGGCAACGGCCACGGCGCGCCGATCGTGGCGCCCGACCACGACCCGACCTGGCACGAGCTCCTGCAGGTGGTCCGGGCCGTCGGGCAGGACCTGTCGCGGCGCGACCGGGCCCTGCTCGACCTGAAGTACCGCCAGGGCCTGCGCGACGACGATCTGGGGGCGGCCCTCGGCACCGACCCCGACTCGGCCGCGTCCCTCGTCGAGCGGGTGACAGAACGGGTCGAGGACACCCTCGGCGACACCGTCGTGGCCTACCTCGGCCAGAAGGACTGCCCCGAGCTCCAGGAGGCGCTCGGCGAGTTCGACGGACGGCTCACCGAGCGCCAGCGCCAGATCGTCGAACAGCACACCGACCAATGCGAACGCTGCGGGCCCCGCCACCGCAAGCACGTCGGCGCCCCCGCCCTGCTGCGGGTCACCCCGCCCGCGGCCGTGCCACCGGACGTGACCGCCCGCGTCCTCGACGACGTGCAACTGGCGGGCCACACGGGCCGTCCCTGGTCGCCGAACCGCAACGGGTTCCCGCCGCCCCTGGGCCGGGTCCCCGACGACCGCCGGCGGTGGTTGGTCGCCGCGGTGGCCGCCCTGGTGCTGCTGCTGGGCGCCACCGCCCTGATCGCCACCCGTGACAACGGCGGGACCGAGCAGGTCGCCTCGGTGGGGTCGACCATCGCCCGGGAAGCGACCTCGTCGACCCGCGCCACCACCTCCACCGTGGCCACGACGACGTCGTCGGTGCCCGGCGAGGGCGAGGGTGGCGCCGCGCCTGGTGGG
>JBOGID010000129.1:0-4482 GCA_050742295.1 Acidimicrobiales bacterium | reverse complement strand
GCGCAGGGGCGCGCCAGGCCCACGCAAGCCCCGAGGCGCAGAGTGCCGGACGTGAGCCACACGCACGCCAACCTGGCCCCTGGCCTCTTCCGTCTTCCCGTCACCGCGACCCTGACAGGCAGGCGGTACCGGCTGTCCGCCGCCGTCGCCGGTGTCCGCCACAGCCTCGCTGCCTTCGCCGCGGGCGGGCAGCTCGGATCCGCCGACGGGCGCGACCGGGCCCGCCAGACCGGCGCCCGCTGCTGACCGAGCCCTTGGGGCCCGTCAGGCCCGGCGGCCGGTGATCCCGAGCAGCCGCGTTTGAGGGTCGGCGTCGGCGGGCACGTCGACCGCGGGCCCGAAGGCGCCGCCCGCACGCCAGTCGTCGACCCGCGGGCCGAGGTAGCCCAGCGCGAACTCGACAAGTTCAGGGTCGAGCGCCTCGTCGCCGCCGGTCCCCCGGGCCAGGTCCCAGGCGTGGATCGTGTGGTCGCAGATGAGCTGGGAGAGGTAGTCCTCTCCCGGCGTGTCCCCGAAGGACAGGTGGACGGTGCGTTCGAGCACGTGGGCGTCACCGACGGCGGCCAGGGCCCCCTCCGACGCCTCCGCCCAGACGCCTTTGGGGTCGCCGCCCACGAGGTCGCCTTCGAACTGGTCGCCGATCTCGGCGATCGTGCGGCCCGCCAGCAGCGGCACGGCCCACTTGTCCTCGTACACGAGGTGGTTGACCAGCGTGCGGACATCCCAGTCGGCGCACGGCGTGGGATCGTCCCACTGGCTCGCGTCGACATCGTCGACCCGGGCCGAGAATCCTTCGACGGAACGGCGGTACAACGAGATGAAGTCGGCCATCAGCGCATCAGCGTGCCACGGTCGCGCCAGGACTGGTAGATCTGCTGGTGGTTGGCGCCGTTGTCGGTGGCCACGACGGCGGGGTAGACGTTGAGGGCGTCGTCGGTGAGTTCCAGGCGCGCGTTGCGGTCGGAGTCGACGTAGCAGAGGATCGTGCCCGGTTGCTCGACCCCGACGTGTAGGTCGTCGCCCCCTTGAAGGTGGCGTTCTCGCTCGGGTTGCACACGCCCCTGGGGATGGTGTTGCTGGAGACGATGTCGTTGTACTCGTCGTTCATGACGTTGGGGTTGGGCAGTTGGTAGTAGTACATGGTCAGGGCCGACGAGGGCTCGCAGTAGATGGCGGGGATCCCCCGGAAGTCGCCCCGCTTGTCGGTCTCGGCCAGCGCCTTGCACGTGCTGCGGAAGGCGGTCGCGCCCGTGCTCGGCACCCGGTTGAGCAACTGCTGCTCGGCTGCGTTCGCCCCTCCGCCGCCGGTGGTTGTCGACGTCGTGGTCCCTCTCGTGGTCGACGTGGTGCTCGGGACCGACGTGGTGGCCACCGAGGTCGAGGTCCCCGACGACACCTCCTCGCCGTCGTCGCCGCCGGCGAAGAGCAGGGCGGCGATGATGACCACGACCACTCCGACGCTCACGCCGACGAGGAGCTTGGTGCGGTTCGGATTCAGATTCGGGACCGGAGCGAGGGTGCGAGAGGCGTGCGGTGCACCTCGCCGCTGACCGCGAGATTGGGCCGATCGACCTATGTCCAAACTCCGAGCGACGGTTCATCCTGAGGTTGAGCCACGCCCATCTGCGTGGAGGGGTCCCCGCCAGGCTCCGGGCGTCGGCAGCAACGGCCAACAAACGGCGGCTGCGGGAATCGGCGTGACCGGCTCCAGCGGCGGCGAGGGCGAGAGCCCGACGAGGAACGGGGAGGCGGTCCACCAGATGGGCAAATCCGGCCATGCGGCACGGAGGCCGCCCGGCGGCGGAGCAGGCAGCGAGCTCGCCTCGGAGACGGCTCCGACGGGCGACGAGCGAGGCGAGAGCCCGCCCGGGCACCGCCTCCGGACACGGGTCAGTCGAGGCGCAGTCGCTCTGGTGATCGTCACAGGCGCCGGCACGGCGCTATGGCGACAGGGCGCAGCGGTGCCGGTCACGATGCTGACGGCTGCCCAGCAGTCGCCCGGAGCGACCGTGGCGGCCACGACGACAGCCGTCGCCCCGACGACGGCCACACCAACGACGACCAAGTCGAAGGTCACCAGCACGACGAGCACCCCGCCCACGACCGCAACGAGCCCGACGACGGCCCCGACCTCTGACAGGCCCTCGGCCGCCTTCTGCGACACGGCTCGATCACTCGTGGACGCGCTGCGGCGCATCTCCGTCTCGCTGACCGACCCTGACGGGCTTCGCTCTCTCATGGACCTGGCAGTTCCGAGGAGTGCGGCATCGGCCGATGCGTCACCGAGCGCCATGAGGGCGGACACCGACGGCCTGCGAGCCATGCTCGCCAGCCTCCGAGCTGCCTTGGAGGCGGCCGACTACCAGCTTGCGAAGCTGCCGCCCGAGTTCGTCGTGAAGCTGCAGTCGCCCGAGACGCTGAACCTCATTGTCCGCTTCGAGACCTCTGTGGCGAAGTCATGCTGACCTCGATCCGCCGTCATCAAATGTCCTACCTGCCCTTTCCCAAAGGCCGTCCGGCGCCGGATCGCCGGCCCGGTGCTCGCCCTGGTTGCCGTCGCCGGGCTCCCGATATCCCCGCTGTCCTTCGGCGGAAGCGCCGTGGCACTGGATTACAAGTCGACGGTACTGGCCGACGGGCCCAGGTCGTACTGGCGACTGGGGACGGGGGCGATCGGCACCGACGAGAAGAACTTCCTCCCCTTGGATTACAGCGGCGTCCAGAGCGGGCAGGCCGGAGCGATCAACGGCGACGCAAACACGGCGGTGTACCTCGACGGCCTGGGACCGAGGATCTACGAGACCAGTCCGGGGAACCCGAACCCGCTGGGGTTCGGCCAGTTCTCCCTCGAGACGTGGTTCAAGACCGCCCCCGGCTGGCTGGCGGACGGCTACCTCATGCATGTGGGCGACGGCTTCTACCGGCTGGCGGTCAAGGAAGGGAAGCTGCGGGCCGAGGTGACGGTCCAGTCCGGCGCCACCAAGTCGGCGGTGACGGTGGCGTCGAACACCTGGGTCGGGGACTCGCAGTGGCACCACGTCGTGCTCACCGGCGACGCCCTGCGGCTGCGCCTGTACGTCGACGGGGTCGAAGTCGCCGGACGGGCCATCCCGGGGCCGGCGGTCAAGAACGGGTCCGCCACCGATGTCGCCCTCGGATGGAAGGCGATCGGCACGGCCTACTTCAAGGGCTACCTCGATGAGGCCGCCGTCTACGACAAGGCCCTGACCGCCGCTCAGGTCGGCTCGCACTACACGACCTCTGGCCGGGCCCTTCGGCTCATCGGTGGCCCGTTGCAGGACGACGAGCGGCGGGGAGGCTGTGCCCCCTGTTCGCCCAACATCGCCTCGACCCAGGGTCAGGCGACCGACTACCCGGTCAACACCGCCACCGGGAACTTCTGGCACACATTCAACGACCTGGCGGTCCCCGGCCGGGGCATCCCGCTCAACCTCCAGCGCACGTACAACTCCAACCTGGCCGGGGTGGACAGCCCCTTCGGTTGGGGATGGGCGTCCACCTACACGATGAAGCTCGCCGTCGCGGTTCCCTCCGGGAACGTGACGATCACCCAGGAGAACGGCTCCGAAGTCGACTTCACCGCCTCCGCCACCACCTATGCGGCCGCTCCCCGGGTCAACGCCACGCTGACCAAGAACACCGACGGCACCTTCACCTTCGTGCGAAACGCAAGCGAGACGTTCACCTTCGACGCCAGCGGACGGCTCACCTCCCAGAAGGACCTGCACAACTACCTGACGACGATCACGCGGCCCAACGCCACGACGATGGTCGTCACCGAGCGGGGCGGGAGGACGTTGACGTTCGCCTTCACCGGGACCCGCATCACCTCTGTCACCGACACCGCCGTCCCGCCCCGCACGGTCACCTTCACCTACAACGCCGCCGGTGAGCTCGAGGACGTCACCGACGTGGGCAACGGGGTCACCCACTTCACCTACGACGCCAACCACCGGATGCTCACGATGCTCGATCCCGGCCAGCACGGGTCTCCGACGGCGACGCCGGTGACCAACCACTACGACGCCGGGGGACGGGTGGACTGGCAGAAGGACGCACTCAACCGCCAGACGACCTTCGCCTACACGGCCACCCAGACCACGATCACCGACCCCAAGGGGAACGTGACCGTCGAGACCTACGACGACGACCGCCTGCGCAGGTCGCTCACCCGGGCTTCCGGGACGGCCGTCGCCGCCACGTGGCAGTTCGAATACGACCTCTCCAACGTCGGGCTCACCAAGGTGACCGACCCGAACGGCCACCAGACGGTTATGACCTATGACCAGGCCGGGAACGTGCTGACGGTCAAGGACGCGTTGCAGAAGGTCACGACCTACGCCTACGACGCCCAGAACCACCGCACGTCGACCAAGGACGCCAAGGGTGTCGTCACCGACTACACCTATGTCGCCGGCAACCTCACCGAGGTCAAGACGACGGGCCTCGGCACCGACGGGA
>JBOGID010000128.1:0-1877 GCA_050742295.1 Acidimicrobiales bacterium | reverse complement strand
GTCGTGGGCGCTGGCGCCCATGGCCAGGCGTACGCCCGCCTCCGCCGCCGTCCCCAGCAGGGTGAGGGGCCCGAGCCGCAGCGGTGCGGGCGTGGTGGCGGGACGGGCCTGCCGCCTGCTCGAGAGGCGGCCGGCGGCGACGAGCACGCCGGCCATCACGAGGGCCCCGACGGCGAGGACGGTCACGTCGACCGACGCACCCCGGTCGGGTTCCAGGTCCCGGACGGAGCCGACGGGGAAGAGAGGCGACAGGGCGATGGCCGTGGCCACCGCCAGCACCATCCCCGGGACGACCACCGACAGCACGGTCAGCACGTCGAGGGCCCGCGCCTGGTTGGCGGTCAGGCCCATGGCCCGTACGGCCAGCGTGTCGTCCCGGACGGCATCCCGCTGGCGGGCCAGGGCCTGGCCCACGACCACCATGGTCGCAACCAGGACAAGCGCACCGAGGAGCCCGAGCGTGGCCGTGAGGGGCCGGAGGGCGTCCTGCACCCTCGACCTGGTCGAGCTGTGCAGCTCGCCCGTCGACCAGCCCGCAGCAAGCAGCTGGGGGACGATCTCGGCGTCGGCGTCGACCCCCGGGGCGGCGGTGAGCGTGGTCGCCGACCACGCCTGGAGGTGGGTGTTGGCCCGGGTGAACGCCGGTGTCAGGAGCATGGCGCCCCGGTCGAAGGCGGTGTCGGCCGCCGCTTGCAGGGCGAAGGACCCGATCCCGGTGACCACGACCGCCGTCGTCTCGCTGGCGCCGCCGTTGATGCTGAACAGCTCGAGCGTGAGCTTGGTGCCGGGCACGACCCCGGCCGCCGCCGCACGGGGGCTGCTCACCAGCACCTCGTCGGGACGGTCGAGGCTCGGATAGCGACCCGCCCGCAGCACCGGGACACCGGCCCGGAGACCGTGCTCCCAGGAACCGATGAAGTACTTGAACAGGGTGGGGTCGATGTCCCGGGCGAAGCCGACGAACCCCACGACGGTGTCATGGCTGGCCACGCCCGTGAACCGGCTGGCGATCTGCTCGGCCTCGGCCGGCGGCAGGCCGTGCCCGCTGTTCACGTCGGCCGCGTGGGTGGCGGCGGCGATGCGGCCGAACGACGATGCCGTCCGGCGGGCGCCGGCCAGGCAGGCCAGTCCCGCGCCGGCGCCGAGCCCAAGGAGCACGAGGAGGGCCAGCCAGGCCCGCCACCGGCGGCGCAGGCGCGACCGCCAGATCATCCCCACTGCCTCCACCACGCCATTGTGACCGCGCTTGGCCTGTCCGCCCAGGCGGCAGGCACGGCCCCACCGGTGGTGCCAGCCCCACCAGGGCGCCGGGAATTCTGAGCTGCTGTCATCGGGCGGCCTCTACGCCGAGCTGTACGGCATCCAGGCCCGCGCCTACCGCTGAGGCCTCTTCGGCGAACCGCACCAGCTCGACGGGCGTGAGGGCGCTGCCGCGGGTCACGTGGACCTCGTACGCCTCGCCCAGGCCGTGCCGGAGCCGCTCGTCGGACGCCCCCAGGCCCTCGGCGTCGGAGCCCCATGCGTCGGCCTGGCCGTGCCGCCGCAGCCCGCCGAGGACCACTGCCGCCTCCTCGAGCGCACCCACGTGGACCAGGACGGGCACGAGCGTGCGCAGCGTGATCCACTGCTGGGCCCACTGGCCGCCGCGCCGCCACTCCTGCACGATCACCGGGTAGTGCGCCAGCGCGCGCCGGGGATCACCACGCCGGGCCGTGTTCGTCGCCAGCGACAGCCGGGCCAGGTTGGCTACGAACGACGCCCCGACCCCCGACACGATGGTGATCACCTCGCCCAACCACACCGTGGCCGCTTCACCGTCCCGCCCGGCGGCGGCCTCGCCCGCGGCGTAACGGGCGAACGCCCGCACCGTCCCGCAC
>JBOGID010000127.1:0-7054 GCA_050742295.1 Acidimicrobiales bacterium | reverse complement strand
ACCTCGGCCAGCACGAAGCCCTCGGTCGTTTCCATCCGGCCCATCCGGGCCAGGAGGATGAAGGCGCCGAGGAAACAGCCGCCGATCAGCGCCAACACCGCCTGCCCGACCGGGGAGTCGTAGGCCTCGACGAGCGGGCGGTCGAAAGCGAGAAGCCCAAGCACGCACGCCAGCGTCGTAACCATGATCAGGCGCGCCTGCGTGCGTACGGGCCGACGGTCGGCCTCGACACGCTGGCGCATCGCTGCCTGCTCACGTGTGCGGGCGGCGAGAGTGCCGAGCAGCTCCCCGAGCCGGCCCACGTGCTCGGTCGACGCTGCGATCAGGGCACCCGCGACCAGATGCGCCATCGGATCACCGACGTCGGTCGCAAATCGTCGGAGCGCAGGGATGAGTTGCCCACCACGGATGCCCACCGCGAGGCGGCTAACCTCATCCCGGATCGGCCGAGGAGCCAGCGGCGCGGTGACCTCGATCGTCTCCATGATCCCGCTCCCGCCCACAAGCATGTCCCGGAGCTGCCCCGTCCATGTGGCGATCCCCTCGACTCGGGCGAGCTGATCGGCCCGGGCCGCCCGCCCACCGAACGCCGAGGGCAGTCGAGTAGCGAGGACAGTGGCGAGCGCCGCCCCGACTGGCCAGCCTGTCAGGAGCAGCACGCAGAGGCCGACGGGAACGCCGATGGCCACCTGGACAGGCCATTGGCTGCCGGGGGCGGCATCCCGACTGCGCGGGGCGGCACGTACCAGCGGCCCTGACGTGCGGCGCAGTCCGAGGACCCGGAGGAACGCGCCGAGGCCGAGGAGCAGACCCGTTCCGGCTGCGGCCGCGAGCCTCACCATCGGCTCGCCTCCGAGAGCCACGCAGGGTCGAACCCGGCATCCTCCAAGCGGGCGAGATCGTCGTTGTCAAGGCCAGCGACCATGGTCGCCGCGCCAGGTCGGCTCCGGCGGAGGACCTCGTCCGACTCGATCTGGCGCCCGTTGGCCCGCCGCACGCGGCGGATCGAGGAGACGTACCGGTGAATGCGCCCGCCCTGTGGCCGGGCATGTAGGTGGATCACGAAGTCGAGTGCCTCCCCGACAAGCTCGTAAGCCAGGTCGAGCGGGAGCCGTTCGGGCGAGATGGCCGCGAACAGGGCCAGGCGCTCGAACGCCGCTCGCGTCGATGGCGCATGGACGGTCGTCATCGAACCCTCGTTGCCGCACGTCATGGCCATGAGCATGGGAACGACCTCCGGCCCGCCTCTCGCCTCGCCGACGATGAACCGTTCGCCCTCGGCGCGGTGCAGCCGGTAGGCGACGTCCGTCATCGACACCGCCCCGCTGCCCTCGACGTTCGCCCCGCGGGTACAGACCGAGACGATGTCGCGGTGGAACTCTGGGAACCGGTCGAGCCCCAGTTCCGGGATGTCCTCCAGAACAACGATGCGCTCGTCGCGGGGAATGGCGTTCGCACAGCAGCGCAGGAACGTCGTCTTCCCGACGTTCTGCCCGCCCACGATCACGAGATTGAAGCGGGCGACCACCATGGCCTCGAACAAGGCTGCTTCCCCTCGGGTCACTGACCCGCGGGCGCGGAGATCCTCGACGGTCGTCAGCTCGGTGAAGTTGTGGCGGCGGAGGATGAGGAACGGTTCCCGGCTGAGGTCCCGTAACGCGAAGAGGCGGTCGCCGTTGGCCAGCACGGCGTCGACCCACGGCGACCCCGGATCGAAGCGGCGCTCGATCCCGTCGTAGCGGTAGGCCTCTTCGAGTAGACCCCGTATCACCTCGATCAAGCCCTGAGCGTCCGACGCCAGTGCGGGGCCGCGCTCTTTCCGACCGTCGGTGTAGGTCACCCAACTCGTGCGGTGGTCGTTGGCCCGGAAGCTGATCACCGTCGGGTCCTCGCGGTATGGCTGGAGGCGGCCGCTCGTGCCGATGACCTCGGTCATTACGCTCCGGGCAAGCCGGTCCTCATCCTCGGGCGTGATCAGTGGCTGGCCACGGTCGAGGCGCTGTCGGGCGGCGGCCCCGAGCGACTGGGCGACGAGGCTGGATGTGAGCGCCTCCTGATCGAGAGACGACAGCCGATGGGAGCCGTCAGCCTCCAGTGCCTGGATGCTGGTCACCAGCTCGCCGCGCACCCGGTCCTTGAGTTGGGATTGCAGGGCGAGCAGGTCGGCGTCGTTCACGTCCCGCTCCTGGCAGCCGCGAGGCTCGGGCCGGTGGCCGTCCCCCGGTGGGGCATGGTCCCCGGCGCCGACGCCCGCGCCAGCTCCGCCGTGATCGCGGCGACTGATCGGGCGAGCGGGGTGCGGCTGATCCGGTCGACCCGGCCGGGGTTCTGGTGGAGCGTGCGGGCTGCCTCCCGGTCATGAGCGACGAGGCCGGCTACGGCGACCCTCAGCGTGTTTGCAATCTCAGCGGCGGTGTAATCCGCGTGCCGTGTGCGCGGCGGGGGAGCCGCGAGGACGAGCGCCACGTGGCACCCGTCGGCGCTCAGGTCCTCGACCCACGGAGCGACCTGAACGACTCCCGACGCAGTCGCCGGGCAGACCAAGACGAAGTGGTCGGCGACGCGGCCGATGTCATAGGCGGGAGAGCCGGGGAAGAGCCGCCCGCAGTCGGCGACGACGACATCGGTGTCGGGCGGCAGCTCGCGCATCGCTAGAGCGAGGTCGGCTCCGAGGGACCGGAGCGCGGCGCTTGCTTGGCGGCCGGCGGCCGGCCCGACCAGCACATCGAGCGCGCCGACCCCCTGGAAGTTGTCCGCGATCATCTGCCCGTTCAAGCCTCGGCGGGCGCCCGCAGCCAGGCTGACGACTCCTGGGTCAACGGCCACGCCCGGCCGCAGGACCCAGCCGCTTCCCGCTGGGTCGCAGTCGAACAGGACGGGGCCAGTGCGGTCGGGCCACAGAAGTGCGATGAGCTCGGCCACGACCGAGACGCCCGGGGACGACTTCACCGAGGCAACGGCGACGAATTTCATGGGGCGGCCGGAAGGAGAACGACGCTGACGTGTCCGCCCGCGCCGGCGGCGGCGATGGCGGCGGCCATGCTCCTTGGCACTCGGACTGAGATGGCTGCCGCAGAACCCCGGTCACCCGACGTCACGCTCAACACGGTGGCGTCCTCGGTGTAGGTCACCTGCGTGCGAGCGGAGCTCGGTGCAGGGCCCGCCGTATCAGTATCGACGAGGGCGACCCGGTCGCCGGCGCGAAGACCAGCGGGCATCTGCCCGACCTTGAGGGCGAGGCCGACGACTGCCAAGCCGGGGCCAAGTGCGCTCGGCTCACCGATCGCCGCCGGCGTCAACAGCGTGCCCCGCGGTAGGGCGACGGCGGCCGGACGCCCCACGACCTGGGAACGATCGGCCGCCGGCACATGGGCCAGCCCGCGGGCCGACAGCTCGACGACTCCGAGGTCGCCCTCGGCGATGACCTGCCCCGGTGCCATCGCCTGCTTCACCACGAGGGCGGTGACGCTGTCGGTGGCCCGCAGGTAGATCGCCACGGCCGCCAAGCCGCCGAGGAGCATGCAGGCGACGCCGGCGAGGGCGAGCGGTGCTGAACGGCGGCCTGCTGCGGCCGACCCCGACGCCGCCTTCAACGTCCGGTCGGCGCCTCCCGAGGAGGCGGGGCGGGGCCGGCGGAGCGTTGATGTCGCCAAAGGTTCTCCTACGAATTGGCTCGGGGGTTGGCATTGAGGGTCTGGACCTCGGCGACCTCGATGGCAACGCTGCTGCGGCGCTCCACCGTCCCGAGGTCACCTCCGCCGGCGGCGCCGCTGGCGGTCCAGGTGGCATGCCAGTGGACCGTGGCCGTCACGGTGAAGGCCTTGGTTGGGCTGCTCGTGCTCCGCGCCGATGAGAAGGAATAGGTGAAGGTGCAGGCGCCGGTCCCGACCATGCCAGGGGCGTGTGGCCGTCCTGGACCGGAGCACTCGACGATGTCCCCCTGGCCCATGTCCCAGACCACCCGTTCAGGGACGGCAGTGACCGTCGATGTGACTCCGCCGGACGACGCCGACGCGGTCCGAGGGCCCCACGCTGTTGGGTCGATCCACAAATAGGTTGGCAGGCCCACGAGCTGGGGCACGGGCGGCTGGGGGCTCATGCGAATGGCCGGCGCAGGGAGCGGGGTCCGCTGCAGGGCCTCGCGGGCCAGTGCGCTCAGGTTGACCGATGGCCCGCTCCCCGGCGCGTCGGGGAACCACGAGGCGCCGTTCCCGGTCCCGCCGACCTTCACGTCGGAGTTCTCGCCGCAGAAGCGCCAGTACCAGCCTCCCTTCTCTTTCGACGCCTGGTCGCGCTGGTCGGCGGTAAGGAGGTTCTCGGGTACGGGGCGCCAGTTCACCGGACCCGGCTCCCCGCCGCTACCGGGCGTGCAGATCGGTGTGGATCCACCGGTGCTGGTCGAGCCGCCGCCGCCCGTGGAGCCGCCCTGTGTGCCGGTGACCCCGGCGCTGATCCCGTTGGAGTCGCTCGCGGCATTGGCTTCGCCGGCGAGTGCCGGAGCGACGAGTGCGACCAAGGACGCGGTCACCGTACCGAGGGCGACTACGACGCGGCTGGCACGCACGTACGCCTCTCATCGGTGAACTCGACCTGTTTCCAGACACCGCCTTCGAGCCTCAGGGTGGCGTTCACGGCCGCACCCTGGGTACTGGGAGGGACGACAACCTGGCCGGTGCGGGCGTCGACCACTGAGGTCCGGTCGATGTTGCAGTCCTCGACCCGGGCCGTGATGGCCGAGAGTTCCACGACCCGGGGATGGAGCTCGATCTCGCCCCGGTACGCCCGGTTCTCCGAGCGGAGTCGGGCGACCGACGCCTGGCGGGCGAGCAGCGAGTTGCCAGCGGTGTTCTGGGTGAGCCGCGGGTCATTGCCACCGGCCGAAGCGTCGCTGGCGACGGCGATGAACGCGTTCCACGACTTGCGGTATGCGTCGAGGATGACTGCTTCGGCGACGGCCTGCGGGCTCGCGGTCGTCGACGGCTGGGCCGTCACTGCCGTCGAGGTAGTCGGGGGCAGGGCCCCGTTCCCGTCGCCGTCACCGCCGCTGAGGACGACGAGGATCACAGCCGCAACCGCCGCGGCGGCGATCCCAAGGCCGATCGCCATGCCCTTACCCACTGGTCACGCTTCTTCTGGCAGGGCCGGAGCCTGCTCTGGGGCGCAGTCGACCGGAGCGCCGCCGTTGACCTGCGTGCTCTACCGGTCCTCCCATGTCTCTCCCGAGACGCAGCCGAACTGGGAACGACCCCAACCGTCGCCGACTGTTGCACTGGGCTCGATGCACTTCAAGCATTTCCGTTCGCGGCCGCTCGGGGTCGGGTGAGAGACGCCGGATACGGAGCGTCCTCGAGTACTACTGGGTCGCGTCGCGCCGGAATGGGACAACGGCCCCGCAGATGTCCCACGTCATCGGCGGCCGACCCAGTAGTAGGCCACCAAACCGCCTCGGAGCAGCTGGTGGCGTACGACCGCGACGAAGTCCTTGCTCGCACTGATCTGCCCGGCCTTGCCGACGAGTTGCTGGGGCCACACAAGGGCCGTGGCCGCTCGGCAACCTGGCCGTGCCCGGAGCCCAATCACGGCAACCAGACCGGCCGGACGCCGCCGGTCAGTGTCTACGAAGGCCAGCGGGGCATCCCTCGTTGGCACTGCCATGGATGCGGCGCCGGCGGGACGGCGGCAGACCTTGTCATGTCGGTCCGGAAAGTTGGATTCGCGGAGGCGCTCGATGACCTCGCCCGCCACGCCGGCGTCGCCGAGCGGGACAGGAGCGATGAGGTGTGGCGCCCGTCGCCGTCTGCGATGGGGCAGGCGCGACGCGGCTCGCTGGCGCCCACCGGTCCGCACCCGGCGGTCGAGGCCTACGTCTCGGCGTGCGAAGCCCACCTGTGGTCGCCGGGCGGCCGGCCGGTCCGCCAATGGCTGGCTGCTCGGGGCCTTGGCGACGACATCCTCCGGGTGAACCGAGTCGGTTCCGATCCAGGTTCACAACGGCTGCCACGTGAGCCAGGTCTCCCGCGCGGTGGGCGCGCCGTGGTGCTACCCGTGCTGAACGACGACGGGCGGGCCGCCTACCTCCAGGCCCGGTACCTGCGCCCTCGCTTCCACAAGTACGACAACCCCTCCTCATCGCTCGCTGGGCCGTCCCCACGAGTGGCCGAGATGCGGCTGCCCGATTCGGCGCGGGACGACGGTGTCGTGCTGGTGACCGAGGGCATCCCCGACGGTCTCACTGCCGCACAGGCCGGCTACCGGGCAGTCGCGGTCCTGGGTGCCGGTCTTCCCGATGAGCGAGTGGTCAGCGAGCTGACCCGGCGGTTTCCGACAGAACGGCTCGTCATAGCGTTCGACGCCGACGACCGGGGCAGGGCCGGCGCCAGCACGCTGGCGGAGCTGCTCGGAGCCCGAGGTCTCGGTGACCGGGTCGGTGTCCTCCAGGTGCCCGAGGCATGGGGCGACCTCAACGGATGGCAGATGTGCGCCGGCCGCGAGTTCAACGGCGAGCTCGCGGCGGAGGTTGAGCGTGCTCGGGGCGGTCGAATTGAGGTGGCTCGGGGGGAGGCTCCTCGCAACGGATTGAACGGACTGCGGGACGACCTGGAGGCGATTCGCTACCGCTTCCTGCTCCAGCCCGACCCCCTGGAGTCGGCGCGGAATCTCGGTCAACTGCGGGAGGTGATGGCGGGATGGGAGACCGAAGCTCCGACCCGAGCGGGAAGTGCCGTGTGCCAGGACGTCGTCGACGTGGTGGAGAGCCTCTGCTATCGCTACCTCTCCTCCGACGACGGCCGACTTGCCGTCGCGCGTCACGAGCTGGTGAGCGAGACCCTGGAGCGCTGGTCGCAGGAGCTGGGCCTCGACCGGGACCTGAGGCCGACGCCCGACCTGGCTCGGGAGCCGCCGACCGTCGCCGACGTACCCGAGCTCGAACTGGAGATCGGACGATGAGCCATCCGAGGGCCGTTCCGCCGGACGTGGATCACGCCGACACGCCGCTGACGATCGCGCAGGCCGCCGCTTACCTCAACGTCACCGAGCGTTACATGCGTCGGCT
>JBOGID010000126.1:0-3393 GCA_050742295.1 Acidimicrobiales bacterium | reverse complement strand
AGCCGACGCCACCTCGCGTCGCCTTCTGCGGCCTGGGCCAGATGGGAGCGCCCATGGCCGCCCGGCTGGTCGACGTCTCCGACCTCGCCGTCTGGAACCGCACCGCGGAGCGGGCTGCGCTCCTCGTCGAGCAGGGCGCCCGGCCTGCGGCCACTCCCGCCGAGGCCGCCGAAGGCGCCGGCGTCGTGTTCACCATGCTGTCCAACCCCGACGCCGTCGAGGAGGTCGTCTTCGGCGACCACGGCGTGGCCGCCGCCCTGGGCAACGGCGCCACGCTCGTCGAGATGTCGACAATCGGCCCCGCGGCCGTGGCCCGCATCCGGGACCGCCTGCCGCCTGCCGCCCACCTGGTCGACGCGCCCGTCCTGGGCAGCGTCCCCCAGGCCACGTCGGGGGAGTTGAAGGTCTTCGCCGGGGGCGAGGCGGCCGACATCGACCGGGTCCGCCCCGTCCTGGAACGGCTCGGCACCATCCGTCACGTGGGCGCCCTCGGCGCCGGCGCGGCCATGAAGCTCGTGGCCAATGCCATCTTGGGCGTCCTGATGACGGGGCTGGGCGAGGCGCTGACCCTGGCCGACGCCCTGGGCCTCGACCAGCACGACGTGCTCGATGTCCTGTCGGAGTCGCCCATCGGCGTCACCACCAGGTCCAAGCGGGCCAACATCGAGTCGGGTACGTGGCCGGCCAACTTCAAGCTGTCCCTGGCGGCCAAGGACCTCGGCCTGGTCATGGACGCCGCCACCGCCGCCGGCCTCGACGTGCGCCTGCTCCCCGAGGCCCGGGCCTGGCTCGTCGCCGCCCTCGACGGCCCCGACGGCCCCGACGGCCCCGAGACCGCCGGCCTCGACTACTCGGTCGTCATCGACACGATCCGGCGCTCGTCGGGGTCCTGAGCGGGGCCGAAGCCGCGGTATTCGGCCAGCACGAGGGCCATGTCGTCCTCGATGGGCCCGATGACCAGCGACTCTAAGGTCTCGACAAGGGACTCCAGGGCGCCGTCGAGATCGGGGGTGGTCAGCGTCACGGCCAGGCGGTCGAGGGCGATCATGCGACCCGACCGGGACCGGGCCTCGACCAGCCCGTCGGTGTAGAGCAGCAGGCGGTCACCCCGGCCCATCACCGCCCGTTCGGGGACGGGCACCGGGTCCAGCCCGAGGGGCGTCGTCGTGGCCGCGGGAGGCAGCAGGCGCAAGGCGCCATCCTGGATCAGCAGCGGGGCGTGGTGGCCGCAGTTCACGATGGTAAGGGTCCCGTCCTCCTGGAACTCGGCCAGCACGGCGGTCACGAAGTCCTCGGTGTCGAGGTGGCGGCGAAGGCGCCGGTCCATCATGGAGGCGACATCCTCGAGCGTGTCGAGGGACTGGGCCGCCTCCCGGAACGACCCCAGCACCACGGCCGCCAGCCGCACCGCTTCCAGCCCCTTGCCCCGGACGTCGCCCACCACGGCCCGCACCCGCCCGCCCTCGGACTCGACGACCTCGTAGAAGTCCCCCCCGATGAGGGCCTCGGGGCTGGCGGACTGGTAGCGGGAGGCGAAGGCGAGGGGCCCGACCCGGCGGGGGACCGAGGTGAGCACGGCCCGCTGGGCGACCTCGGCGACGCGGGTGACCTGGCGCAACTCCTGCTCGCGGCGTTGGCGGAGGGCGGCAATCCACACCGCCAAGCCGCTACCGGCCACCACCACGAGGAGACGCAGGGCGGCCTCGACGCTGCCGGCGTCGTTGAACGAACCCAGGAATGTGACGGCGGCCAGGGCCAGGACGCCGACGGCCAGGGTGCGCTGGGGGCTCAGCCGCGCCGACGCGATGAAGGGGGCGATGACCAGCGAGCCGGTGAACTGGACCTCCGCACCGAGCACCAGATCGGCGGCCACCAGTACCACGATGACGCCCACGGCCGCCAGGGCCCAGTGCCGTTCTTCCCCTCCCACCGCCATCATCATCGCCGCGCGGAGGGCTTCTGGGTTACGCGTAGGTCCAGTCGGGCCGCTTTCGGGCCTGTTTCTCGTCGTAGACGACCTCGCCGTCGCGGAGATCGACGATCTTGGGCACGAGCACGTCGGGCCGGTGGCGGGGGCAGTCGCCCTCCACGTGGGCCGCGAACTCCTCCGGGAAGGCCCGCAGGATGCTGCTGACCACGATCTGCTCCTCGACCGGCAGGTAGCACCGGTTGCCGTCGGTCACCTTGAGCAGCCGTGCCCCGATCACCGCGATGTCGTCGTCGCCACCCCGGCACCCGTCGATGGCCGCCAGCCGGTTGGTGATCTCCTCGGAGTTCAGCTTGCACGGCGGGCACTGGCCGCAGGACTCGACGAAGAGGAACTTGGAGAACTCCTGGGCCACCGCCACCATGCAGGCGGTGTCGTCGTACACGGCGTAGCCGGCCGCCCCCAGCCCGCTCGCGGCCGCCGCCATGGCCTCGTAGGACAGCGGGGTGTCGAACCGGTCGGTGGTCAGGACGGCGTTGGCCACGCCCGAGAACACGGCCTTGAGGGTGCGCCCCGGCCTCGCCCCGCCGCCCACCTCGTCGAGGACACGGCGCAGGGGCGTGCCCATCTCGACCTCGGCGTAGCCGGGCCGGGCCACGTCGCCCACGACCGTCGTCACGAGGGTGCCGGGCGACTCCTCGGTGCCCATCTCCCTGAACCAGTCGGCGCCCCACGCCAGGATGTGGGGGACGTTGGACAGCGTCTCGCAGTTATTGACCAGCGTGGGGTTGGACTCGTCGCGCTCGCGGGCCGGGTGGCCGGGCTCGGCCGTGGACCCCTCCCAGCCGATCTGGGGCGCGACCGCGAACAGCCCGTGCTCGTAGGGAGCCAGCAGGCGCGGCATCGGAGGACGGCCCTCGACGACCTCGAGCATCGCCTTCTCCTCGCCGAACAGGTACTCGTCGGGGCCGGGGACGAGGGTGATCGGGACGTCCCCCGCCAGGCCGGCTTCGCCCATCTCGGCCAGGGCGCTCTCGAGGGCCAGCACCTCCCACTCGAAGCTCGCCTTGATGCCGATGTAGGCGTGGCGGGCGGCCAGGGCGAAGGCGGCGATGGCCACGCCCTCGACGAGCTGGTAGGGGTTGGCCCGCAGCAGGGCCCGATCCTTGAACGTGGCCGGCTCCCCCTCGGCGGCGTTGCACACCACATAGCGGTGGGTGCCGGACTGGGCCCGGACCCCGGCCCACTTGCGCCCGGTGCGGAAGCCGCCGCCGCCGCGGCCCCGCAGTCCCGACCGGTTCACCTCCTCGATCACCCAGTCGGGGCCCTTGGCCCGGGCCAGCGAGAGCCCCTCGCCGCCGCCCAGGGCCCGCCAGCCGTCGACCGACGTGACCGGCTCGGCAGGGAGGAGGAAGCCCGGCACCGGTGGCTCGGCCCGGCTCAGGCGCCGCCGGCGCCGGCGCCGG
>JBOGID010000125.1:0-8855 GCA_050742295.1 Acidimicrobiales bacterium | reverse complement strand
GGGGTGCCTGGGGCGGCCGTACCGGCGGGCGTGGCCTCGGCCCCGGGCCGGGTGGCAGCCGGGTCGGGCGTCGCCGCCGTGCCGCCGCCCTCGTCGGCGTCGCCGTTCGGCTGGGGCTCTCCAGGGTCGCTCATCCCCATAGCCTGACCGCTCGGCGACGTTCCTGTCACACACCGCTGTCATGCTGGGGCCATGTCCGTTCCTGCCACGTCCGTCTCCTTCGCCGACGCAGCGCGCCGCCTGGCCGACGCCTGCCGTGCGGAGGGCCTCGTCGCCCCCGGGTTCCGGAGCCCTCCGGCCCGCCCCGGTGTCGACCGCACACTCCGCCGCCGTCCCGACGGAGGGGTGATCGTCGCCGTCCGGGTGCGAGGCCGGCCCCTGGCTGATGTCCTCGGCGACCTGGTCGACGGCGTGATCGCCGCCAACGGCCTGTCGGGTGACCCGGCCGACTCGGTCCGTCGCGACCTCCTCGCCGTCGTCGAGATCGTTGAGCCCGCCCGCGCCGCCTGAGTCGGTGCTCATCCGCCCGGTCGAGCCGGGCGAGCACGAGGCGGTGGCGGCGATGACCGTCGCGGTCTACGCCGACGTCCTGCAGGGGATCCTGACCGACGACTACCGGGCCGAGTTGGCCGACGTGGCCCGCCGGGCTCACGACGCGGTCGTGCTCGTTGCCGTCGACCCGACCGGGCGATTGCTGGGCAGTGTGACGTATGTGCCGAGCCCCTACAGCCAGTACGCCGAGTTCCGGGGCGACGACGAGGTGGGCGTCCGCATGCTGGTCGTGGCCCCCGACGCCCAGCGCCAAGGTGTGGGGTCCCGGCTCGTCGGCGCCTGCATCGAGCGGGCCCGCGCCGCCGGCCGGACCCGGGTATCGCTCCACACCACCGCCTCCATGACCGCCGCCCGCCGCCTCTACGAGCGGCTGGGGTTCGCCCGCGCGCCCGAGCGCGACTGGGTGCCCGAGCCCGGGGTCCACCTCCTCGGGTACCTGCTCGCCCTCTGACCGGCGTGCTACGCTGCCGAACATATGTTCGAGTTGAATGAGCAGCAACAGCAGGCCGTCGACCACGACGGGTCACCGCTGTTCATCCTGGCCGGGGCCGGTAGCGGCAAGACGGGCACGCTCGCCCACCGGCTGGCGCGCATGCTGCGCGACGGCGCCGACCCCGAGCGGGTGTGCCTGCTGACGTTCAGCCGCCGGGCTGCGGCCGAGCTGCTGGCCCGGGCCGGCCGGCTGTCCGACATGCCGGCCGCCGGGCGGGTGTGGGGTGGCACGTTCCACGCCGTCGCGAACCGGGTCCTGCGCCTGCACGGGCACCGCCTGGGGCTCGACCCTGGGTTCAGCATCCTCGACCAGGCCGATGGCGTGGAGCTGTTCGGCCTCGTGCGCCACGACCTCGGCCTGGGCCACCACGACGCAGCGGCGTCGACCCGCAACCCCGACGACCGGCGGGTCACGGCCCGCCGGCGGTTCCCGAGGCCGGCGACCTTGGCCTCGATCTACAACCGCATGGTCAACGCCGGCGAGCCGCTGGGCACGGTGCTCGAGCGCTGGTTCCCGTGGTGCGCCGGCGAGGCCGACGCGATGCGGGCCGTGTTCGGCGCCTACACGGTCCGCAAGCGGGAGCGGCAGCTGCTCGACTACGACGACCTGCTGCTGTGCTGGCGGGCGCTGGGCGAGCCGCTGCACCGGCTGTTCGACCACGTGCTCGTTGACGAATACCAGGACACCAACACCGTGCAGGCCGACATCCTCGCCCTGCTCCGCCCCGGCGGCGCAGGCCTCACGGCGGTGGGCGACGATGCCCAGGCGATCTACGGCTTCCGGGCCGCGTCCTCCCGCAACATCCTCGACTTCCCGGCCCGGTTCCCAGGCACGACCGTCATCCGGCTGGAGCAGAACTACCGGTCGACACCGCCCATCCTGGCCGTGGCCAATGCGGTGATGGCCGAGGCCCGCACCGAGGGCGCCGTGCCCAGGCAGCTGTGGTCGGCCAGCCCGGGCCGCCGCCGCCCGCTCCTGCGCTCGTGCGGCGACGAGGCGGCCGAGGCCGAGGCGGTGTGCGACTCGGTCCTGGCCCATCGCGACGACGGGGTCGCCCTCAACCAGCAGGCCGTCCTGTTCCGGGCCGCCCACCACGCCGACCTGCTGGAGCTGGCCCTGACCAGGCGCAACATCCCCTACGTGAAGTACGGCGGGCTGCGCTTCCTCGAGGCCGCCCACGTGAAAGACCTGCTGTCGCTGCTGCGCCTGCTCGACAACCCGTCCGACGAGCTGGCCTGGTTCCGGGTCCTGCGCCTGCTCGACGGCGTGGGCGCGGCGACGGCCCGGCGGGTCATGGCCGAGCTGGGCCTCGGCCCGCTGTCGGCTCCGGATGAGGGGGGCGCCGTTGTGGCGGAGCCGACGGTTACGCCCCTCGCCCGCCTGCTGGCCGCCGCGCCCCGGGTGCCCGCCCCCGCCATCACCGAGCTCAACCGGTTGCGGGAGGCGCTGGCCGAGTGCGCCGACGGCGCCCTGCCCGGCCAGTCCACGCTGCCACCGGCGGCCCAGATCGGCCGGCTGCGGCAGTGGCTCGACCCGGTGGTGGGCCGGGCCTACGACTCCGCCGCTTCCCGGGTGGCCGACCTCGAGCAGCTCGAGCGGGTGGCGTCAGCGGCGGCCACCCGCAGCCGCTTCGTCAGCGACCTCACCCTCGACCCGCCCGTATCCACGTCCGACCTGGCCGGCCCGCCCCTGCTCGACGAAGACTGGCTCGTGCTCTCCACCGTCCACTCGGCCAAGGGTGGCGAGTGGCACGCCGTGCACGTGATCCACGCCAGCGACGGCATGTTCCCGTCCGACCTGGCGACGGGCGACGCCGAGGCCATCGCGGAGGAGCGCCGCCTGCTCTACGTGGCCGTGACCAGGGCCAAGCAGGTGCTGGAGGTCAGCGTCCCGCTGCGCTACTACCACAAGCCCTACCGCGACCGCGACGCCCACAGCTATGCCCAGGTGAGCCGGTTCCTGACCCCCGCGGTCCGCACCCTGATGGACGATGCTCACGTCGAGGGCCGCCGCGGCATCGACCTCGACGACCGCCCACTCGGGGCCGCCACCGGCCCCTCCGACTCACCCGCCCCTGGTCTGGCCGAGGTCGACCGGCTGCTGGCCGGCCTGTGGGCCTGACCGACTACCTCAGTCCTGGTCGCGCAGGAACCGTTCGAGCTCGGCGGCCAGTTCGTCGCCGGTCGGGAGGTTGCCGAAGCCCATGCCGCCGTCGGTCTCGGATTCGGCGTCGGCCTGGGCCTCCAGCCGTTCGACCAGCTCGGGGAAGCGGGGGTCGGCGGCCACCAGCACGTCCAGCCGTTCCCGGGCCTCGACCGCGGCCCGGCGTAGCTCGGTCAGGTCGAGGTCGAGGGGCGCCAGCCTGGCCAGCGCCTCCAGCAGGGTGAGGCTGGCCGCGGGATAGGGCATGGCCGCCACGTAGTGGGGGACGCGGGCCCACAGCCCGACGGCGGGGGTGTCCGCACCGGCGAACCCCCGTTCCAGGACAGCCTGGATGCCGGCGGGCACCTCGAACGTCCCGGGCATGAACCCGATGTCCTGGGCCACCTCGGCGGTGCTGGCCGTGCACACCAGAGGTGTCGGGCGGGTGTGGGGCACGGGTGAGGGAAAGGCCCCCAGGCCGAACATGCGCTTCACGCCCAGCTCCTGGCCCAGGGCCACGGCGTCGCGGGCGAAACCTCGCCACTGGTAGTCGGGCTCCGGCCCCGACAGCAGCAGGATGTCGCGGCCTTCGTGGTCGCGGGCCCAGAGCAGCTCGATCTTGGGCCAGCTGAGCCCCGAGTTGACCCCGTCGCTCACCTGCAGGAAAGGCCGGCGCGCCCGCTGGTCGAGCAGGTAGTCGACGTGGAACGACGCCAGCAGGGTCGTGTCGAGGGTGTTGAGGAGGGCGTTCATGGCGCCGTTCCCGGCCGTGCCGGCGTCGATCCAACCCTCCATCTGGACGACGAGCACGGGGTCGCGCAGGTCGTCGGGCTGCAGATGGACGGTGTAGAGCGCCACAAAAGGGCAGGTTACGCCCCTCTGGCGGCGATACCTTGAACCTCGTGGCCACGGACCTCCACCCGAGCACCGACGTGCTCCAGGCCGGCCTCGACCACATCCGCCGCTCGCCGGCCGACGGCGGGCGGGTCGAGCAGATCGTCCGCCGGCCGGCGGTGGACGAACGGGAGGCGCTGTCCGAGGCCCGCCTCGACACCACCGAGGGACTGGTGGGCGACACCTGGCGGCAGCGCACGAGCAGCAAGATGGCCTACAAGTCCCCCCACCCGGACATGCAGGTGACCCTGATGAACGCCCGGGTGGCGGCCCTGGTGGCCGGCTCGGAGGACCGCTGGCAGCTGGCCGGCGACCAGCTCTACGTCGACCTCGACCTCAGCCGGTCCAACCTGCCGCCCGGCACCCGCCTGGCCATCGGCGAGGCGGCCGTGATCGAGGTCACCGCCGAGCCCCACACCGGCTGCAAGAAGTTCGCAGGCAGGTTCGGGATGGACTCGGCCCGGTTCGTGAACTCGCCCGCCGGCCGGGAGCTGCAGCTGCGGGGTGTCAACGCCAAGGTGGTCGTGTCGGGGGCGGTCCGGGTCGGCGACGCCATCCGCAAGGTGTGAGCGCCCGGCAGGCCGCCGAAGCCGTTCGCAACGCCCACGAGTGGTTCGAGGTCAACAGCGGGTGGGCGCCGCCCGACAAAGACACGCTGGCAGAGTGGCTGGCCGATGGGGTCTGCCGGTGCCCCGACGAGTGCCTGGTGTCGCTACCCGACACGTGGTGCGAGCACGGCCTGGCCTCGTGGCAGCTGATCCTGGCGGACCTCAGCGAGGGTGGGTGAAGTGTTTGCTCAGCGTGACCTGCTGGGACTGGTAGTGCGACCCGATCTCCTCGCCGTACAGGGTATGGGGCGGTTCCAGCATGCGGTCGAAGGACAGCTTGCAGACGGGCTGGCGGTGCTCGACCATGAACGGCACGTCGTGGGCCCGCACCTCCAGCGTGGCCCGGCTGCCCCGAAGGTCGCCGTCGCGGTCGTAGCCGAAGCCGGGGTCGAAGAAGCCGGCGTAGTGGGTCCTCAGCTCGCCGCTGGTGGGGTCGTAGGCCGTCATCTCCGCCGCGTAGCCGGGCGGCACCGACACCGACTCGGCCGACAGCAGCAGATAGAACTCCTCGGGCTCCAGGATGAGCCGGTCCGACTTCTCGGGCACGACCGGCTCCCAGAACAGGTCGGGGTCGTAGCGCTCGACGGCTGACAGGTCGAGCAGCTGGCTGTTCTTCTTGGCCCGGTAGCCGACGATCCGGCCCGGGGCCTTGCGCAGGTCGAGGCTCATGAACAGCCCGTCCGCCACCGCGATCTCGTCGGGGACGACGACCGCCCCGTCGAGGAACAGCAACGGCTGGCCGCCGGCGTGGATGGAACGGATCTCGGCGTCGGTGACGCGGGGCTCGCCCACGAAGAGCCGAAGCTGGTTCAGCGACAGGCCCTCGCGGACCCGCACCGTGAACGACCGGGACACCACCTCCAGCCACAGCCCGCCCTGGTAGCCCGGCCCCACCTCGTCGAACCGGAAGCTGTGGTCGGTGATCACCCTTGTGAAGATGTCGAGCCGCCCCGTCGAGGACTTGGGGTTGGCCTTGGCCCGCAGGTGGGGCGGCAGGGCCAGCCCCTCCCGCAGCTCGATCAGGTAGGGACGGTTGCGCTCCAGGATCGCCCCGTAGCGCAGGTCGAACTCGCCCATGCTGTGCTCGCCGAGTTTCTCGGCCACCGACTTGGCGTCGGGCAGGAAGCTGCACCGCAGCCGGTAGGCCTTGGGCCCGAGCGTGAGGTCGAGGCTGGCGGGCTGGACGGCGGCGTCGGCAACGCCTGCGACATCGCTCACGATCTCCCCGGCGTCGATCGCCTTGCGGATCTGCAGGTCGGGGAGGACCCCCACGGGCTCAGTCACGGTGCCGACCGCGGGACCGTACCAGAGGCCCCCGAGCGCGAGAGTGGTGGCTGGCCGGCGGACACGGGAGGCTGTGCCGTGTGAGGAACGATCACGACCTGCTCGACCGGGCGCCCGACGTGCCCCCCGGACGCCAGCGGCCCAGGCGGCCCAAACCGGCTGTCCTCGGGGCGGCCGGCGTCGTGCTGGTCGCCCTCCTGGTGACCGGCGTGGCTGCCGTCGTCACCCGCGAGGACGAGCCTCCTGTCGCCGAGTCCGAAGGGGCCGTCGCCACGACCGTTGTCGCGACAGTTCCCACGGTTGCCCCTCGCCCTGGTCAGCCCGTCGCCGGCGATCCCCCTCCAAACTCGCCGAAGCCCCGCACGTCGATCGCCGTCCCCCTCCGCCCGCCCGATTCGGCCGTGGCCGCCACCGACCAACGGCTCGTGACGCTCAATGCCCTGACCGGGGCCGAGACCCGAGAGCTGATGAAGCTCCCGCCGCTCCGGCCCCAGCCCGAAGTGGCGCCCACCCGGTTCGAGCACGTGGCCGTGACGCCCGATGGAACGACCGTGTACTACGTCACGTGCTGCGAGCCCGCCGTCGGCTTCACCCAACAGGTGCCGCGCTCGGGAGGGACGTCTACCGCCTTCGCCGACGGGATGAGCCCGGCCGCCAGCCCCGACGGCAGCACCGTCGCGGTCGCCAACGGTGTGCTCGGGGTCGCGCTGCTCACTCGCGACGGGAGGGTCGTCGGCCTCATCCGGACCCGACCTGACCTGGCGACCCTCAACTGGGTGGCGTGGTCGCCCGACAGCCAGCAGTTGGCGGTCGTCGCCATGAACCGCCTGTTCGTCGTGCCCAGCGGCGCCAACTCCCTGACCGAAGGCCGTGAGCTCATGGCCCCGTCAGGCCGCACGTGGTCGTCGCCCGTGTTCCGCACCGACGGTTCGTTGCTCGTCATCGAGACCGGGCCGGGGACCGCCCGTTCGGTGCGCCCCGTCGCCGGCCAAGGACCGCCCCGACCGGCCCTCGACCTCGGCGGCCGCACGCCCACCCGGCTCGCCGCCGACGTGTCGGGCGGCTGGGTTGCCGTCCTCACCGCCGAGGGCGACGTCATGGCCGTCGGCCCCGACGGCGCCGTGACAACCACCGCCATGCGCGGCACGTTCCGGTCCCTCGATTGGTAGGCCCGATGCGGACGGAGCGAGCCGGTCGTGTTTCATCGAGGCCAAGGGGACACCGATGGACCCGCTGCATGTCGCCAGCTCAATCGTCTTCGGCTGACCGGAGACTGAAGACGAGATGTCCACAGATTCAGATTCGGTCACCCCGTCCCCACCGTCGGGCGAGCACCTCGAGCTTGCTGTGGAGGAGCAGTTGGCGCGGGCCAAGCTCTGGGCTCCCTCGCCGCAGCCCGTGATCGATGAGCTGACTGACGAGGAGGAAGCGGAGTTCCTCGAGGCGATCTCCAGGTAGGACGTGAGGTCGCGCTCGACGGCGGTGGTCGTCGACACCAATGTGTTCAGCGCCGACCTGCTTAGGGCAACCCACGGCCTCGTCGAGCTCTACCGACCGCTCCTGGCCGGACGACGCTTCCTGATCTCGTTCCAGACCGTGGCCGAGATCCGCTTCGGTGCTCGTCGGCGAGGTTGGGGATCGGCTCGGATGGCGCGTCTGAATGAGCACGTGGCTCACGCCGAGGTGGTCTGGCCTGGCCCCGCGCTACTGGAGGTGTACGTCGACCTTCGTGTCGTTTGCGAGCGTTTCGGACACGCACTGGGTCAGCCAGACCACGACTCCGACCGCTGGATAGCCGCAACCGCGATCCACCTTGGCGTTCCACTCGTGTCACATGACGGGATCTTTCGGGACCCTGGCCTCGCCTTTGAGACGGCGCTTCCGAGCTGAACCAGTGTGCTTGGCTGGCAGGGAAACCAGTCGTGCCAGGGGGGCTCCGACTCGAAGGGGGCACGTCTCACATCGATGTCAGAAGGACGTCGTCGCCGTAGGCATCATCGGAGATCACGTCGGTGAACCCAACGGCAGATCCCCCTGGAATTGGTTCACCTAGGCCGCCTCGGGAGGCTGGCGGCGGGGTGGGTCGGCGCCATGAGTCCTGCCCAAGGCGGTCACCGGTGGGTCGCTCGTGGCCAACAATGCAGGGCTCAATTGCACCTTCGGTGGGGACGGAGGGAGTCGAACCCTCACTGGAGGCGTTTTAAGCGCCCTGCCTCTGCCGTTGGGCTACGTCCCCTCGGTGCTACTCCGTGATCGTGACGGCGGCCGTCACGGTCTGTCCCTCGCTGGCGTAGGGGTCGAGGGCCAGGCACGTGCTCGACGACCATGAGCGGAACCGGAAGGTGGCCGTGTGCTGGCCGGGGGTGTCCCACACGTTGATGTAGTTCGGCGTGTGGTTGCCGGCAACCGCAGCCGGCGGCGTCCACGGGCCGTGGCGGGCCGGGCAGTCGGGGGGCGGCGAGCACGACCCGTCGGCCGCCGCCCCGTTGTCGAAGCGGACCTCCGAGCAGTTGTCGTTCACGACGTGGTCGGGGTCGCTCACGGTCACGTTGAAGAAGACCTGCTCGCCCACCTTGTACGTCGCCTTGGCGGGCGCCGCCGTGGTCGACAGCGGCGCGTTCGCAGCCGGCGCCGGGTCCCACACGAATGCCCCGCACGCGGGGTTGGAGCTGTTGCGGCAGTTGGCCGGCATGGTCGTCGACCCGACCGGCGAGGTCGTCGTGGTCGTGGTCGCCGTCGTCGAGTTCGGCGGACGGGTGGTCGTCGTGTTCTGGCTGGCGGTCGTGGCCGTCGCCCCCCGGGTGGTGGACGTGGCCGCCGCCGACGTCGAGGACGACGAGGGCGAAGACGACGAAGAGGACGAGGTGGACGACGCCGCCGTC
>JBOGID010000124.1:0-10336 GCA_050742295.1 Acidimicrobiales bacterium | reverse complement strand
CGCCGACGCCCGGCCCGCCCGGCGGCGAGGCGGTCGTGGTCGTGGTCGCGCCTGCGACGACCTGCGAAGTCCCGATCCACAGCCCCAGTGCCACATGGAGCCAGACGTAGCGGTCCCACAGGGTGTTCTGGAAGACGCCACCCGCGAGGTAGCCAACGTAGCCGGATGCGAATCCCGTCGAGATCAGCGTCTCGGACGTGGTGGCGAGCGATCGGAGGCCCGTACGGACGGTCGTCCAGGACACGGCCAGGAGGCCGATCAGCCCCAGGAGCCCTGCTGCCGCCCAGATCTGGACATAGATGTTGTGGGCTTCCAGGGCCCGTTCGAAGCCGGCTCCCGTCAGGGGGCGCTCGGCGATGGTGCGGATGCCCGCGGCCAGTAGCGGGGCGCGAGCCGAGTCGCTGGACGCCGTCGTGACGTCGCCGAGGAACCGGCTCACTGCGTTGTGCTTGCCCAGCTCGATGGCGCCGGTCGACAGGAGCAGCCCGGACAGGGCGCCGAATCCCACGAACACGACGGCGTACCGGGCCAGGTGTGACGCGCCGCCCCGCCGGGCTCGCGTGCGCAGCACCACGACGGCGACGGAGACGGCCAGCACCAGGAGCCCGGCCCGCGAGCCCGCCTTGATGACGACCAGCGACAGGATCCCGAAGGCGCCTGTTGCCGCCCACCGCACTCGGGATGCCGAGGACACGGCCAGGACGAGGGCGAGGCCGGCGCCGAGGCTGCTGATGATCGCCAGGGGGTTGGGGTGGCCGGCCAGCCCGGCCGTGCGGCCGCTGGCGTCGCCGGACGAGACGAGGCCGACGAGCCCGCTGACCAGGGCGCCCGCCACCCAGTACCAGGCGTACCGGCGCAGCGTGGCGGCGTCGGGGCGCCAGGCCCACACGATGAGGACCGGTCCGGCCGCGGCCACGGCGAACCGGAGGAGGTTGAGCAGGCTCGGGACGGGGTCGTTGGCGAAGAACGTCCCCAGCGAACCACCCACGACGATCAGCAGGAGCCCGACCCAGAAGCCGGCCAGGTGAGGATGGGCTTGCTGGCCCCGGGCCGACCGGGCCAGCAGGGCGACCGCGGCGATGGCCAGGAACACGTCGGTGAGGGCCACGCCTCCAAGGGCCCGCACCCCGGTGAGCGGCGCGCTGGCCGCGAC
This sequence comes from Acidimicrobiales bacterium, assembly GCA_050742295.1. Classification (GTDB taxonomy): domain Bacteria; phylum Actinomycetota; class Acidimicrobiia; order Acidimicrobiales; family AC-14; genus JAHFUQ01. The sequence continues at coordinate 9,183 of JBOGID010000124.1, read as the reverse complement.
GGCCATCATGGACGCAGTGACGACTCCCCTCGGCCCGACCCAGACCGCGACGACGGAGGCCCAGACCCCCAGCACGATGACGACGACGAGCGCGTCGACGGGGCCGGAGGCGGCGACCAGAAGGCCCAGTGCCGCGAACCCGGCGAGGGCGGCGAGCGTGGCGACGCCGGGGGAAGGGCCCCTCGACGCGCGCCGTGATCCCGGCCCCGGGCTGAGTGTGGCGTTACGCACGGGCGGCGCCCGCAATGAGCAAGGCCGGCGCCTGCGGCTGCTCGTGCACGACTACGGCGGGTACAGCTTCATCGAGGAGCTGGCGCGTGAGTTGGCGCGGCGCGGCCACTGGGTCCACCACGTCCACTATGCCTCGCTGCGTAGCGGCAAGGGCGCGCTGTCCCGCCTGGACACCGACCCCGACACCCTGACCTTCACCGGCCTGACCGTCGGCGCCGAGTTCGACCGTTACCGGCCGATGGACCGGCTACGGCTCGAACGCCGGTACGCAAACGAGCTGGCCAGCGTGGCCCGGGAGTGGGGGCCGGACGTGGTCCTGGCTTCGAACACGCCGCTCCTCGTCCTCCACTGGCTCCGGCCCCAGCTCGCCCAGGCCGGGGTGCCCCTCGTGAACTGGCTCCAGGACCTGCACAGCATCGCCATGGGTGAGGACCTTGGCCGCAGGGCCGGCGCCGCCGCCCGCCCCGCGGGATGGGCCATGGAGCGCGTGGAGTCGCGCCTGCTGCGGCGGTGCGCGGCCGTGATCGCCATCACCGCCGACTTCCTCCCGATGCTGCGGCAGTGGAGCATCCCCGAGGACCGGGTCCACGTGATCCAGAACTGGGCCGAGCTGCGGGCCCCCGCCCCCCGCCACAACGCCTTCTCGGCCGAGCACGGGCTCGACGGGCGGGTCACCCTCCTCTACGCCGGCACCCTCGGCCTCAAGCACGAGCCCCACCAGTTGGTCGCCCTCGCCGAGGCCTTTCGCGACCGGCCCGATGTCGCCCTCGTCGTCGTGACCGAGGGCATCGGCCGCGCCAGGCTGGAGCAGGAGAAGCAGTCTCGGGACCTAGCCAACCTCGTGCTCGTCGATTTCCAGCCCCCCGGACGGGTCCCCGAGATGCTGGCCACGGGCGACGTCCTGCTGTCGATGGTCCGTCCCGAGGCGGGACGGTTCTCCGTGCCGTCGAAGGTCCTCGGCTATCTCGTCGCGGGGCGGGCCCAGCTGGCGTCGATCCCGCCCGAGAACCTCTCCGCCCGGATCGTCGAGGAGAGCGGAGGAGGCCTCGTAGTCCGGCCCGGCGACGAGGGCGAGTGGCTCGCCGCTGCGCGCCGGCTCGTCGACGACACCCGCCTCCGGGACACGCTGGGCCGCCAGGGGCGGGCCTATGCCGAGGCCCACTTCGACGTCGGGTCGAGCGCGGACCGCATTGAGGCCGTACTCGCCGGTGCCGCCGTGCCCCACCGGCCGTGACGCGCCAGTCACGCGCTGCCCGTGCCACGCGCGTCACCGCCGAGCGGGCCCACCGCCTCATCGAGGCGGTCGTGACGCCGGGCGGGGCACGGGCCTTGCGCACGTGGCGACCCTTCTCGCTGGCCGCGTTCAGGCTGGTCACGGGCCTGGCTCAGGACGGCACAGTGTTCGCCACCGTCATCGACGTGGGCGCCAATGCCGGGCAGTTCGCCCGTGCCTGCCTCGGCGTCTGGCCGGAGTCCACCATCGTCGCCTTCGAGCCCCTCCCGGGACTGGCCGAGCAACTGACGGCCACCCTGGGCGCCGCCGGACGGGTGGAGGCACAGGCGGTGGCGATCGGCGCCACCGACGGGGACACGCAGTTCTTCCCTCACCCCAACAGCCTGTCGTCGTCGGCCCTCAACGTGGCCGAGCCGGTCCGCGCCGAGCCCTGGGCACAGGAGTTGCCGGCCACGACGGTGCCCCTGAGGCGGCTCGACACCGCGCTCGCGGGCCGCCACCTTGCCCGTCCCGCCCTGCTGAAGATCGACGTGCAGGGGCTGGAGCTGGACGTTCTCGCCGGCGCACCGGAGACGCTCCGGCGGATGGACGCCGTACTCGTGGAAGCGGCGTTCGACCCCCAATACGAGGGACAGCCCCCGTTCTCGGCCGTCCACGCCGCCCTCACGGGCGAGGGCTGGTCGCTGGACCGGCCCCTCGACGTGCGCAGGGATGGCGGGGGGCGGGCGGTGGAGGCGGACTGGCTCTACCATCGGGCGTCGACGATCACGTAGATTGGCGGCCCGAATGGCGACGACGAGTGCCCGTTCCTTAGGGTGGTACGACGCGCGTGCTGGCCTCGAGCCTGCGGCCGGCACCGGGTTGCGGGTGGGCCACGTGGTCAAGCGCGCCATCGACATCACCGTGGCGGCCGTGGTGCTGCTCCTGGCCGTCCCGCTGCTCGCCGTTCTCGCCGCCGTGGTGAGGCTCAGCTCGCCCGGACCGGCCCTGTTCCGCCAGGTTCGTGTCGGGCGCCGAGGGCGACCGTTCCGCATCCTGAAGCTGCGCACGATGGTCACCGACGCCGAGGCCCGGCTCCGTGACGATCCCGAGCTACTCGATGCCTACATGGCCAACCACTTCAAGCTCCCGCCCGACGTCGACCCCCGCCTAACGGCCGTGGGCAAGCTGCTCCGGCGGACGAGCCTCGACGAGCTGCCGCAGCTGTTCAACGTGCTGCGGGGCGAGATGAGCCTGGTCGGCGTCCGCCCCGTCGTTCCCGGGGAGCTCGACCTCTACGGCGATGCCATCGTGCTCTACGAGCACTTCAAGCCCGGCATCACCGGCTACTGGCAGGTGCAGGGGCGCAGCGGCGTCGCCGGCGCAGACCGCATCGAGCTCGACCGCTTCTACTTCGAGAATTGGAACGTCTGGCTCGACCTGAAGATCCTGGTGCGCACGGTGCCGGCGGTGTTCCGATGCAGTGGTGCCCATTGACCGCGCCCCGGAGCCGTCCGACCTCGAGGTTCGCCGTCGTCACCCTCCTGGCGGCGATCGCAGCATCGGTCCTGCCCGTGACGCCCGCGAGCGCGCAGGCCACCTGCCCGGTCACGAGCGCCGACCAGGCTATCGACTCCGAGGAGTTCGAGATGCTGCAGCGCGTCAACGACTACCGCGACACCAACGGCTTCGCCAGGCTCACCCTGCAGCCCGACGTGACCCGCGCCGCCTCGTGGTTCAGCCGGAGCATGGCGACGGGAGACTACTTCCCGGCAAACCACGTGGACAGCAACGGTCGGGACGTTCCCAGCCGACTTTCGTGGTGCGGTACCGCCTTCATCTACTGGGCGGAGAACATCTATGCCGGCTCGGGCGACGCCCTTGACGCGTTCAACTGGTGGATCAACTCGGCGCCCCACCTCGCCAACATCCGGTCGACAACGGTTTTCTCGGTTGGGATCAGCCGCGCCTTCAACGCTTCCTCCACGTATGGGTGGTACTGGACCCTCGACCTCACCGACACGCCGGCGGAGCCGGTCGCCGACTTCGACAACGACAACGACAGCGACCGCGCCGTCTTCCGCCCGTCGAACAACACGTGGTTCGTGCAGGGGTCCGCTCCGGTCTCGTTCGGCCAGGCCGCCGACATCCCGGTGCCCGCCGACTATGACGGCGACGGCGACGCCGACATCGCCGTGTTCCGCCCGTCGGTGGGTGGCTGGTTCATCATGGGAAGTCCGACGGTGTTCCTCGGGCAGAACGGGGACATCCCCGTGCCCGCCGACTACGACGGGGACGGGGCCGTCGATCCGGCCGTGTTCCGGCCATCCGTGGGAGGGTGGTACATCGACGGGGCGTCGCCCGTCTTCTGGGGCCTGAACGGCGACATCCCCGTGCCCGGCAACTATGACGGCGAGGTCGGGGAGGACATCGCCGTCTTCCGCCCGTCGGTCGGCGGCTGGTACCGGAGCAATGGGGCCACGGTCTTCCACGGCCTGAACGGCGACATCCCCGTTCCCGCCAACTACGACGGCGACTTCGACGACGAGGTCGCCGTCTACCGCCCGTCTGTCGGCGGCTGGTACATCAACGGCGCGAGCACGACGTTCTTCGGGCTGAACGGGGACTTCCCGGTGCCCGGGAACCTCGACGGCGGATTCGAGGACGACATCGCCGTGTTCCGCCGGACGGTGGGCGGGTGGTACCTCAGCGGCGGCTCAACCGTCTTCTTCGGCCTGCCCGGGGACATCCCGCTCCTGCTCCCGCACCACATCCAGCGGTTCTTCACCTTCGCCGGCCCCTGACCATCCCCACTCAGCGGGTCTGGCGGGACCCTTTGCGCCGGCCGGTTCGGGCCCCGTTGGTGCGGGGGCCACTGCCGTTGCCGGTGAACGTCGTGTCCTCGTTGTAGCCGGAGTAGTAGTAGGGGACGTCGGACCGGGTTGCCTTATTTATCACCACGCCGAGTAGCCGCGCGTGAGTGCCCTCGATGATGGCCTTGGCCCGGGTCACGGCCTGGCGCCGTGACTCGTTCATGGCGAGGACGATGATCACGCCGTCGGCCTTGGCGGCGAGGACGGCGGCATCAGTCACGGGAAGCAGCGGAGGGGTGTCGAGGATCACGACATCGGCCGCGGCGCCGAGCTGGCCCAGCAGTTCGTGCATGCGGCGGGTCCCGAGCAGCTCCGCCGGGTTGGGCGGCGTGGGGCCGGCGTGGATGAATGCGAGGTTGCGCATGGGCCTCGTCAGCAGGCGGTCGAGCGACTTGTCGTCACCAGGGTTGGCACCGGGCGCGGCGTCCTTGTCGGACCAGCGGCGGGCCACCGCATCGACGAGGCCGGGCGTTCCCGGTTGCACCTGGAACAGTTCGCTGAGGCGGGGCCGGCGCAGGTCGGCGCCGATCAGCACGGTGCGGTGGCCGGCCTGGGCGTAGGCCGCGGCCAGGTTGGCGGCGACCACCGACTTTCCCTCCCCGGGGACGGCGCTTGTGACGACCAGCAGCTTCACCGGCTGGTCGACGCCGAGGTACTGGATGCTCGTGCGCAGCGACCGGACCGCCTCGCTCAGCAGGCCCTGCGGGCGGGCAATGGTCGCCACCTGGCCCGGCTTCTCGGCCGACTCGGGGTCGAAGGGCAGCTCGGCCAGGAGCGGCACACCGAGGGTGGCTTCCACGTCGGCGACCGACCGGATCCGGTCGTCGAGCTGTTCCCGTAGCATGACAATCCCGCACCCGACGAGTAGGCCGACCAGGGCGCCGAGGACGGCGTCCCGCACGGGCTTGGGGCTGGAAGGCTCCGCCGGGATCTTGGCCTCGGCGATGATCTCGGCCCCGCCGCGCTGGAGGCTGATGTTCACGGCCAGCTCCTGCTGGCGGGCGTAGAGGGTCTCGTACTGGAGGGCGGTGGCGTCGCGTGCCGACCGGAGCGCATCGGGCGACTCGCCGCCTGACGCGTTCGGGGCCGACGACGCGCGGATCCTGCCGTCGAGCTCGGCCAGCGTGTCGCGGAGGGGTGCGAGCTTGGCCTCGAGGTCGGCCGAGGCCCGCTCGAGGCCGGCCACGGCGCTCTTACGCCGGTTCTCGATGTAGCTGGCGGCGACGGCGTTGGCCAGGTCGCGGGCACGGGTCGCCTTGCCGTCCGACGCCGTGATCCGCAGCACGTCGCTGTCGTCCGACGCGCTCGCCGACACCTGCCGCTCGATCTGCCTGGCGGTGGTATCGGGCAGTGCTTCTGCCGCCTGGCGGGCGACCGCCTCGCTCTCGGCGATGTCGATCTGGGCCTGCACGAACCGGTTGGCGTCGCGGAACACGGGCTGGCCCGGGTTCAGTTGCTCGGCCGGGTTGTCAGGCTGGAGGAGGACCCGCGTCGTAGCGTGGTAGCTCGGGGGGCGCAGGCTCGAGGCGACCCCCGCCACGATGGCTACCACCAGCACAGCCTGAACCACGAACCAGGCGCGACGACGCAGGATCCCGATGTACTTCGTGACCTCCACCGAGCGTCAGGACCTCGTGCCGACCGACCCACAGGCAGGGGTCGTCGGCCGCTGTGCCGCCGCGGTGGGCAGGGGTGAGGAGTGGAGCGCTGTCATGGGGAGCAGGAGGCCGGATCCATCCGCCATGGGGTCAGCCTACCGGTGCCGGCCGGCCGCCCGTGGCCGGTAGCCTTCCCACGCGATGGCGCTGCTGACGAGAGCCAGAGCCTTGGCGGTGATAGCCGCTTCGCTCTGCGTTGCCGCGTCGGTCGCGCTGGCCAACGGTCCCGAGGGCGGTGGCTCCCCGGGGACGTCGCTCACCGTCACCCCTTCCAACGGCCTCGGGTCGGCGCAGGCCGTCACCGTGACGGGCTCGGGGTTCGCAGCCTTGACGGGCGGGGTGCTGGTCCAGTGCGGGCCGTCGGCGACTGCGGGTGTCGACGGCTGTGTTGACCTGGGCACGTTCACGGCCACCGGGGCGGGTGCGATCTCGGCCACTTCCGTCACGGTCCGGAGCACCGTTACGCCCGATGGGGCCGGATCCATCGACTGCTCGTCGGGCGGCTGCTACGTGATGGCCGCGACCGCGGGTCGCAACGCCCGCCACACCCTGTCCTTCGGCGCTGCTCCTCACCCCCAAGCACCTGCCGACTTCGACGGGAACGGGACGACCGACATCGCCGTCTACCGGCCGTCGGTGGGCGGGTGGTACCGCAACGGCGCCGCAACCACGTTCTTCGGGCTGAACGGGGACATCCCCATACCTGCCGACTATGACGGGAACGGCGCCGTCGACATCTCGGTGTTCCGGCCCTCGGCCGGCGGCTGGTACCGCAACGGGGCGGCGACGGCGTTCCTCGGGATGGCCGGCGACCTCCCCGTCCCCGCCGACTACGACGCGAACGGGACGGCCGACCTGGCCGTGTTCCGCCCCGCCGTCGGCGGCTGGTACCGGAGCGGGGCTGCGACGGTCCACTTCGGGCTGGACGGTGACATCCCCGTACCCGGCGACTACGACGGGAACGGCACCGCCGACATCGCCGTCTTCCGGCCGTCGGTGGGCGGGTGGTACCGCAACGGCGCCTCAACCACGTTCTTCGGGCTGAACGGGGACATCCCCGTGCCCGGCGACTACGACGGCAACGGCACGACCGACATCGCCGTCTTCCGCCCCTCGGTAGGGGGCTGGTACCGGAGCGGGGCGGCGCCTGTGTTCCTCGGTTCCAGCGGCGACATCCCCGTCCCTGGCGACTACGACGGGGACGGCACCACCGACATCGCCGTGTTCCGCCCGTCCACCGGCCAGTGGTTCGTCAGCGGCCAGTCGCCCGTCTCGTTCGGGACGCCCGGCGACCGCCCCCTGCCCCTTCCGGCCGCCATCAGCGAGCCGTTCTTCACCTAAGGCCGGAGGCCCGAGCCCGGCCGGAACCTCACGCGTGCCACACTCGGCCGATGGCATGTCGACGGCTTTGGTTGGCCGCGGTGGCGGTGATCGCAGCCTCGGTTCCCGTCGTCGCCGGCCCCCTCGCCCCCGCCGGCGCCACGGTCCCTGCAGGGTGGGTCGACCAGTTGGTGGCGGGCGTCGGGCTGCCCACGGCGATGGCGTCCACGCCCGACCGGCGGCTGCTGGTCACGACCCAGCCGGGCACGGTGCGGGTGATCCAGAGCGGGTCGCTGCTGGCCACCCCGGCCATCGACCTGTCGACCAAGATCTGCTCCAACTCCGAGCGCGGCCTGCTCGGCATCGCCGTCGACCCCCAGTTCACCACCAACGGGTTTGTGTTCCTCTACTACTCGTTCAAGGTCAGCGCCACGTGCGACTCCACGACCGTCAACCGCGTGTCGCGCTTCGTCATGGCCGGCGACGCGCTCGGGACCGAGACGATTCTCGTCGACAACATCCCGTCACCGGCCGGGAACCACAACGCCGGCGACCTCCAGTTCGGCAAGGACGGGTTCCTCTACGTGAGCGTGGGCGACGGGGGGTGCGACTACGCCGGTGGCGGTTGTGGCGGGGCCAACGACGCGTCCCGCGACGAGAACGTCCTGGTGGGCAAGATCCTGCGCATCACCCGTGACGGGGGGATCCCGCCCGACAACCCCTTCCAGGGCGAGGGCACGGCCCCTTGCAACCAAACCGGGCTTACGACGCCCGGCCTCAAGTGCCAAGAGACCTTCGCCCGGGGCCTGCGCAACCCGTTCCGCATGGCCTTCGATCCCAACTCGGCGACGACCAAGTTCCACATCAACGATGTCGGGCAGTCGGCGTGGGAGGAGATCGACCTGGGCGCGGCCAGAGCCGACTACGGCTGGAACGTGCGGGAGGGCCACTGCCTCACCGGCTCCACCACGAGCTGCGGCCCGCCGCCCGCCGAGATGACCAACCCGATCTTCGACTACGGCCGGAGTGACGGCTGCGTGACCATCGCAGGCGGCGCCTTCGTGCCCAACGGCATCTGGCCGGCCGCCTTCGACGGCCAGTACCTCTTCGCCGACTACGGCTGCGGCAAGATCTTCCGCCTCGAACCGAACGGCGGCGGTGGGTTCACCCGCACGGAGTTCGCCACCGGGCTCGGCAACCTCGTGCACCTGGCCTTCGTGCCCTACCGCAACACCCAGGCCCTCTATTACACGACCTTTGCCATGGGCGGCCAGATCCGGCGGATCGTCTACCCGCCGGGCGCCACCGAGGGGGACTTCGACCACGACGGCTCCGCCGACCGGGGCGTGTGGCGCCCCTCGTCCGGCGCCTGGTTCATCGGTGGTCACCCGCCCGAGTACCTGGGGCTGGACGGGGACGTGGCCGTGCCCGCTGACTACGACGGGGACGGCGACACCGACCTGGCCGTGTTCCGCCCGGCGAGCGGCGGGTGGTACGTCGGGGGCGGGAGCCCGACCTTCTTCGGGCTGAACGGGGACGTGCCTGTGCCCGCCGACTACGACGGCGACGGGGACGCCGACCGGGCCGTCTACCGCCCCGGGACGGGCCAGTGGTGGATCGAGGGCGGTGGCGGTCCGGTGGATTGGGGCCTACCAGGCGACCTGCCCGTGCCGGGTGACTATGACGGCGACGGGGACGCCGACATCGCCGTGTTCCGGCCCGCGAGCGGCGCCTGGCTCGTCCGCGGCAGCGCCGGGCCGGCCGTCTTCCTGGGGCTGAGCGGAGACCGGCCCGTGCCCGCCGACTACGACGGCGACGGCGACGTCGAGCCCGGCGTGTTCCGGCCCGCGACCGGCGGGTGGCACGTCTCGGGCGCCGCCAGCCCCAC
>JBOGID010000123.1:0-14155 GCA_050742295.1 Acidimicrobiales bacterium | reverse complement strand
GACGAGTCGCTGCTGACCGGCGAGTCGCAGGCAGTCCCGAAGCGTCCCGGTGATCCGCTCCTCTCGGGCAGCATCGTCACCGCCGGGTCGGCCCGCTGCCAGGTAACCGCCGTCGGTGCCTCGTCCTTCGCGGGCCGAATCACAAGCGAGGCCCGGCGGTTCACGACGACGTCGTCGGAGCTGGTGCGCGGCATCAATCGAATCCTCGCCTGCGTCGCCGTCGCCGTCGCGGTCACGGGCCCCCTGCTCTTCGTCACCCAGCGCCGGTCGGCGGCCAGATGGCAAGAGGCCCTCCATGCGTCAGTCGCCGGGCTGGTGGGCATCGTCCCGGAAGGCCTGGTGCTCCTTACAAGTGCCGCGTTCTTCGCTGCGGCTCTGAGCCTCGCGCGCCACCGCGTCCTCGTGCGCGATCTGCCCGCGGTCGAGGGGCTGGCCAGAATCGACGTCCTGTGCGTTGACAAGACGGGCACGCTGACTGGCGGGGAGATCGCGTTCGATCACATTGAGGTTCTGGGGAGTGACCCGCGTCCGAAAGTCGAGGCCGCGGTTGCGGCCCTCGCATCCCAGGGCGCTCCGAACGCCACAGCGCGGAGCCTCCGGCTGGCGTTCCCCTCTGCACCGGGTTGGACCCGCACCGCGGTCGTCCCGTTCTCATCCACGCGGCGGTGGAGCGCGGCATCGTTCGTTCAACACGGCACCTGGGTGCTGGGAGCGCCCGACGCAGTGGCGCCGGAGCGCATCCACCCCCGGGCTCGCGAGCTGGCGGCGGAAGGGCACCGCACACTGATGCTGGCGCGGACCGCTTCGCCCGTCGTCACCACTGCGCTCCCGCCCGGGCTCCAACCGGTGGCCCTGCTGGTCTTCGAGGAGGTGCTCCGGGACGACGCGGCGGAGACCATGGCGTACTTCGGCGATCAGCACGTCGCGATCAAGGTCATGTCGGGCGACGATCCACGCACGGCCGCTGCGGTCGCCCGCCAAGCTGGGATCGGGGCGGACGCCGGGGTGGACGCTCGCCGGTTGCCGCAGGGTGGACCTGATGGACTGGGACCCACCGTTGAGACCAATGCCGTGTTCGGACGAGTCGGTCCCGAACAGAAGCGAGCGCTCGTGTCCGCCCTCCAGGCCCGCGGCCACGTCGTGGCGATGACTGGAGACGGCGTGAACGACGTCCTCGCTCTCAAGCAGGCCGACATCGGCGTCGCCATGGGATCGGGGGCCCCCGCCACTCGATCGGTGGCGCAGCTGGTGCTGTTGGGAAACGAGTTCTCCGTCATGCCGAGGGCGGTGGCCGAGGGGCGGCGCGTGATCGCCAACATCGAGCGAGTCGCCGCTCTGTTCCTAACCAAGAACGTCACCTCGCTGGTTCTGTCCGTGGCGGTGGCGGCTGCCGGCTGGCCGTATCCGTTCCTGCCCCGACACGGGACGTTGGTGAGCACGATCGCCATTGGGATCCCCGGCTTCTTCCTCGCCCTGGGGCCAAATCCCCGTCGGTTCGAGCCCGGCTTCGTTCGCCGAGTGCTCGTGTTCGCGATGCCGGCGGGAGCGGTGATCAGCACCGCTGTCGCGAGCGGGTACGGACTGGCGAGGGCCGACGGGCTCACGCTCGAGGAAGCAAGGACGGCGGCCACGATCGTGCTGCTCATCGCATCGTTGTGGGTGCTTGCCATCCAGGCCCGACCGCTGCGCCGTTGGAAGGCAGCATTGGTCGGAACCATGGCGGGCTTGGGTTCGCTGGCCTTCGCCGTCCCGTGGGCGCGAGCGTTCTTTGCCCTACGCCTGCCGGGCGCGGTAGCCGCTGGACGATCCGTTGTCCTCGGTATCGCCGCTGCCGGTGCCATCGAGCTGGTGAGCAGACATCTACCGCGACGTAACCGAGCCCGGCGGACCGCACCGGCAGAGGATGCGGCCGGGAAGGTTTGTGGACGGTGGGGAGGAGCTGCGAACGTAGACGCGGCGACCATCGGCGGGTTGTCGTGAGCCTGCACTTGTACCCTCCGCTGACACCGAGGCGGGCGCTGCTCAGCCGTCCGGGCATCATCGGCGGGATCGTGTCGCTCTCGGTTGCCATCGCGCTGCTGGCGTCTATCAATGGCAGCGATGCACTTCTACTCGTCGACGAGCCGATCCAGCGTTGGCTCATCGATCACCGAGGCGACCGCTGGACGACGGTCGCCCTGTGGTTCAGCCGCCTCGGCTCCAACCCCGTCGTCTTCGTCGTCTCCGGCGTCCTCGTGTTGTGGGCGTGGCGGCGCTGCGGGACGCTGGCCTTTACTCTCGCGGTCGCCGTGATCTCCCGGCCGCCGCTGGAGTTCCTGCTGAAAGAGCTCGTCGACCGAGATCGTCCCAACCTCTCGCCGCTCGTCGATGGGACGGGCCCCTCCCACCCCAGCGGCCACGTGCTCGCGGCCGTCGCCCTCTGGGGCCTGCTTCCCCCACTGGTCTCCACGTTCATCCGGAGCAAAGCGCTGTGGTGGGCGACAGCCAGTGTGGCGGGCGTCCTCATCGTGGGTATCTCGGCCAGCCGCGTTTACCTCGGCGTCCACTGGTTCACCGACATCGTCCAGGGGATGCTGCTCGGCTCGCTCTACCTGGCCGCCCTCGAGTGTCTCCTCGTACACAACCATCGGCTCCGCCAGTGCGCCGTCCTAGGTGAGCCGGCAGAAAGTCGGGCCGGGTACTCGCGACCGTCGAGCCGGTCTGGGAGAATTACAGCGACGTAATTCTCCTCTTCCCCGGAGGCCGTCGTGCTCGGTCGGGTTGATCCCCAAGGCTCCCTCCTCGAAACTCGGGTAATGCGGCGACACCTGGTGACCAAGGGCTCGTTCTACGAGCGGTTGGCCGACCATGGCCACGAGATCGTCGCCGACGACGACTTCGCCGGCCTGTACTCCGACGGAAAGGGCCGCCCGTCGGTCCCGCCGTCGGTGATGGTGCGGGCCATGCTGTGCGCCACCCACGACCGCACCTCCGACGCCGAGACCTCCCGCCGCACGCGCGTCGACTCGGACTGGAAGGCGGCGATGGGCGTCCCCGACGACTTCGAGGGGATCGGGGCGACGACGTTCAGCCTCATGCGCGCCCGCATGGTCCTGCGCGACGCCGACAGCGAGCTGTTCAAGAAGACGTTGGCCAGGGCGGTCGAGAAGGGGATCCTCAAGGGCAGGCTGACCGCCATCATCGACTCCTCGCCGGTGCACGGGGCGGGGGCGGTGGCCGACACCTACGAGCTGGTCCGGGGCTTCATGCGCCAGGTCGTGCGGGCGGCGGGCGGGCGCCTGGGCGAGGACGCCCGCAGCGCCGCCGAGCCCTTCTGCGGGGCCAAGCCGGACATCGACTGGCAGGACCCGGCCGCCCGCAGGGCCCACCTGGGCGATCTGGTGGCGGACGGGATGGCGCTGCTGGCCGACGCGGCCGGCATCGACGACCCGGCGGTGCGCGGGCCCGTCGACCTGCTGGCCCAGGTCATCGACCAGGACGTCGAGGCCGACGAGGGCGGCGACCCTACGATCCGCCGGGGCGTGGCCCCCGACCGGGTGATCTCGCACTCCGACCCCGAGATGCGCCACGGCCGCAAGTCGGCGTCCCGCCGCTTCGACGGCCACAAGATGGACGTGATGACCGACGAGGACAGCGAGCTGGTCCTGGGCGTCGACGCCCGGGCCGGCAACGCGGCCGACGGCGAGGGCGCCGCTTCCCTGCTCGAGGAGGTGTCCGAGGTCCCCGGCGTGGAGGTCGAGAGGCTGCTGGGCGACATGGCCTACTCCGACGGCGACGTGCGCGAGGCGGTGGAGGAACGGGGCACGGACATGGTGGCCAAGGTGCCGCCCACCACCAACGGGGGACGGTTCCCCAAGACCGACTTCGACGTCGACACCGAGGCCGGAGCCGTCACCTGCCCGGCCGGCCAGACCACGGCCGAGGCGAAGAAGGCCAAGGACCACAAGGGCCGGCCCGGGCTGCGCTACGTGTTCCCCGCCCCCACCTGCGCCACCTGTCCGCTGCGCGAGCAGTGCGTGAGCGGCACGAAGGGCCGCACGATCTTCGTCGGCCGCCACCACGACCGCATCGCCGCCGCCCGGGCCGCCCAGGCCGAGCCCGAGACCAAGGCCCTGCTGCGGCGGCGGTCCAAGGTGGAGCGCAAGATCGACCACCTCCAGGACCTCGGCCTGCGCAAGGCCCGCTACCGGGGCCGACGAAAGACGCGCCTGCAGGCGCTCCTCGCGGCCACCGTGGCCAACTTCAAGCGCCTCGGTGTCCTCGGCGCGTTCGAGGCCGGGGCCGACTTCGCCATTGCCGCCTGATCGAGGCGTCACAACCCCTCCCTCGCCCCGCCGACAACATCGGGAAGGCCGCGGAACGCGAAGATGCACGTCCCGGTCAGGAAACGGGCCTCATGGCGCCCGCTGCGGCCCGCCAGAGCGTCACCCCGTCCGGCGGTGGTGATCGCTGAAACAGCCACTTCCTGCCGGCTCACCTAGAGCGGACGACTCAGTCGCGTCCACGACAGTCGGGTCTACGGTGACCGCTGCTACGTAGTCCGCTGCCGCTCGTCCAGCGAAACTGCGTCGACAGGACGGACCGTCGCATCACGCGGCGCGACCCAGCTGTGCCGCCTTCTCGGCGATAGCGGCCAGCACCTCGTCGAAGGCGCTGACGAAGAGGGCTACTCCCTCCGTTTCGAGCGCTGCCGACACGCGCGCCAGCTCAACCCCGAGCGCTTCAATGGCGGACAGAACCTCCCGGGCGCGGTTCGCGCCTTCGCCCAGCCTGGACGCCACCGTTCCGTGGTCCAGGAAAGCAGCGATGGTGGCCTCCGTCATGGTGTTGGCGGTGTCGGGCCCTACCAGGCCGTTCACGTAGAGCAGGTCGGGGTAGACCGGGTTCTTGGTCGACGTCGATGCCAACAGCGGCCGCTGGACGCGCGCACCGCGCGCCGCCAGCCGGTGCCAGCGGTGCCCGGAGAGGCTGCGGTGGAACAGCTCGTAGGCGAGCTCCGCCTGGGCCAGCGCGGCCTGCCCTCGCAGGGCCAGGGCCTCAGACGTCTCGATCTCGTCCAGCCGGCGGTCGACAGCTGTGTCCACCCGGCTCAGGAAGAACGACGCCACGCTGTGGACGTGCGAAAGGTCGCCGTCCAGGCAGGCCTCGAGCCCCGAAAGGTACGCCTCAATGACCTCGGCATAGCGGTCGAGGCCGAAGATGAGCGTGACGTTGATGCTGCGGGCCTCGGCCGTGAGCCGGCGAGTGGCCTCGACGCCCTCGTCGGTGGCGGGCACCTTGACCAGAAGGTTGGGCCGCCCGATGCGGTCGTGCAGCCAGCGGGCCGACGCCACGGTGGCGCGGGCGTCGTGCGCCACCGCGCCCGGCACCTCGATAGACACGAACCCGTCGCCGCCGCCGCTGCTGCGGTGCACGGGGGCCAGCACGTCGAGGGCCGCCACCACATCGGCGATGGCCATCTCCCAGTAAGCGTCCTCTGGCGAGCGGCCCGCCTCGAGCAGGGACCGAAGCTGGGGGTCGTAATCCGATCCGCCCAAGACCGAGCGTTGGAAGATGGTGGGATTGGAAGTCACGCCGCGGATCCCGGCATCGACGAAGCGCTGCAGCTCGCCCGAGACGAGTGCGATGCGCTGCAAGTTGTCAAGCCACGGGCTCTGGCCGCCGTGGGTGTGAAGTGTGTGGAGCATGGTCATGGGATCTCCTTTGTGGTGCGTTCGATCGTGCCGAGTCCACCCGTCACACCGTCCGGCTGGAGGCAGAAGTCGGCCCAGGAAGCGTCCCCCTGTGCCCTCGCCCGCTTGGCCGCCCGGCAGCTGCCTCAGCGCGGGCAGGGTGGCCAGCGCGGGTACGCGTGCTACCAGACGATGGCGCAGCCGAACGGCAACGTCTCCGGCACCGGCACGCTGCGGTCACTGAGCAGGTCGACGATGGCATCGGCGAGGTCGCGGGAGGTGACGCTTCCCCCGGTGCGCGAGTCGTCGATCCTTCCCCGATACCGGAGCCGTCGGTCGCCGTCGACCACGAAGGCGTGGGGCGTGCAGACTGCGCCCCAGCTTCGGGCCAGTGCTCCTTCGGGATCCTTCAGGTAGGGGAAGGGAAGGGCCGAGCTCGACGCCCGCGCCGCCACCCGCTCGGCCGTGTCGGGGGGTGACAGGTGGGGGTTGTTCGAGTTCACCAACACAATTCCGACGCCGCTCTCGCCGAAGCGGTGGTGGATGTCCACCAAGCGCTCCTCGCAGAGGCGAACAGTCGGGCAGCCGTTGGCCACGAACACGACGACGAGCAATTCGGTCTCGGCGAAGCTCGCCAGTGTGTACCTCTCGCCGGCTGCGCCGACGAGCGTGGCCAGGCCCGGGATCCAGTCGCCGATGGCCAGTGTGGCAGTGGTCGAGCTCATGCCACGAACTTTTCTGCGAACTGGTGGACGATGCCCTCCGACAGGGCGTCGGACAGCGTCAACATTTCCGTGAGGATCTCGTCGAAGGCGGTCACGTCAGCCTCCCAGTTGCCCTCAAGACGGGCCACGGCCTCGCCCTTCGTCAGCTGCAGGTGCAGCTCGAGGAGGTCCATGACGTCCTTCCTCGACCAGTACGGGTTGGCCCGGCTCAGGAAGGTAGCAATGCTCTTGGCGTTGCGGGTCCACCTGCGGTCGTAGATGCCGAAGCGCACGTTGTTCCCCACCTTGGCTGCCTCGACGAGCTCGACAGCGATGAGGATGTGTTCTTTGAGGTACTTGGTGAGAGCTACCCCGGCCTCAGGCTCGTAGCAGAAGACGATGGCGTTGCCGATGTCCTCCTGGTTACGCAGCAGGCGGGCGGCCGCGTGCTCGGCGTCGGGGGTGCCGGCCACGGCCGCGATGATGTACTGCCGGGTCCAGATGGCGTGGTCGGCCCACAGCCGCCGCATGGCGGTCCGAAGGTTCCAGACTGCGTCAACGATTGAAGTGATGTGATCGCTCCTTGCTAGCGGGCGCTCGCCTCGCGCCGATAGAATAGCTAATTCTGACTACTTTTACAACTCCTGTCCCGATCCCCGAAAGTGCGTGCCATCGATGCTGCGTGTTTGCATAGCCAGCGGGTCCGCTCTAACATACATTTATGTTAGCGATAGAGGTCGGAGCCAGTCCTTGGTGCACCTCGAGGGGCGCATCGCCCGCGGGGGTGGCGCTGCGGGCGGTCGAGGGAGAGCCGCCATGGGCCGTCTGACGTCCCGACCCGTCCCTCGCCGCCACCCGTACGGGCGCGCCCTACCCAAGCGGCTGTGCCCGGCGCCCGGTCCCAAGGCCGCAGGCGGGCGCCCTTGGGTAGTGCCGCTTGATTGCCTCGAAGCTCGGGACCCGTCCCTGACGGGGGCCAAGGCGGCCGCCCTGGCGGTGCTCCTCGAGGCCGGTCACCCCGTCCGGGGCGGGTTCGTGATCACGACGGCGGCCACGGCCGGGTTGGCCGGGGACGCCGGGTGGCCCTCCCGGCTGGAGCAAGAGATCCGAGGAAAGTGGTCGCAACTCAGCAGTGGCGGGTCGACCCCGCTCGTGGTGCGGTCGTCCTCCACCGTCGAAGACGGGGCCGACGCGTCAATGGCCGGGCTGTTCACCTCGGTCCTCGACGTCCGCCGGTGGGAGGACTTTGTCGGAGCGGTCGCCGCGGTCGTGGCCTCGGCCCACAAGGTGAAGAGCCCGCCCGCCGAGCCGCTGGCGGTGCTGGTGCAACCGATGGTAAGGGCCTCAATCGGCGGCGTCCTCTTCGGCGCCGATCCCGTGACGGGTCGCACCGACCGGCGGATCGTCGCCGCCGTAACCGGAGGGCCTGACCGGCTGGTGTCCGGAGGCGTCGACGGAGCCCACTACGTCCTCACCCAACGGGGGCGGGTCCTGGCCGCCGAGTCACCTCTGCCCGGACTGCGGGCCCACCACCGGCGCTCGCTCTGCCGACTGGCGACCCGGCTCGAGCACCGCTTCGGCCGCCCTCAGGACGTCGAGTGGGCCATCGACGTCGACGACAAGCTCGTGGTCTTCCAGACCCGCGCCATCACGGCCCTCCATCCGCCGCCTGCTCGACTGCGAGCCCGAGGTCCGGTCTACGGAGCAGGACCGGTTTCCGAGACATTCCCCGACGCGCTGCGCCCAATGGAGCAGGAACTGTGGCTCGAGCCCCTGCGGGACGGCCTTCGGGAGGCGCTCCTGCTCAGCGGTGCGCGGGGCCGTCGCTCCCTTCGCCGCAGCCCCGGCGTTGTGGTCGTGGGAGGGCGTGTGGCGGTGGATCTCGACCTGCTGGGATCCTCGCCCTTGGCGCGGTCGGCCCTCGCCGCCCTCGACCTTCGCCGTCCGGGCCGCCGGCTGATCGCCGCGTGGCGGGTGGGTCGCCTGAAGGCTGCCTTCCCGGCCCTGGCGGCCGACGTGGCGGCGGACGTCGACCGGCGCCTGGTCACCGTCCCTGCTTTCGAGGAGCTCGGCGACGAGGACCTAGTCGTCCTCCTCCGCAGGTCCGTCCCCGTGCTGCGAACCGTGCACGCCTACGAGGTGCTCGCCGGCCTGCTCACGCGAATTGGAGAAGCAGGCGCGAACGGCGCGGCCCTCGCCCTGTGGGCCCTGGGCCAAGGACGGGCGGCAGGTCTGACCGACGAGGACATCGTGGTTGAGAGCCCCTCGGTATTGGCCTTGTCGTCACCTCGCATAGGACCCGCGCCCACACTGCCCGCCAGCGCGCCGGCCTTCCGCCCCCAGGAACCGGATGCCGACGCCATCGCCACGTGGCGCGAGATCCTGCGGCTGCGGGCCCGCTGGGTCCAGGAACTGACAGCTCGGGCCGCGTGGACCCTCGGCCTGCGCCTTGTCGAGCGAGGAGGACTGGCCGAGCCGGCAGCGGTTGCCAGCCTCAGCCTGGATCAGGTCGCCGGCCTCGCCCGAGGCGAAGTCCTTTCCGCCGCCGGCGACGCTCCTGAGCCAGGACCCCCCTTGCCGGCCGCCTTCCGCCTCGGGCCGGCCGGAGAGGTCGTCGCCCTCGACGCCACCGACTCCCACGGAGGCTGGGGAGCGGGCGGGGGGAAGGGCAGGGGCCGGGTCCATAACGGCGAGGGCCCACCGCCGCCGGGCGCAGTGCTCGTCGTACGGACTCTCGATCCCGGACTGGCTCCCCTCCTGCCCGGCCTCGGAGGCCTGGTGGCCGAGACCGGCAGCGTCCTCTCTCATCTGGCCATCCTGGCCCGGGAGTTCGGTGTGCCCACCGCCGTGGCTGTCCCCGACGCCATCCGCCGCTTTCCCCCCGGCTCCCTGATCTCTGTCGACGGCGAGAGCGGGGACGTCGTCGTGGTGGAGCCGGCACCGTCGGGGGCCCGACCATGAGCGGCCGGCGGGTGGCGCACGCCGTGGTCCTGCTGACCCTGGCCAGCTCGGCGGCCTACCTCTTCGTGTACCTCTACAGATGGGAGTGGAACCGGGCGCTGATCGCGGGCGTGTTCGTGCTGGCGTCGGAGCTCGGCCTCGTCGCCGCCGCCCTGTCGGCGCGCCTGCGGGCCATCGAGGCCCGCTTGGACGCCCAGCCCTCGGCGCCTGAGCGGTTGGTGGCGCAGCGTCTGCGGGCGGCGGCGCCGCCAACCGCAGACCACTTCGCCTGGCTCCGGAGCTCGACTCAGCACACCAGCGTGTTCGTCCCGGTGCTCCTGGGGGCAGGGGTCGTCCTCTCCGCCCTGGCATGGTTGGTCGAGCGGCTAGCGCGGCTGACCGCCGGGGCGGCACTGGAGCGGGGACTGGCCGCCCGCCTTGCCGTCCTCAGCCTGCCGCCCGAGCCTCTTGTCGACCCCCGAGGCGAGGAGGCGCTGTCGCCCACCCTCACCGTGCTGCTGCGGCCCGTCCCTCGGAGCGACCGGTGAGGCGGGCACTCGCCGTGGCCGGGGTAGCCGTGGCGCTGGCCGGCGGCGTCTCGGGCCTGGCCGACGCCACGCAGAGCCGCCCCGATCCGGTCTCGGGCGCCGGAACTCATGTCGTTATGTCGGTTCGCACCCGTGCCGGCCTTGATGCCGACCTCGCCGTCGCCAGCTTGTGGGCAGCGTGCCAGCCCACTGTGCGGGCCACACGGCTGACGGCTTTGACGCTGCTCGGCCACGGCCGCTATCGCCTCGAGCTCTCCCCCGGAATCGGTGACCACGGCCGCCGGCGCCTCGTCGGATGCCTTGAGGACGCCACCATCGAGCGGGTCCTCGCGCAAGTCGAGTCGGTGCGAGCGTCAAGTGACGACGACCCGGGCCATCCTCTGTCCACCGTCACCTCGGCCGTCGAAGCGTCGTAACCGCACTTGCGCTTCTCTCCCGCCGTGCTCTAAACTTAAGATATGCTTGTGATAGATGGAGCTTCCTTGGTCGCCACGCTCGAGCCGCACCGACGCCCGATAAGGGGTGCCCAGCCGCATCGCGTGGTCCCCAGCCCGCCGGGGATCGACCTTACGGCTGCCGAGGGCGCGGTGGTCTCCCTGCTCGAGGCGGAGCACCTGCATGTGACGCTGCGGGGCGCCGCCGCACGGGGCGCACGCACCACCACGTCCACGCTGGCAGGCATCGTCCGTGAGGATTCCCGCACCCGCCAGGAGTTCCTCGCCCTCGCCCAGGGGCGGGCAGCCTGACATGACCGAGCACCACGACGCCGCATCCCTCGATGAGAAGCTGGACGCCGTCGGCTCGCTCCAGGAGCCGGTGCGCCGGGCGCTCTACCTCTATGTCGCGGGCGAGCACGACGAGGTGAGCCGCGACCAGGCGGCGGAGGCGGTCGGCATCCAGCGGTCGCTGGCCGCCTTCCACCTCGACAAGCTCGTAGAGGCCGGCCTCCTCGAAACCAGCTTCCGCCGCCTCACCGGGCGTACCGGCCCCGGGGCTGGTCGCCCGGCCAAGCTATACCGGCGTTCGACGTCCGAGCATGCCGTCAGCCTGCCACCCCGCCAGTACGACCTAGCAGCCGAGCTTTTGGCTGCGGCCATGGAGGAGGCGGGCGACCGGCCCGCCCGCCCCGCGCTCGGGCACGTCGCTCGCCGCTTCGGCCGGCGCGTGGGCGAGGAGCTGCGGGTAAGGGTCACCCCTCGCGCCAGCCGGGAGCGCCGGCTGGGGGCAGTCGCGGAGGTGCTCGAACGCTACGGATATGAGCCGCGCCGCGAAGGCGACGCAGTCCGTCTCGGCAACTGCCCGTTCCACGCCCTCGCCGAGAGCCACCGCGATCTCGTATGCGGCATGAACCAGTCGCTGCTCGAGGGCGTGGTGGACGGCATCGACGGCGGCGACCTCGAGGCCCGCCAGGACCCCAGGCCGGGCGAGTGCCGCGTGACCGTGGCCGTGAAGCCTCGGAGAAAGAAGGCATGACCATGCGGACGTTGTCGTTCCGCCCCTCCCTCACCTTCCGGGGGCGGAAGTTCAAGGGCCTGCGGGGATGGGCAGGGAAGCCCCTGCACCCTCCCCTCACCGACATTCCCGTGGGCGCCTACATGCTGGCCGCCGGGTTCGATCTGATATCTCTCGTGGGCCAGGATCAGGAGTGGGCCCGGGACTTCTACCGGGCGGGCACGTTCGCCCTTGTCGGTGGCGCGGCGGCGTCGGTGCTGGCCGCCCTCACCGGGTTCTGGGACTGGCTGAAGTCAACCGAGAAGGGGACCCAGGCCCGCCGCACCGTCAACGCCCACGCCTGGACGATGGTGGCGGTGACCGCTCTCGTCCTTGTCGCCATGGCCCTACGCCTGTTCGCCTATGGCGGGGACTCCCACACCGGCGCGGTCGCGCTCACGCTCAGCCTGGTTATCGCGGCGCTGACCACCGTGGGCGGGACCATCGGGGGATCGCTGGCCTACGAATACGGCTTCAACGTCGAGACGGCCGGCGATCACCCGGTGTGGCACCAGTCCGAGAAGGACGTCTTTCCCAGCGGGCACGGTTGACCCGATGAAAGGTCACGAACACCGAGCTATAGGCGACGAGGCCACGGGCGGGGCGCTCGTCGACCTCGTCGTGGGGGTCGCCACACGAGCGCTTCGTCCTCAGCCACGGCGACGTCATCGCCCTGAGCGGCGACTTCTTTCTTGCCGACCCCCTGCACACCGACCCCCGCAACCCGTCGGGGTTGTTCGAGCTTGCTGCGATCCCCGGCCACGACGGCGTCGCCGTGGCCACTCGTGACGAGATCGTTTGCGCCCTCAAGGTGCTGGCCGTCGACGAGGCCGTCCCCGACCCCCGATTCGAGGAAGGCGGCCAGTTCGCCCACTTTCGGCTGAGCTCCACCGCCTCCCGCAGTGACGTGGAACGTCGGGTCCGCGACCGGTTCCTCGCCCTGGCGGCGACCAACGCGGACCACTTCGTTTCGCCCTGGGGTTCGGAGGAGGACGCGGGCCAGCCCCTGGCGAGCCGGTTCGGCTCCGCCACGACGGCCTATCGTGTCCTGCACGAGGCGGCGCTGGACGAGGCCGCTCGGCTGGGGCGGACCGGCGGGGACCTGTCGCGCGCCATGGCGCGCGAGGCCGCCGCCCAGCACTACCTCACCGACGCGTTCGCCTCGGGCCATCTCCGGACGCCGATCGCCGCCATCCGCCAGTTCTGGCACGACCGCTATCCCGAGTTCTGGGAGAGCCTCAAGCACAAAATCGCCGCGGACACTGCGGCCGCTCTTCGGGAGGTGGCCAAGCCGCTGCGGCTCCTCGGCCGGCGTGCCCTGTACGACCGCACCCTGACAGCGGTGCGTGCCCGGACCCGCGACTATCCACCGGTCTCGCTCGGTGACCTGCTGGGCCGGGTCTTCCACGACTGGGACAACGACCACGGTCTGCGACTGGACAACGGGGAGATGCTCTTTGGCGACGGCCACCTCGCCGAGGGCGTGGGGCGGAGCCTGGCAGTGACGGCCGTGCGGGCGGGCAACGACGACGTCGAGGTCGCCTACGGGCTCGGTGCCTCGGGCAGCCGGCTGAGCGGCCCACCTCTCTACGCGACCGTGCGGGAGGCCACGGCCGCGGGCTCGTGTGTCTACGCCGCCAATGCGTGTCTGCCCCGCGTGTCGGAAGACAACCCCGCCCTCAACTGGCGGGCCCGGGACATCGACGAGCTCTGGGACTCGCCCATCGTTGGGTCGAGAGGCACCACCGTGGGCGACGCCGTCGCCGCCGTGCTCGAGGTTGGAGGCGAGGTGTCCCGACGACTCGACTGCCTGGGCCAGGGCGTCGTCGAGGCCTTCGACGTGCTCGACGTCCCCCTCCTGCGGGGATGGCTCGGGCGCAAGGCATGCCACGCGTATCACCTGGGCTTCATCGATGGCCTGGCCCGGGACCCGAGGGGTTCTGTGGCAGAGGTCATCCAGGATGCGGGCGCCCCATCGGCGGCGTTCCGGGTGCCGTCGACGCTCTGACGGCGACCCGCGGCGCCGGTGGATCCAGCCGGCGCCGCGGCATTCGGCTGCGGATCGCCGGGCTCCAGCTGGCGGTTGCGGGCCTGTGTTCTGCTCCTCCCGCCGAGCGGAAGGGTCCTCGAGGGCTCGCATGCCCACGTGGCGAGGGTGACGCACCGAGCCGGCCCGTGGACGCCCGATGGCGTCTGCAGGACTAATAGACCGCGCGACTGACCCCTCCGAGTCGGCGATAGGACTCGCCCGACTTGTGGTGTGGGTGTGCTCCGGCATCCTGCGCCACCAAGACCGGGCCCTTGAGTCTAAGACACGTAGATACTGGTTTAGACGACTAGTTCTATAGTACAACTCTACTGGTAGTACAACGGCTGCTCCATTGGGTGGAGCGGCCAGGAGGCACAGGAGGAGCTTATGAAGACCCGTCGAGGAGTGCTCGCCGTCGTGCTGGCGGCGGCAGTCCTCATCACCGCCAGCTGCTCGTCCAGCAACGACCGTTCCGAGAAGGCGGCGGCCACTGTCGACGCGGTCGCCTTTCGTCAGCACATGCGTAACTTGTGGACAGACCACGTCGCCTGGACCCGCCTGTTCATCGTGAGCGCGGTCGCCGGACTTCCCGACACCGAGGCGACCGCCGGGCGGCTGTTGCAGAATCAGACCGACATCGGTGAGTCGGCTTTCGCACTTTCTAGGCTGGCCGTCTTATGCCCCGGGTGGCGGTCAGGCGGCCATGGCAAGGGCTTCTACTAACACGGTTGTCATTTCGGGGCTGAGCTGCCCGCACTC
Organism: Acidimicrobiales bacterium; assembly: GCA_050742295.1. Lineage (GTDB taxonomy): Bacteria > Actinomycetota > Acidimicrobiia > Acidimicrobiales > AC-14 > JAHFUQ01. Next base: position 12 of record JBOGID010000123.1, on the reverse strand, counting down.
GGAAGCGGGCGA
>JBOGID010000122.1:0-4411 GCA_050742295.1 Acidimicrobiales bacterium | reverse complement strand
GGACGCGAGGCTGACAAAGGGCGGTCAGGGCGGGCACCGGTGGGTCACCCGGGCCCGATCCCGGCCCTTCAGCGCCTCTGAGGGCTGTACGCAGATTCGTTCATGAAGGGCTCGGATGTCGTCCGCCTCTACTGCGGGTTTCGGGCCTTCTCTTTGGCCGTACCCCTACCTACGCAGGGATACGGTAGTTGCCACTCCCGGCCTTGCTGTGTTCCCCGCCCCCCGGGCACTTCGAGCCGACGTTGTCACCGAAGAACAGCCCCTGGCACTTGTGACACCAGCGCCAGCCCGCCTGTCCGGGAGCCATAGGAGACGTCGAGTTGACCAAAGTGTAGTTACCGCTGCCCGCCTTGCTGTGCTCCCCGCCCCCCGGACACTTGGATCCGGGGTTGCCGCCGAAGAACAGCCCCTGGCACTTGCCGCACCAGCGCCAGTCCGGCTGCCCCGGCGCCGACGACTCGAGGTAGTCGTGCACCAGGGTGTAGTTGCCGCTCGTCTTTTTGTGCTCCCCGCCCCCCGGGCACTTCGACCCGCTGTTGCCGCCGAAGAACAGGCCCTGGCACTTGTTGCACCACCGCCAGTCACGCTGAGGGTCTCCCGGGCCCATGCGGACAAGGGTGTAGTTCGCGCTGCCGTCCTTGCTGTGCTCGCCGCCGCCCGGGCATTTGGAGGCGGCGCCGGTGCCGAAGAACAGTCCATGGCACTTCTTGCACCACCGCCAATCCTGCTCGCCGGGAGCGTTCGGCGCGTTGGCTGCGACGACGTACTGCCCGCTCAGGTCCCCGCTGTGCGTACCGCCCGTCGGGCACTTGGACCCGGCATTCCCGCCGAAGAAGAGGCCGGCGCACTTGCTGCACCACCGCCAGCCGGCCTCACCGGTCGCCGGTTCCTGCGACAGGACGTAGTTGGGACTGCTGCCCCTGGTGTGCGACCCACCCGACGGGCAAGCGCCTCCTCCTGCAGCGAGGTCGGCGAGGAAGAACAGGCCTCGGCACGTCTGGCAGCGCCGCCAGCCCTCCTGGCGAAGCGTCGAGTTGTTGGACGCGAGCGGGTCATTGATGCGCGGTCGCCACGCCACGTGATTCTTGTCTTGGAACTGCATGGGGAAGTCCACGCCAGCGTCGTCGTGGTCGTTCCAGAACGTCACCGCACCGAAGTGGAGGTGCGGTGCGTACGACTGCCCGGTGTTCCCGGAGTGGGCGATGACCTGGCCCTGGAGGACGACCTGGTTCTTCACGACCTTGGTGCTCTGGAACTCGAGGTGGTTGTAGGCGGTCACGGTCCCGTCGATGTGACGGATGAGGATGGCGGTGCCATAGCCCGGTACCGCGTCACCCTTGGTCGAGTTGCCGGCGTGGTTCTCGACGAAGATCACGACCCCGCCACGGGAGGCACGGATGTTGGCGCCGACCGCGTGGTTGAAGTCGAAGGCGTACGGCTGATGCGGCCCGGTCGCCGGGTCGTCCCAGTTCGCCTGGGGCAGCAACTGCCAGGCGCCGTCGTCCTCGAAAGGAAGCCGGTAGACCGTCATGTTGAACCCCTTCCTCATGCCGAGGACCGACGCCGGGCGCACGTATCGCCTGTCTTCGGCGAGTGTCTCCCCACACGGCAATGCCGTCAAGGCCAGAGCTACCCATAGAGTTCCGCTGTGAACAACGTGTTATTCAGGAAGAAACCTCCCGCTACTAGCACCCTGCCGTTAGTCAGTAGCGTTGCAGTGTGGGTGGCTCGAAGGCTCGTCAGGTCTGGGCCGACCGTCCACTCTCCCCCGGTTGGGTCGTAGGTCTCAGACGACTGGAGGACGCTGATATCTGCGTCTTCCCCCGCCGCAGCCAACACTGTGCCGTCTGGTAGCCGGGTCAGTGTATGGGCGAATCGGCGGGTGTTCATGCTTCCTGTCGCGTTCCATGTGCCAGCGTTCGCGTCGTAGACCTCGGCTTCTGCCAGGCCCATGAACCCTGGCGGGAGGGGCGCGGCGTCGCTGACGCCGCCCGCAACGAGGACGTTGCCGTTCGACAGACGCGCCGCCTGGTGGTAGGAGCGGAGTGTTGCCATGCTGCTTGCGGGCGCCCAGGCTCCCGAGGAGGAGTCGAATAGCTCAGCCGTGGCGAGAGCAAGGCCAGATCCGCTGTGGCCTCCCACAGCGAGCACGTCGCCGTTGGCGAGAAGCGTCGCCGTATGGCCGTAGCGCCCGACAGCCATGTTCCCCACGGGGCTCCACGTCTTGCTCAACGGGTCGTAGAGCTCGGCGCTTGCCAGGACATCGAAGTCGCTGAACCCCCCGGCCACCAACACTCTTCCGTCAAGAAGGCGTGTAGCCGAGTGGAGGGCGCGCGGCGTGCCGAGTTCGTCGGTAAGGGTCCACGTCTGAGTAATAGGCCTGTAGAGCTCCGCGGTGGCGTGGACGGCCACTCCACTGGCTTGCTGGTCAAGACCGCCGGCGACGAGGACTCGGCCGTTGAGGAGACGGGTCGCCGTGTGGGCGGTCCGCCTGATCTTCATGCCACCGGTGGCGCTCCACACTCCCGGGGTGGGATTGTAGAGATCCGCTGTCGGGATACTCGTCTCGTTCGTCCCAAGACCACCGGCGATCAAGACCTTCCCACTCGTCAGTCGCGTGGCAGTGTGACCGTTGCTCCGGGGCGCGGTCATAGCCCCCGTCGGGGTCCATGTCCCGGCTTCTTCCGCACGTTCTGAAGGCCCGACTGTGACCGGAAAGCTCCTGATGCCCGACCAGCCGGTTTGAGTGCTCAATGGTTTCCTCCTAGGTCCACGGATGTTCCGGTAACTCTGATTACCGGAAGTAGACTCCGGCCGTGACTTCCGATAACGGAACGCGTGCGCTCCGTCAGACCGCGGAATCCGCTTCCGATAACGGGGAACCACTTGTCGCCCGGCGTCGAGGAGCGTCGCCGACGCCGTTGACCGAAGCGATGGAGCAGGTCCACGGGACGTACGTCCAGGCTCTCGCGTGCGCGCCGGTCGACGAGGACACGCGCCGCGCCTACGCCTCCCGGGTTCGTCAGTACCTCGCCTGGCTCAGCAAAGCGACAGTCGAAGGCGATCCCATGGGCGACCGAACTGCGAGGGACTGGGCGGTCCGCGACTATCGGTCCTTCCTCCAGACGGTGAGCAAGCGCACGCCGTCGACCGTGAACACCGTCCTGGCGGCCCTGAACGACTTCTATGCCCGCCTGGGGCTCGGCCCGGCTGACACCCGGCGATTGGAGATGGCGCAGGCCGCTCCCCGGGCGTTGGAGAAGAAGGAGTCGATCCGATGGCTCCGGGCCGTCGAGGGGTGCCCTCGTTCGCGGGACCGCGCCTTGGCGCTGCTGCCCTTCTACGGCGGGCTGCGCATCGGGGAGGCCGTCGCCCTCGACGTGGACGACGTCCGACAATCGGCCCGACGTGCGCTCCTGGTCGTTCGGGCCGGTAAGGGCGACCGTTATCGGGAGGTCCCGCTGCACCCCGACCTTCAGGCGGCGCTCAACTCCTGGCTGAAGATGCGTCGGGACTGGCCGGGAGCGGAGGCGCCGGCGTTGTTCCTCAACCGCCGGGGCGGCCGCCTCTCGGCCCGTGGGGCACGGGACGTCTTCACCCGCCTGGGTGAGGCAGCCGGGCTCGACGACGAGTTCAGCCCCCACGTCCTCCGGCACACCTTCGCCACGACCCTGACTCGGGCGGGGAGCGACATCGTGCTGGTCGCCGACCTGCTGGGCCATGCGCGCCTCGACACCACCCGCCGGTACTCGTTGGCCAGCGCCGCCGACCGGGCGGCCGCCCTGGAGCACCTGACGGTCGATCGCTGACCAGGGGCTCATGAGGCCGCTCCTGCGCGGAGATCGAGGTGGGCGGTCATGTCCAGGTCGAAGCGACCGTAGGGGTTGACGTGCGACCAGAACAGCGGGCTCAGGGCCCGCCGGTCGTCGTCGCTTAGCCGGTCGGCCCACACGGGGTCCTTGAGGACCTCCTGGACGAGCAGCGTGTTCACGTGCACCAGGGCCGACTGGAGGAGGTGGAGGGCGAGCATCGACACCTCCTGGTGCTCACGGTCGGAGCCAGTCAGCTCGCCGTCTTTGCCGAAGAACAGGTCACTGTTGGCCGAGTTCCAGTTCTCGACCACCTGGAGGCCCTCGTGGACCTCCCGGCGCAGCTCGGGCGAGGCCAGGTACTCGGCGAGGAAGATGGTCTTGGCCGCCCGGCCCAGCTCCTCCAGGGCCTGATAGGTGGGGTGCTTGGGCCCGCCCCGGGTAAAGCGACGCAGGACCTGCTCGGCCTCGGCCGTGCCCAGGCGCAGGGCCGTGGCGTACTTGACCAGCTGGTCGTACTGCTGGGCGATTAGGTCCCAGTTGATCGCCCGGGTCATCACCGGAGCGAGCGTCGGGTAGGGCGCCTTGTCGTCGACGCAGTA
>JBOGID010000121.1:0-13433 GCA_050742295.1 Acidimicrobiales bacterium | reverse complement strand
CGCCGTAGAGGGGAGGGGGGATGGGGGCCCACGGAGGGGCCAGGATGCCGATTCGCATTGTGGAGGATTCCATCATGAAACCGGACCGGTACCGTGCGGGGTGTGACCGCGCCTCACGCGCCCTGGTTCCTCACCGGCGAGTGCGTGGTGGTGTGGGCCCGGTGGCGGTCGGGCGAGCTGCCGGCGGAGCTGGCCGTCCTGCCCGGGCCGGCGGTAGTGACGGCCAGCCGGTTCGACCACTCGCCCGTGGGGCCGTACCGGGAGCTGGCGGTGGGGGAGCCGGCCCGATTGGGGGCCCGCCCCGGCGTGTGCATCACCACGATGGTGGTGGACTCGCCCGACTCCCGGCTCGGCGGACGGGTCAACTGGGGATTCCCCAAGGAGCTCGGGACGCTCCACTGGGAGTCCGACGGCGAGGAACGGTCCCTCACGTGGGAGGAACGCACGGTGCGGGTGCGGGCCGTGCCGTCGGGGCCGGCCATGCCCGTCGTGCTGCCCATGCGAGCCCTGCAGCGGCGGGCCGACGGCATGGTGGTCGTTCCCGGCCGATTGCGAGGCCGGGCCCGGGTGGCGCGGGTGGAGGTCGAGGCGGTGGAAGGCGATGCATTGGCCGGCTTGGCCGGTGCCCATCGAGGCCTGCTGGTAGCCGGACTGCACCTCAAGGTCGATCCCGCGCGCCATCCGATGGGCCTGACGGCGACGTTCCGAGCCCCCCTCCGTGCCCCCGAGCCTGCACTATCGTGGGGCGACCCGGGCGATTAGCTCAGCGGTAGAGCGCTGCCTTCACACGGCAGAGGTCGGGGGATCAAGACCCTCATCGCCCACTCGTAAAGGTGCTGGTCAGCAGTGGTACGGAGGCCGCCGAGTAGCATGCCGAGGCGCACCGACTCGAGGAAAATGGCGCGCAAATGGCGCGAAAGCCGGCGGTGGCGTCTGGATGGCGCGGTTTCCGGCCCTACCAGTAGCGGCGGGAGTCGCGCGGGCGGCTACCGAGATTCGGATTCGGCCCCGCGAAGTCCGTGTGCCAAAGGCCGGGCTCGCAACCTGGTGTACCGACAGAACTCTGTGACCAGCCTCTGACGTTCGGCTCGCCAGACGCGTTCCACGCCCGAAAGTTGCATGTGCCCGGTGTAGGGGTTGACGCTCGCCCGTTGTCGGCGCCGGACCTGACCTCGGTACGGTGACGGCCGTGGTCTCCGGTTGGAACTACGAGACCCAGGCCGAGCGGCTCGTTGCGCTTCACCTCGGAGGCGTGGGCCGCCACCGCGACCCGGGCGGCGGCAGCACGCAGATGCACGACTTTGACGTTGTGCTGCCCGGCGATCGAGTTGTCGCCGTGGAGGTGACGCGCCACACGGTGTCTGCGGAGAACGCGAGCCGTGCTGAGACCGCCAAACGTGAGTGGCAGTTCCCTGCACTCGGCTACGACTGGGTGGTCGACATGACCGTTCATCACGACGTGCGCCACGTCCATCGTGAGTTCCCAGCCCTGCTAGCCGAGGTGGAGGCGGCCGGGCTGGACCGTTTCGACCTGAAGCACAAGACCCCTTCGGGCCCGGCCGCCGAGGCGTTGCAGGCGATGCGGGCCGCCGGCGCCCGGCTGCTCTACCGGCATATCGAGGCCAAGGCAGGCGGTGGGCGGATCATCCTGGGTGCCGCCTCGGTCGTCGGCTCAACCGCGGCGGATGTGTTGACAGGGGTGACGGAGCGGTACGGGAACCTCGCCGACAACGCTCGCAAGGTCGCCAGCGCTGAGGCCGACGAACGCCACCTGTTCATCTGGGTGGAGAGCGGACAGCACCAGGCGACCTCGGCCATGGCGTTCGAGGTGCTGCCCGAGCGCCATCCCGAGTTGCCGGAGCGCATCGACGCGGTTTGGCTGGCCACGGCCTACGACGTTTCCCAAGTCTGGCGTTGGTCGCGGATCGGCGGCTGGGAGGATCTGGGCACGCTGCGGCTGCCGCTCGGGTAGCTCGACCTCCGGCGGCCCGCCCAGACCACGGGAGAATTGGGGCCATGGACAGTGCGCTAGCGGCAGCCGACCTGATGGCGGACTGGTCGCCCTGGGCGCCCTTCGATCAGGCCCGGACCGCCCCTCGGAAGCCGGGCGTCTACATGGCCCGGTCGGGGCCGGACGGGCCAGTCGTCTACGTGGGGATAGCTGGTCCACGCTCAGGAGGCGGGACGCCCCAGGGCATCCGTGGCCGGCTTGCCCGGTACGCCTCGGGCAAGAGCCTCGTGAGCGGGCTCGGTGAGGCGGCGGCGGACCGTGCTTTCGCCGATGCCGACTGGCTCCGTGACCGTTTGGCTGAGGTTGAGCGGGGCGAGCCCATGCGCGCTCAGGACTGGGGCCGAGGGGCGATGGCGCGCTGCGATCTCCACATCCGGTGGGCCGAGACGGCGGACAAGGGCTCCGCCCTGGAGCTTGAAGGGCGGGTCGAGCGGGCCTTCCCGCCCGGTGCCCTCTGGAACCGGGGCCGGTACGCACTGGTCACCCGGCTCGACTGAGGGCGAAAAGGACCTCCCCTCTCAGCCGTCCTCATCCTCGGTGTACCCGCCCAGGTGGAACCGGCTCCGGTCGAACGCCGCCCAGTCCACGACGATGACCACCTCGTCGCCGTCACCCAGCGTCTCGGGGTCGGGCGCCACGGTGAAGTCACCCTCCTCGCAGAGCAAGACCAGGGCCTGCCGGCTGTCCTCGACTGAGGCCTCGATCGTCTCCGCGACCTCGCTCAGTGGCGCCCGCCACTCGTCGAGCCTCTCGTCGACGAAGACCGCGATCACCCGCTGGGAGATGCCCTCGAACTCGTCGGCCCACCGGAGCCGGTCCTCGTTGGCCACATCCTCGGGCGAGAGCTGGCCCGTGTCGGTGACGAGCGGGAGCGGGTCCACAACGACCACCCGCCCGCCACCGTCGCAGCGAAGGAGGCCGTAGTGCTCGGCGAGGGCCAGCATGTCCCGCCGGGTGAACACGGGAGGGAGGCCGGCGGCGTCGGAGCAGCGGCCGAGGTGGATGCGCATGTCCTCCTGGCGCCCGGCTTCCTCGGGGTCGGTCGGCGCTTCCCACACCGACTCGTCAAGGTCGAAGCGCTTGGCCTCGACCTCGAACACGTCGTGGTCGGGCTCTGCCTCGTTCTGGGCGGCCAGTTGCAGGATGAACAGGAGGTCCGCCGGCCACCAGCGCAGCCAGCCTCCGGCGACCCATTGCCGCAGGACGCGGCGCTCAATCTCGTTCGGCCGGGGTCCCGTGAGGCGCAGGGAGCTCTGCCGGCCCGTGAGTTGCTTGTGCTTGGGCGCCGTAGACCGGCCGCCCTTCCGCCGCTTGTGCGCCATTGGCCTGTTGTAGCACCGGGGCCAGTCCAGCGGTCTCACTCCGGCATCGCCTGTACGGAATTCCGAACACGACAGAGTGGCGAGGCGGCCCACCGCCAAGGGTGCACACTGAGGTCGCGGACGAGGAAAGAATGCTGCGGAGCCCTCGCCGCCACCGTCGAGGCGAACCACCGGGGCGTCAAACCGAAGCTCGTGGCCGAACACGTCCCCCTCGTCGGCGATCTCGTCGACTCCGTCGTCCCCGAGGCCAACACCCTCACCGCACGGGAGTTGGCGCCCGCCTCCATGCGGAGCATCGCTTCGCCGTGATCACCCCTAAGAAGGACCGCCAGCTGACCGCTACCGGGTTCGAGCAGGCGATGCCAGAGGGCTGCTGTTCGGGCGACGACGCGTGGACCCGGCACCTCGCGGCCGGTCTCGACCCGTCGACGTCCGCGCCGCTGCCCGCCGATGTCGCCGCTATCGCCTCCCGGCTGTCGGCACCGCAGGGCCGCCGAGCACATATAAAATCACCGGCACGCGGCGATCTGGTTGCAACGTGCGGAGGTGACCCGGCCACGACGCGCCGCAGCGTCCTCGGCCCGGTTCGCACTCGAAATCAGCACGGCGGAATGGGCACGTTCGGGCCAAATTGTCACACTCGGGATCCAGAATAACTGATCGCGCAAACGGAGAGGATCTTCATGCCTGACGGCAGCACGCGTTTCGACGGAATGAAGGTCATGCCGGACCGGGACCACCCGAACGGCCGCTCACGGGACAAGTGGTTCCGGATCGAGTGATCTGGATCAGCGGCCAGCTGCGCCGCCACGCCGCGAAGGTTGTCACCCGCCGCTCGATTCCACTTGATGGCCGAACAGCGGGGCCCCCGCACGCGGCACGCCGTCCGAGGCGCACCGCACGAACGTCCCGAGGGGGACGCTTCCGGTCACCAGTTGCATCCTCCCGGCTGCGCCGCCCAGCAATACGCGCGATCCCCGTTCGGGCACGGGCCCGTTGGCCGCACTGCCGCCGGCGTCGTGAAGGCTGTCATGATTACCCCTGCAGTTCGCAGGCTTGGTCTCGCCAGCTTCGCGATTGACCGCAAGGCGTGACAGATGGAACTGAGCGGATACATCTTGTCGCTAGCCGGTGAGGGTCGGCCTCGGCACCATCTCCGGCTTGGCGCGAGCGTATCGGCCACCGACCGCCGACGGCAGGGACGAAGTTGGGTTCACTGAACACAGGCGGCGGTACCAGTGCGGTAGCGGCGTCGGCGCATGCTGGCTGCGAGCGCTACCGCAAGACCGATCAGATGATCGTCGGTTCGAACCGCCGTGCCATCGCCAAAGAGCTAGGCGCGCCGGACACCTCCGCAGGTATCCCTGAGGCCCGCTGGATACGCGCCATGACCTTCGAGCGCCTGGTGCGGCACGAGCGGTTCGTGTCGCAGCTGTTGACGAGGGCCGTTGGCGCGCTCGGCCTCGATCGCCCCAAGGGCATCCGCCGCGGCAACGGGCACGTGGCGCCCGGCCCGACGGCCGCGGCCCTGGCAACGGCGCATAGCCACGCCCTCAACGGCGCTGATGGAACGATCATCACGGGACTCGGCATACCGTTCGCCGGCCTGGAGCAGGTCACCGGCGCGACGCCCGTCAAACCCGACTTCGCCATTGTCGTCAGGAAGGAGTCGGCGCCCGGTACCTGGCTGATCATGGGCGACGCCAAGGACTACGAGCGCGTCCGGTCTCGCATCGACGACGGCCGCATCCTCAAGGGATTCCTCCAGGTCGCGCTCGGCGCCGAATCGGCGGGTCAGTGGTCGCAACTGCCCGACGGTATGCACGTGCATCGCTACGGAGCGCTCGCGGTCCCCCGCAACGCCTTCCTGCAACCTGAGGCACTCGTCGAACTGCTCGACGACCATCGCGAAGAGGTGCGGCTTCGCGCCGCGGAGCGCGTGGCGTTGCTGCAAGAGGGCTCCCTGGGAGTGCCTGAAAACATCGGCGACTACGTGCGCCATATCGACGCCACCTTCGACCCGGGGTCGTGCGCGAGTTGCTCGTTCTTCAACTTCTGCCGCAATGAGTTGCGTTCGTCGTCGGACCCGACGGACGTTCTCGTCGAAATCGGCATTCGCCCTGAACGAAGGGCCGCACTCCAGGCCGTCCTTACGGGGGGTCCGGCGGGTCCGAGCGTGCCCCCGTCGCTGGCTGCGAACGTCAAGGCCACGACCACTGGGCGTGCCGTCACCACCGGGCGTCGGCGCTGGGACCTCGCGGGTCAACCCGGCTCGATCAACGTTGTCCTCGCAAAGTCCGATAGTGCTGCTCTCGGCGTACACGGTGTCGGGCTGCAAAGGACCCGCGCCGATGGTTCGCGTACCGAGTGGTCGCTACATCGCTTCACCGATCCGCCGTCGGCTTCGACCCGGCTGACGGTCATGGGCCTCATCGGCGCACAGCTGCGCGCCGCGCTCGACGAGACCGCATCCGAAGCGGAACTCGCGCTCTGCGTCGTCGTCCCCGACGCGCCGACGGGGGATCTGCTTGTCTCGTGCGCCGACTCCATCGCGGGTGTCGAGACCAGCCGGCTGCGCTGGCAGCGCGACCTCGACGTCGGCCGCGCCGCGCTCACATTCGATGGCGAGCCCGCCACAGTTCCCGACCCGCTCACCGACAACCAGCGCCTTGCCGTCAGCTTCCTCCTGGAAGAGGACCGCGCCCGGGCGATGACGCTGCGGTTTCCGCTGCTCGATCTCCGCGCCGTGCTCGCCACCTACGTGATCGCCGGGGGCCCCGCGGCCGAGAGTGGACGCCTCGACTATCTCGTCAAATGGGCAGAAGCGGCGGTGTCCTTGGATCACCGCGCCGTGTCCGACGCGATCGCCGGGTCCGATCACACCCCAGGCGCTCGGTTGGCCAACGGGACCTCGGACCTGTTCCTCAGGGCGCTCCGCGGCCCTCGCGGGTCCTCAGCCGGACCAGACCTCCAGCGGTACGAAGCGCTCGTACGCGAGGAGCTGGCGTACAAGACGGACGTGGTTGACCGGACTCTTCGGCTGTTGGATGCCATCCCGGACTCGACGCTGCGTGCCGTGTACCGGGCGCTGGAGTCTGACGCTCAGGCGGTGTGGCGAGATCGGCTGGCGCTCCACGCATCGGACCTAGTCCGATTTGGCCGTACCAGCTGGGTGTGGCGCAACAGCCAGGTCGACTTGCGCGACAAGGATGCCGGCTGCGCCGCCAGGCTCGACGCACTCGGGAATCCGCAACGGGCGCACGACCTCGCGATCGACGCCGGCACACGGGAGGTAACGCTCTCGCTCGTTACGGGCACGAGCCCGGTCACTCTTCGCATGCGGTCACCGCGCTTCACCGCCGGTGCCGAGATTGTCGCTCTGCACCTCAACGGACAGCCGCTGATCGAAGGGGCGAAGACCAAGATCCAGCAAGGTTCGTTCCGGTTCGACGACGTCAGTATCGGCCGATTGTTCGAAACTGAGTCCGGCGACCTCCGATGGCGCGTCCTACACCGATTGCCAGTCGCCATCGGCGACGAAGTCATCGTCGCCGACACCAACTGGTTCAAGACCCTTCAGGTACCTGTTCGAATAAGAACGGTGTGGCCGCTCCGACTGCCCGGAGTGCGATCGCTTCCTCACCCCACCTCAGGGCCCGGAGTGCGATCGCTTCCTCACCCCACCTCCCGGGCGCAGATCACCAGACCATCGTCCCTTCATCGACGAGCGCGGGCGTCAACCGAGTTCAGCATCTGTGCGAGGCTCCTGCGCGTGGCGGCCAAGCGGAAGGGGAACGTAAATCGCCTTCTCAACCCGCACTGGGCGTCCGCACGAGACGTCGGCTGGAAACTGTGGGATCGCGACGGACGCCTCTGGGAGCTGCACAACGAGACGGTCGGACGCGATCGAGTGGAGGCTCTCTACAGCGATCCGGCCGTGCCGGTCGCCATCGCGCAGGAGACCCGCGGACTCGAGTGGGTTGAGCCCGAGCAGCGACGATCCCGCTGGACGGCCGAGCTGGAAGGGCGAACGTTCGACCCCTCTTGGGACTGGGAGTCAAAGCGGTCACTGCCCTTATCCGTACTCGAGTTCAAGTCCGACGGCGATGTCTTGCTCCTGTTCTACGACAGTGACTGACCGGTTACACGCCCCGTGGCTCAACCTGCTCACCGTCGCCGCTCATAAGCGTGTCGAGTGCCATTGTTGTTTGCGCTCGCCGGCCGCGAAGCTCCGGCACCGAACGACTCAGTAAGCGCCCGAGGTCAGTCCTCGGCCGGCTCCACTTCGAGCGTGGCGTATGCGCTCTCGTTCGTTACCTCGGCGAATGCGGCGCCGTCGAGGTTGTCCGACGCAAACATCCCCCGCCGGGCGACGCGCAGGATCAGCTTGGGGTGGGCGTCTATGACCGCCGAGATCGCTCCCGTGTCGATGGTGTCCCACCACGCGTCGAGGTTCCGTCCGAACCATCCTGGGAGTCCGCACGGACCGGCGAGGGCGTCCCACAACGCCGACCATGACTCGATCGTCCGGCCCCGAAGGTCGACGACCAGTGGATAACCGTCCTGGCGCCCGAGATGGCTCACGATCTCATCCTGCTTGACCAGCCGACCTCACGAAGCCGCCGATGTCAAGCAGCGGAATGTCGAGCGGACTCGCGCAGGATCGAAGCGAGCCCCTCGGCGTGCGGGCATCACTCGGACACGCTCGACGACGAGGCGCACGAGCTCCCGGCGCTGCCCGAAGTCTGCCTCCGTCCAGAGGCGCCGGGGATCAGGATGCAGGACGATTCGCTGCTTGCTCTCCTGATCGACCTGCGTGTGGAGGCGCTCGACTTCCCGCTCCAACCGCGTCCTGATCGAGCGGTAGCGACGCTGGCCGATGGCGCCTTGCACGTAAAACTCATCGTCCAGGGCCTGCAGTCGGCCCTGCGCTGATCCCAGTGCCGCGAGCGCCCGGCCGAGCGCTCCGTCGTCAGCCGGTCCAGCTTGAGCCAGCACGGCCTTGCGAAACTTCGGGGTCGTGAGCAACTCCAGGACGCGCCCGGCGACGAGGTCGTCGACGGGTTGGGCCACGATCGTCAGTTGGTGCCCTGGACGACGGCCGGCGCAGACGTAGCGCTTCGTGTGGTCGTCCCTTGGGCGAGAGAACATTCGACCGCCACACACGCCGCAGAAGATGACGCCCATCAGGAGATACTTCGTCGGCGCGTTTCCCAGGGTGAGTCGCTCAGGGTTCAGGAGCACGGCCCGGAGGTGGTCCCACGTGCGGCGGTCGATTGCCCCTTCCCAGACCGCCGGCGACAACGCTCCCAGCACCCTCCCGCGTGGGTCAGCTCCGTGCTCCCGAAGGCCGGCAATTCGCGCCGACAGCAACACCTTCCGCAACGTCGGCGCCGTCCAAGGGGACGCCGTCGGCCCCGGGACGCCCCGACGACTCCAGTCCCGGGCGATCGTGATGAGGCCCTGGCCGGCGAGTACCCTGCCGGCGGCCTCGCGGACAAGCTCACGCTCAGCTTCGTTTCGAACGCCCCAGCCGAGCTGGCTCGCTGGCCTGCCCTGCTCGGCGAGCTCCAGGTGCTTGCGCCGTACCCGGCGGCTGCGATCCTCCGATTCCTTGCGAGCCACTGAACCGGCCTGGGTTCCGCGGAGGCTCCTAACCTTGGAAACGAGGATGGAGCATGGCAAACACTGGAGCACGAAGGAGTCCGCAGAAGTACCCCGACGAATTGCGTGAGCGGGCAGTCCGGATGGTGGTGGAGGTGCGACGCGAGACGGGCGAGAGCCATGGGGTGATCGGCCGTGTCGCCCGGGAACTGGGCATCGGCACCGAGTCGTTGCGGACCTGGGTGAACCGGGCCGAGATCGATTCGGGACGACGGCCGGGCACGTCGAGCGCCGATGCCCAGCGCATCGCCGAGTTGGAGCGGGAGAACCGAGAGCTGCGCCGGGCCAACGACATCTTGAAGGCGGCGTCAGTTTTCTTCGCGACCGAACTCGACGGTCGACCCAGGAGGTAGTTGCGTTCATCGACGCCCACCGGAGCAGGGACTCCGGTGGGCTGAGATGGGGGGTCGAGTCGATCTGCGGCACGCTGGAGATCGCCCCTTCGACGTATTGGACGGCCAAGGCCAGGCCGCCGTCGGCCCGGGCCATCGCCGACGCTGTCCTGGCGCCACTGCTGCTGGCTCTGTTCGTGGCCAACTACTCCGTCTATGGGCGCCGCAAGCTGCACACCGCCGCGGTGCGCGCCGGCATCGACGTCGGCCGTGACCAGGTCGCCCGGCTGATGCGGGTCCTCGGCATCCAGGGCGCCACCCGAGCCCGTAACCGCTTCACCACCCGGGCTGACCCCACTGCGGTGCGGGCCCCCGACCTGGTGAAGCGGCACTTCAGCGCCGAACGACCAGATGCGCTGTGGGTTGCGGATTTCACCTACTGCTCGACGTGGTCGGGGATCGTCTACGTCGCCTTCGTCGTCGACGTCTTCTCCCGGCGCATCGTGGGCTGGAAGGCGGCCCGCACCATGGCCGCCTCCCTCGTGGTCGACGCCCTGAACATGGCAGCCTGGGCCCGGCGGGGGATGAGCCTGGAGGGCCTCGTCTGCCACAGCGATGCAGGCAGCCAGTACACCTCGATCGCCTACACGGACCGCCTGGCCGAAATCGGCGCTCAGCCGAGCATCGGCACCGTCGCCGACTCCTACGACAACGCAATGGCGGAATCCGCCATTGGGCTGTTCAAAGCCGAACTGCACCACAACCCCGCCGCCATCGCCCTCAACGGCGGGCACTGGAAGGGCTTGGACGACCTCGAGGTGGCGATCTGTCGGTGGGTCTGCTGGTTCAACGAGGTCCGGATCCATGGCCAGCTCGACGATCAGACCCCGGCGGAGGTCGAGGCCACCTGGCACCGCCGCCACCCCGGCCCGGCCGCCACACCCCCACCGAGGAGAGTGCCGCATGACCCCGTCCAGTAACGATGCTGTAACGATCCCCTGTCCGGTGTGCGTGGCCCCGTTCGAACCGATCGGCAAGCGCCGGTACTGCCGCGACGCGTGTCGGGTCGCCGCCCACCGCCGGCGTCACCGAGCACCCAACGCGCCCGAGGTCCTGCCTCCGCCCGGCCAGCCCCGCCGATCCCAGACCGTCTACGAATGCCCGAGCTGTGACGAACGAGCACTCGGCGAGCAGCGCTGTGGCGACTGCAACACCTTCATGCGCAGCCTCGGCCCAGGCGGCCTGTCCCCGTGCTGCGGCGACCCGGTGACCGTTGAAGAGCTGCTCAACCCGTAACCCTCGGGACGCCGGACGTGCAATGATCGGGGGCGCCTGGGGCGGCCGCACGCCGGACCGGGAAATCCAACTCAACGAGCCTCCATCAAACCCAGGCCGGTTCACCACCGCCCCGACGATGCGGGCGGTGAAGCGTCCCTCCGGCGTCGTCAGGTCGTAGTCGCCGCCGCTGACCACCGCGACCCGCACGCCGCTGCGCTCGACGAGGTCGATGAAGACCTCCAGTTCGCGAGGCGAGCGGTGCAGTCGGTCGTTGTGCCACGTGACGACGGCGTCGAGGCGGCGCTCCTCGACATCTGCGAGGAGCCGCTCGTAGGCCGGCCGTCGCTTGCCGCTGTAGGCCGAGCGATCGTTGTCCTCGTTATTCCGATGTCTGCATAGCGAGGATTATGCCGACGCGCGCGTTATGCCGACCCCACAGACGAAGCGGCTGGTCAAAGTGCTGAGCTGGCGGAACTTGTCGGCATAACCGCCGGGGTCCTGCCCATCCTCCCCTCTCCGAAACGGAGAAGGAGGAACCGATGGGAAGTCGAGGAGGCCGAGCGGGAACTGGCGAGATGGAAGGGCCGTTGGCGCCCTTCGCCGCCGACTACGCGGCACGATTGGAGGGCTCGGGCTACACGGCCTCGACCGTCGCCAAGCTGCTGCGGCAGGCCGCGCACCTGAGCCGATGGATGCAGGCGTCGAGGCTGGTGGCGGCGGACCTGGCGCCCGAGCGCATTGAGGCGTTCCTCGCGGAACGCCGCGCGTCGAAGGGCGAGCGCACGACCTCCCACCAAGGCTTGGCGCCGTTGCTGGAGCTCCTGGCCGAGCGGGCGGCGCTCGCCGTGACCTCTCCGCCCGACGAGGTCGACGACGAGACACTGGCAGGCTTCCGGGCCTACCTGCTCGCCGAACGAGGGCTCGCCGTCAGCACAGCGGACGCATACCTGCAGCGGGCCCACCGCTTCGTCGCCGGGCTCGCCGGCGACCGTGTGCTCGCCTCCATCACCACCGCCGACGTCACCCGGGCGGTGCGATCCGAGGCGTCTCGGGTCTCCGCCGGCTCAGTCCAGTACTTCGTGGCCGGTCTACGGGCCTTCCTGCGGTTCTGCTTCCTCGAGGAGTTGGTGGGGACAGACCTGTCGCCTGCGGCGCTAGCGGTGAGCGCCCGGCGTCGCTCCCTGCTGCCGCGGGGGATCGGCCGGGCCGAGGCGTCGGCGCTGCTCGGCTCCTGCGACCGGCAGCGAGCAGGCGGCCGGCGGGACTACGCCGTGCTGGTCGTGCTGGTCCGCCTCGGCCTGCGGGCCAGCGAGGTGGCGGGCCTGAGGCTCGAGGATGTCGACTGGCGGGCCGGGGAGCTGGTGGTGCGGGGAAAGGGCAACCGCTCCGACCGCCTGCCCCTGCCCGTTGACGTGGGCGAGGCGGTTGTCGCCTACCTCCGCCACGGCCGCCCGAGGACCACCCGCCGGGAGCTGTTCCTGCACGCCCGAGCACCCTTCGGCCCGTTGAGCCGCCAGGGGATCTGCGGGATCGTCCGCACCGCCTGCGTGCGAGCGGGCGTCGAGCCGGTGGGGCCGCACCGCCTGCGCCACACGCTGGCCTGCCAGCTGTTGGCGGCGGGGGCCGGGCTGCCCGAGATCGGCGAGGTCCTGCGCCACCGCGGGGTGACCGCCACCGCCATCTACGCCCGCGCCGACCTCCAGGCGCTGCGGCGGCTGGCCCGCCCGTGGCCGGGAGGCGATGGACGGTGACAGACCTCGACCGCCACCTCGACGACTACCTGCGCGTGCGCCGGGCCCTGGGGTTCAAGCTGACGTTCCCGGGTCGGGCCCTGCCGCAGTTCGTCCGCTACCTCCAGGCCGCTGGCGCCTCCACCGTCACCGTGGAGCTGGCCGTCGCCTGGGCGGGGCTGCCGGCCCACCTCCAGCCCATCTCCCGCTCGCACCGCCTCGGCGCGGCCCGCAGCTTCGCCCGCTACCTGGCCACCGTCGACCCTGCGACCGAGGTGCCCCCGCGCGGGCTGTGGCCGTCGTCGGCGCCCCGTCGGGCGCCCTACCTGTGGTCCGACGCCGACATTGCCGCCCTGCTCACGGCGGCCCGCGGGCTGCGCCCGGCGCTGCGGTCGGCCACCCTGGAGGCGCTGTTCGGCCTCCTGGCCTGCTCAGGCATGCGGGTGGGCGAAGCGCTCCGGCTGGGCCGCCACGACGTCGATCTCACCGAGGGCGTGATCACGGTCAGAGAGGCGAAGTGCGCCCGCACGCGCCTCGTCCCGTTGCACCCGAGCGCCACCGCCGCCCTCCGCGACTACTGCGAACGCCGTGACATGCTCTGCCCCGCCCGCGTCTGCTCGGCGTTCTTCGTCTCCACCGCCGGCTCCGCCCCGAGCTACGGGAGCGTCCTATCGGCCTTCGTCGCGCTCACCACCGCCATGGGCTTGCGGACGGCAACGCCGCGCCCGCGGATACACGATCTCCGCCACAGCTTCGCCGTGCGGACGCTGGTCGACTGGCACCGCTCGGGCGCCGACGTCGAGGGCCGCCTGGGGGCGCTGTCCACCTATCTGGGCCACGTGGACGCGGCCGGCACGTACTGGTACCTGTCGGCGGCGCCCGAGCTGATGGAGCTGGCCGCCGCCCGCCTCGATCGCCGGCGGGGGGCACGGCCGTGACCGCGCTCGCCCCCACCCTCCAGGCGTTCTTCACCGAGCGGCTCCTCTCCCAGCGAGGGGCGAGCCCCAACACAGTGGCGGCCTATCGGGACACCTTCCGCCTCCTGCTCGCCTTCGCGACCGAGCGCCTGGGCCGTCCCCCGAGCGCCCTCGACATT
>JBOGID010000120.1:0-8249 GCA_050742295.1 Acidimicrobiales bacterium | reverse complement strand
GAATGGATCGGGGCCAACCGCGACCTGGGAGCACCCTTCTTCGTGGAGTTCCTGGCCGCCGGTGGGGCCAGTTACGCCGGATTGTGGCTGCTCGGGCTCGTGAGCGGTCTGGCTGCCGTCGGCGCCGTCCGGGTGGCCCAGACGATCTTCGGGCCCATCAACGTCCTGTACGCCGGCATCTACCTCACCCTTGTCCCCGAAGGGGCGCGCCACGCACGCGACAACCCCGCTCGCGTGTCGAGGTCGATGCGGCGCGCCTCCGGCGTTCTCCTCGTGACGGCGGCCCTCGCCACCGCGGCCGCCCTGGCCCTGCCCGCCGGTGCCGGTCGCAGCCTGTTCGGCGACACCTGGGCCGCCGCCCGCCCGGTCCTACTCCCGATGGGCCTCACGCTGTGCGGATCGGCGGTCATGGCCGGCGCCCTCGCCGGCCTGCGCTCGCTGGCTGCGGCGCGCCTGACGCTGCGCACGAGGGTGGCGACCATCCCGCTCACTCTGGCCGGACCCCTCGCCGGTGCCTTCGTCGCCGACGAGGTCGGTTTTGCCACGGGCCTGGCCATCGGGACGTGGCTGGCTGCCGCGCTCTGGTGGTCGGCGTTCAAAACCGCGCTGTCCCGCTCGGTGCTTCCGGTTCCCGAGCGGGCGTCGCCAAGTCCCGGAACAGCTCGATGAACCTGCGGGCGGCCCGGTCCCACGTCAGTTCCGCGGCCCGCCGGTGCCCCGCCTCGACCAGGCGCTGGCGGAGGTCCGGGTCGGCGACGACCTGGACGAGAGCGTCGGCGAGCCCGGCGTCGTCGTCGGGATCGACCAGCAGGCCGGCGCCGGCTACCACCTCGGGGAGCGACGTGCGGGCGGCCACGACGACCGGGATCCCGCGGGCCATGGCCTCGAGGGGCACGAAGCCGAACCCCTCGGCCCGGGACGGGAAGGCCACGACCGCGGCGCCGCCATAGAGGCGCTCCAACTCGTCGTCGGAGACCTTCCCGGCGAACACCACCAGGTCCTCGACACCGAGGTCAACGGCCAGCCGGTGGAGAGCGGGAATCTGTTTGCCGTCGGGGTCGCGCCCGGCGATCACGGCCCGCAGCGGGTGGCCCCCGGCCCTGGCTGTGGCGATGGCCCGCACCACGAGGACGGCGTTCTTGTACCGGTACAACGTCGAGACGAACAGCACGTGCCCGGGGCTGGCGTCGCCGGCGCCAGGTTGGGGCTGCCGCTCGGTCTCGTCGATGCCGCACGGGATGGCGTGGACCCGTGCGGGGTCGAGCCCGTTCTCCGCCGCGAGCCGGCTGGCAAGGAACTCGGAGATGGCGACCACAGCCGCCGCCCGCCGGTGCGACGCCCGCATCATGGGCCCGTAGTAGACGCGGTGGGCGAGCGAGAGCGCCACCCCACCCGCCTCCTTCCGCACCGAGGGGAGGGCGAGGTGGGCCACCATCATCACCACCTGGGGCACACGCGTGGCCAGGCTCCCGACGGTGGAGGGCGTCAGCAGCAGGTCGGTGTCCCGCCGGACGAGGCGCGGCACCGTCACCTGGTCGCGCAGGATCCGGACGAGGGGACGGCGCCGGTCCTCAGGCACGAGCAGGAGGTCGACGCGTCCGGCAACGGCCTCGAACAGCCCGGCATTGGCCCGGCTGCAGATCAGGCGGTAGCGGTTCTCCCCGTCGAGGCGCACGAGGGCGGCCACGAGGCCGCGGATCATCGTGCGGATCCCCTCGTTCTCGTCGGTGACCGACAGCGTGTTGACGGTGATGCGCACGGGCCTGTCGACCCTACGGCCTACGGAATGAACAGCGGCCGGATCGCAGTCGAGACGTGGCAGCGGGCGGTCACCGTTCATGCCGAAAACCGGTCGGAAGCTGACCGGCGACGTACCACCCGCGGGCGGCAATGACGAGGTCGGCCGACCCGCGCCCGTGGGTCGCACACAGGACGTCGCCGTTGGGGCCGAGGAAGGGCCTCACCACCCGCCGCGACACCAGGCGTCAGCGGACGAACGGAGCAGCCACGACCCTAATTCAACGAGAGCAGAAGGGCTCTGGAGGGGCGTCGCTCCTTACGACGAAATGCGTGCGATCGGCCGGTATCCCAACCGCGGAAGTCAGGTCACGGAAAAAAGACCTGGCGAACAGCGCTAGGCAGTGGTAGAGGGCGATCACCGCTGTGCCCAAAGGACACGGTTGGCCCGTCGAGCTGGTACCAACCGCCCACGGATGGCCGAAAGACGGCGATGGCAGTTAGGCCGTAGCCGTCGAAGTCTCCCGGAACCGGAATGTCGCCACTGAGGCCAAAGAAGGTCGTGGTCGCGCCCGGCCGGTACCAGCCGCCGACGGACGGGCGGAAGACTGCAATGTCCGCCGTTCCGTTTCCGTCGTAGTCGCCGGGCACGGGGATGTCACCGCTCGCCCCGAAGAAAACCGTCGGCTGGCCGAGAATGAACCACCCGCCGACTGAGGGCCGGAAGACCGCGATGTCGCAGGTGCCGTTTCCGTCGTAGTCCGCGGGCACGGGGACATCGCCAGCGGTACCAAAGAAGACGGTGGGCCGGTCACGGATGAACCACCAGCCAATTGACGGACGGTAGACCGCGATATCGTCCCGTCCATCGCTGTTGTAGTCGCACGGAACCGGCAAGTCACTAGCTTGGCCAAGAAATGTGGTATCCCGGTCGCGTACATGCCACGCACCTGCCGACGGCCGATAGAGCGAGATGTCAGTGGTCCCACTGCCGTCCAGGTCAGCCGGCGGCGGGCGCGACACGACGTCACCAAAGGCAATCTGGTGCGATGCATAACGAGCCAAGGTGTTGCCGGCGAGTCGGCACGCCACGATGCCGCAGTCAATGGCGACGCCATCGTGCGAGAAGGTCCTGACCAGCCCCACCTGCACAGGACCGAAAGCACCCGATCCGTTGGTTGAGTATGTTGCAAGATCGCTCGTGCACACCTGAGTGTCCCCGGTGTTGCAAATGCGGAGCGCCCCGGTTGAGTTGGGGTGGAAACCGGCGCCGCTTACTCGCACCGTCTGGCCATCGAGCAGGTACGCTCCCGGATCGACGGTTAGGGTGGTCGCCGGATCCCCGTCTGGATCACTCTCGGCATGAGGCGCGGGATCGACATCGGTGACGAAGTCGAACGAGGGGTCACCCGGAGCCACTACCGACGATGGACCGAGAGCGTTGTTCTCGCTGATCCCGACCTGCTGGTTGAGGCGCCTGACGCCAATGCCTGTATTGGTGAAGATCTTGTTGAAGGATGCTGTGTGGACGCCCGTTCCGATCGGGACATTCACCGTACTCGTTGTGCCGTCACCCCAATCTACGTTCAGCAGCCGGGCTTGATCGGGCAGCATTGCGGCATTAATTTGGTATGTCGTCGAAGCTCCTGAGGTGACACGTTTGTGCGCGGGCACGGGCGCAGGCCGCAGATGCTTCCGAATCATCGCCGCCGCGGCAGCGCCGAGGGCGGCAATCAGGGCCTCGATCAGCTTCTCCATCGTGTCGATAACGGTGTCGTTGTTGAGCGCGGGATTGTTGCCGCCCGCCGGATTCGGGTTGCACTGGTCCTGCTGCGGCTGAGGCGTCTCTACCAGCCGGGCGAAGTACGCATGGCCTTCAGTGGTGGGTCCTTCCGGGTACCAGACGCACCACACGGTTGCGTCCTGCGGGCTGTTGCCAATTGCGTTGATCGGGGCGAACGGAAACACGTTGCCTTCGAGGGTCGTGTTGCGACCGAAGTCAACTTGATGCTGGGCTACTGCGGCAGCCTCATAACAGGCGAGCTGATTCTCTACTTCCGACCGCTTCTGGTAGTTCTTGACCTCGATTATCGTGCTTCGTTGCACTGCGATGTCAATGCGCCAACGAGTCGGAAGCTTCGGGCCCGGGGTGGGATCGCACGGATCTCGGTTCGGATCGCCAGGCGGCTCTCCGTCTGGTGCGTCGATTTCTTTGGTCGGCCCGACCTCCCAGTCAACGAATTCATATCCCTTTCGGCCGACCAAGGGAATGGGCTGGTCATTCAGAAGCGCTGCGAGTACCCACAGCGTCAATGCCTGAGCGGAAGCCTCCGGACGCATTCGCGTCGGGTTACGCCTGGTCATGCAGGCGACGCCAGGAAAGGTGAGACAGGCGTCGTCCAAGTAGCCCATCGTCCAGAACTCGGCCGTGGCCGGCGGCGCGCGTGTTGGAAACGGGCGCTTGGTTCGCTGGTAGGTCTTGATCTGAACGACGGGACTGATTGCTGCTTCGGCGGAGTCGGTCACCACGGGCATCAGCGACGCCAGGACCCCGGTACCCACGATGCAACACAGCAGCCGGAACCGGGCGGGGCCAACCGAGAGCGGAGATGGGGAGGCTCGCTGGAGAGGCCTCATGCGGGCCGGCGTTCGCGTTGTACGAAGAGTGCACGTGCCTCGTCGAATGTCAAGATGCACGACCCGAGGAGGTCCCGCCCCTGCGCCTGGATCGTCGAGTTCCTCCGGTAGGAGTCGATGTGCCTCCCCCACCGGCCCACGCTGCTCAGCCTCGGCGGGTCGCCGTAGAGCGCCCCCGGCGGATAGTGGTCGATGAGCCAGTCACCAGGCGGGCCGATGGTCAGCTCGAACCTGTCCTCGGCGATAGGGGTGACGTCGGGCGATACGCCGTCCCACCGTGTCGCCAGCCGCTCCAGGTGGCCGGGGCCAAGGATCTGATAGGGGTAGGCGTCGAGCACGATCTCGTCACACATGCGGCGCACCTGGCCCTGCTGGGCGCCACCGGCCGGGTAGCTGCCGCCGCGCATGAAGCCGATATCGAGGGAGACGAAGGCGTAGGCGACGGTCGGTGCGAGCCGGCGGGCGATGCCGACCAGCGCCTCCATGTCGGCGAGCAGGTCGTCCTCGGTCGCCTCTGCGCCGCCTGAGCCAAGGTCGAGCCCCTCGGGGGCGCCCCAGAACACGGCGTGGGCGCCCCGGGCTCGGCGGTCAGGGTCGCCGGCGAGGAAGGTGGTCGAGCCCGCCCGGCGACCCAAATCGAACATGCGCTGGACCTCACCCAGGCCGACGGGGAACTCCACGACCGTGCTCGCCCAGACCGTGCCCTCGTGGGGCCCGGCGGCGAGCCATTCGGCCGCCACGTCGAACCACTCCGGCGGGATGGCCGGCCAGTTGTACGGGTCGTAGGGGTGGTCAGGTGGGGTGTACAGGCGGAGCAGCACGCCCTTCAAGGCCGAGCGCATGTCGACGATGGGCCCGTCGGCGCGGGGCGAGACGATCCGCGCCCTCTTGACTCCCGCGCCCTCCAGGTGACGGGCCACGATGTCGGGGATGGTGGCCAGCAGCTCCTCGGGCGTCTCACCGCCGTCGACGTAGAGGATCGGGCCCGAGGGCAGGGGGACGATGGGTGCGAGGTACTTCGGGCCGTTCGACTGGCCGGGCTCCAGGTTGGGGGCAGACTCCCACCCCCCGTCGAGGCCAGCGATCTCCACCCGAGCAGCCTCCAAGGCAGCCGCAGCCACATCGGTGTCCGACGCTCCCTGCACCTGGATCAGGATCCCCCCGGGGTCCTGGTGGATCTTGGCCCGGACGCCTCTGGCCACGGTTACCGGCACGTGAGAGCCATGGTCTCAGGTGGGACGAGGCAACAGCTTGCGCGAGCAGAGCCCGTGCCTGATGACCGCCACGGGTCGCGACGCCATAAGAGGATCTGCGCCCGAGTCACCCGTACGTCCCGCCGACTGCTGCACACGCCGGCCGTCCCCGTTGTGCCTATTTCAAGAATGACTTCAAGCTACCGGTATTAGGTGCCAGATACAAACACCTGGTGGACCGTTCGTCCGCGTCTGCGCTCCGGCCAGGATGGGAGTGCCTCCCGCCGGGACGGCGGTTGGTTCGCTGGTAGGTCTTGATCTGAACGATCGGGCTGATTGCTGCTTCGGCGGAGTCGGTCACCACGGGCATGAGCGACGCAAGGACCCCGGCACCCACGATGCAACACAGCAGCCGGAACGGCGTGAGGCCAACCGAGAGCGGAGATGGGAATGCTCGCTGGAGGGGGCTCACCTGAGACCGCCTTGGCGTTGTATGTCTAACAATCCATGTGTGAGGGCGCTGTCGACGGTCGCAAGAGAAGAGGGGACCTCCTCGGCAACCATTGGGTGCGTCAAACCCATCCCATTCGCTGCGAGGAGGTCCGTGATGAGCATGGTAGGTGGGCTCGATCTGCACCGAGCCCAGATCACATTCGACGTGGTGTCGACCGAGAGCGGCGAGGTGTGGCGAGGTCGCGTCGGCCAGCCGACCCGGGTCCGGTTCCGCCACTGGCTGGAGTCCGAGGTGGCTCCGCGCGCCGATGGCGGGTCGGTGTCCCTGGCCGTGGAGGGCTGCACCGGGTGGCGGTACGTGGTCGAGGAGATAACCGCCGCGGGGTTCGAGGCGCACCTGGCCGAGCCCGCCGACACCCAGGCCGCCCGGGGCCGCAAACGACGGGCCAAGACCGACCGCACCGACGCCCGCCTGCTGCGCACCCTGCTCGCCGACGGCGACCTGCCCGAGTCGTGGATCCCGCCCGAGTGCGTGCTCGAGTGGCGCGAACGGGTCCGGCTGTACAAGTCCCTGGTCGACCAGCGCACCCAGTGGGTCCAGCGCATCCACGCCGAGCTGTTCCAGCACGGGCTGCCAGTTCCCGACGGGGAGATCGCCACGCCGGCGACCAGGGCCCGGTTGTGCGATCCCGCCCTGCCTGTGAGCGACGCGGCGCGACAGCGCATCCGAACCGGCTACGCCATGATCGAGGCCACCAACGCCGAAGCGTTGCCGCTGCGGGCGGAGCTGGCCCGGTTCGGCGCCCGCCAGCCGGCGTGCCGGGCGCTGGTGCGCGAGCACTTCGGCGTCGGCGGGCTCACCGCGGTGGCGATCTGGTCCGAGCTCGGCGACTGCCGTCGGTTCTCCCGCTCGATGCAGGTCGTCCGCCATGCCGGGATCGACGTGACCGTGGACTCCTCCGACACCCACCGGGCCAGCGGCCACCTGTCCCACCAGGGACCGGGGATCCTGCGGTGGGCGCTCTACGAGGCGGCCAAGTGCTCGGCGCGCCCGGCCGCGCCCGACTACGCCTACTACCGCTCGGTCAAGCAGCGACACGACGGCAAGCTCGCCGCCCTCGCGGTGGCCCGCAAGCTCGCCCGCCGCTGCTACCACACGCTGCGCAGCGTCGATCCCGAGGAGGTGTACGCCACCGTGTGAACGCCCCGGCGGTCGAGGGCCGGGAACGTTCACCAACAACACCAGGATCTCGCGGTTGTCAGCTCCTGCAACGTGCGTGCATCCCTGCGCTGTGCGCCGGGCGCCTTCTAACACTGAGCCGACCGCGCTCCCAACCCAACGGGGGTCATCCAATCAAGACTGTTGTCGCCGGCGACACCAGACTGCTCGCCGAGCACCGAGTTAACGCTGAGCGCCCCCAGGCCATCGAGCACGGCACCGACAACCCCATTCCCATCCCTGTCACCGAGCGACGCCCCGCCCACCCACGACCGCGCGCGCTCAAGAAAGCCTCTTGACACGTGCGCTCACACAGTTAGCGCACGCGCCTCGTCGAGGGTGAGGATGCCTGGCGCCAGAAGGTCCCGCCCCTGCGCCTGTATCGTCGGGTCCCGGCGGTGGGAGCCGATGTCCGTCCACCACCGGCCTACGCCGCTCAGCCGCGGCGGGTCGCCGTAGAGCGCCCCCGGCGGATAGTGGTCGAAGATCCAGTCACCAGGCGAGCCGATGGTCAGCTCGAACCTGTCCTCGGCGATGCGGGAGACGTCGGGGGGTACCCCGTCCGGCCGATTCGCCAGCCGCTCCAGGTGACCGGGGCCAAGGATCTGATAGAGGAAGGCGTCGAGCACGATCTCGTCACACATGCGGCGCACCTGGCCCTGCTGGGCGCCACCGAGGAGTTCGCGGTAGCTCCCCCCGCTCATGAAGCCGATATCGAGGGAGACGAAGGCGTAGCCGACGGTTGGTGCGAGCCGGCGGGCGATGCCGACCAGCGCCTCCATGTCGGCGAGCAGGTCGTCCTCGGTCGCCTCCGCGCCGCCCGCCCCAAGGACGAGCCCCTCGGGGCCTCCCCAGAACACGGCGTGGGCGCCCCGGGCCCGGCGGTCAGGGTCGCCGGCGAGGAAGGTGGTCGAGCCCGCCCTGCGACCCAAATCGAACATGCGCTGGACCTCTCCCAGGCCGACGGGGAACTCCACGACCGTGCTCGCCCACACCGTGCCGTCGTGGGG
>JBOGID010000119.1:0-10977 GCA_050742295.1 Acidimicrobiales bacterium | reverse complement strand
CTACGAGGCAGCCACCGCCCTCCCCGTGCCGGATTCGTCGGATCGGACCCCTCATGGGGCGCGCGGATCCTGGCGCGCCTTCGCCACAGACGGCGGCCCCGTTCGGCGATAGGCGGAACGAGCGCGTCCCGGTCAAGGAACGCCCACCGGGGCGCGCGGCACGCGCGTCCCGGAGCGGGAACGGTGAGCGCGACGCCCGCCAAAGCCGCGGTCAGTCGCCCTCCGGTTGGTCACCGTCGGCAATCTCAATTGGCAGCACGCTCCTGGGGAACCTGGCACCGTCGGTGCGATGCCAGATCGTGCGCTGCGGGAAGGGAATTTCGATTCCGGCCTCCTGGAAGGCGGCCTTGATCTGCGACCGCAGGTGCCGCGCCACGGGGAATTGCTGGCCCGGCAGCGTCTTCACCGCCACCCGGATTGTGACACCGTCCGCACCCAGGTTCTCGACGCCCCAGACCTCGGGCTCTTCCATGATCACGTTGTGCCACTGGTCGCTGTTCCACGCGTTGATAATCGTTCGTTTGATGACGTCGCCCGCGAAGTCCACGTCGGTGTCGTAGGCGACCTCGAAGTCGAGCAGGGCACGCGACCACTGCTGGGACTTGTTCGCAATGCGCTCGATGTTGCCGTTGGGGATGTGCCAGACGACGCCGTTCACGTCCCGGATACGCGTCGTCCGCAGACTCACGGCCTCGACGGTGCCGCTGGCTGGGCCGGCGTCGATGATGTCGCCCACCCCGTACTGGTCCTCGACCAGCATGAAGATGCCCGAGAGGAAGTCGCGCACGAGGTTCTGGGCCCCGAAGCCCAAGGCGATGCCGACGATCCCGGCCCCGGCGATCAGGGGACCGATGGCCAGCCCGAGTTCACCCAGCACCATCAGGCCCGCTGTCACCCACACCGCGAAGGCACTGATGCTGCGCAGCAGGGCGCCGATCGTCGCCGCCCGCTGGGCGGAGCGGAGGCTCGGCGTCTCGCCCCGGTCCACGAGGCCGCTCGGCGCGTGCTCGCGCAACGAGCCGATACGACGCTGCACTCGCTCGCCGCTCACGCCTCGGACGAACCGCTTGATCGACCGAGCGATCAGGCGGTTGACCAGATACGCCAAGGCGAGGATCAGTAGGACCTTGGCCGGCTTCACGATGATCGTGTCAGCCGTAGATGCAAGAAACTCGTTGCCGGTGGCTCGATAGATAGCGCGGCAAAGCGAGCTTGCTTCGTCGGCGGGACCGCAGGCCTCGGTCTCTCCGGCTCTGGGCGTCGCAGCCTGGCCCAGCAGGATTGCGACGGGCGGGATCATGGTCGCTCCTTTCGGGAGGCCCCCTGTTGTACCGCAATCGCTGCCACCTGGAACCACGACCGGTGTGGCGGAAGGCGAGCCGTCAGCGTCCTGCTGGAGTGGATCACTGAGATCTCGAGGAGGCGGGCCCCTGAGGAGGGCTCAGGGTCTGGTTCCTCGAAGGTCGAGGGGAGCGAGCCCGGTGCTGCGAACGCGCTGGCAAGCGCCAGGTCCACCTTCCCAACAGGAGGGGACGCGCGCCCGCGGCGGCGCTGCTGGGCAGTGTGGTCCCGCCCTGTTCCGTGCGAGTATCGCTCCGTGGCAGGGAGGGGCGGTCAGCCGTCGCGCTGGCAGCGGTTTCTCGAAGGAAGGACGACCTGGCAACGCTTCATCGTCGCCATTGGCGGGTTGGCGGGCGCCTTGATCGCGATCGGTGGACTGATCGAGGCAGGCTCCTTCAGCCCCGACCACATCGAGGGCGGCGTCTGGTACCGCGGCTGCTTGTCGGTCGTGAGGGAGGGCGCAGGCTACGGCGCAGAGCATCTCGATCTCGAGTTCACCAAAGAACGGCGAAGCCTGCCCCTACTAGCCTAGCGGGCGCTACCGCAGGAGGCCGATGGCGATGAAGAGGACCGTGAGGGAGGCGGTGCCGGTGAGCGCTCCAAGGGGGATCGGGGGCAGCTCGCCGTGATGCGCGACGTCGACGTGCCACTGGCCACCCCTTGCCACGAGGACGAGCGAAGCGGTCAGCGATAGGACGATTGGTCGGCGACGATGCGCTCCCCATTTGCTTCGGGGCCAACCATCTGGTCCAGATGGCGCCACAACGCGGGGGCTCGTAGCGGGCGCTGCTACATCTCGGCCTTCAGGACGCAGATGGCGTAGTGGGCGTCCAGCACGGCCTGGCGGGCCTCGGAACCGACGCCGGGGTCGGCCTCGGCGGCCACCTTGGCGCTGTCAGCCGCCTGCTCCGCCTCGACGACGCCCTCCCGCACCGCACCGTTCGAGCTCGTGTCGTCGACTGCCCGGGTCTCGGCTCGCCCGAGCTTGGCGTCGAACTCGCGCACGACGGCCACCAGGACGGGTGACGCGCCCGCGTCATCCTCCACCGCGTCCACCGCCGCGGTCAGCTTGGCGCGCACCCCCGCCAGACGGGTCTGGATATCGGTCATTGCTCCTCCTTCGTGGCTCATGTCGATGTCAGCGGCCAGGTTCTCCAACACACCGCGAGCGGTCCTGACCCACCACTCGAGGTCCCGCCGTTCCCGCGCTCTGATCGAGGCATCCGGGTGCTCGTAGGCGTCGAGGGCCTTGTTCCAGCCCAGCTGGAGGACGGCGCCCAGCAGCGAGAGCCGCAGGGCAACCCGGTCGTGCCCGTCGCCCTCCGCGGCTCGGACGTCGTCCAAGATGTCCTCGCGGCGGGCGGCGATGCGGCCGGCCGAGATGGCCACATACCATGCCCACTCGACGGCGGACGGCGCGATCCCGGTCTGTGTCCCCCAGTCCAGGAGCACCACGCGGTCGGAGCCGACGCCGATGTTGGGAATCTTCAGGTCTCCGTGGACGAGGGTCTGGGAGCGACGTGCCAGCGTGGACACCAACTCGGCCGGGTCATCCAGCAGCTGCATCACCGGCTGGGCGACGTCCGGCGCGACCCGATCGGCGAAGATCGACCAGCCTCGCTCCACCATCTTGGGGACGGCGTCAGCGCCGTCGCGCTCCCGCTCGGCCAGGCTGGGGCCCAGGACGGTGTAGCGATCGGCAAGGAGCGCCAGCCCGGGCACGTCCTCCCCTGCGAAGGTCACGTGCAGGGCGTGAACGGCCGCGATGATCCGCCTGCTCTGGTCCCGGCTCAACGTGGTCTCGTCGGGCAGCAGGCAGTCCTCGACGTCCCGCATGACGACCGTCCAGCCATCACCGGAGGGCACGGCGCCGAGCACCGCCGAGTCGAGCCCGGCCGGGAGGCGGGCCAGGATGCCCCGCGTCCAAAGCGTGGCGGCCCGGCCCTCGTCGTGCATCGCCCGCATGATCCAGTCGCCGTAGGGCCGGACGTGCTTGACGACGAGGGTCGAGCCGTCGAGCAGGTCCAGCCGCTCGACAACCGTGCCGGACTTGCCGTCTCCGAGCCCGATGCGGGCGCGCCGGACCGCTTGCTCGAGCAGCCGGCGGAGATCCGCCTCGGACGGGGTGGTCAAGCTGGCCATCACCAAGGATGCGCTACACGCCCGCCTCTCACCCGGTGTAGCCGGTCATGTTTCCCAGATCACAGGTTCCGCCGGGAGGTAGCTGCAGGACGTCCCCGTGGTGATGGAAGCGCTGAGGTGGGCGGCCAGCGCCGTGTGGCTGCGCTCCATGCGGCGCAGGCTGTTGCGGATGCGGGCGGTCACGGCCTTGCGGGCCCGCTCGCCGCCGGAGCCGAGCAGCCGGGAGCGCCCGCCGAGTCCGAGGGCGGCAGCTAGCTCGTCGGCCAGGAGCTGGCGCTCGAAGCGGGCGCGGGCGAGCCGCTCGACGTCGTTGTGCCGCTCGGCCTCGCTCACCTCCTCGTCGAGCTCGGCCAGCCGGGCCCGGTACGCGGCCCGGGCGCGCCCGTCGAGGACCTCGTCGGCGCCGAAGGCCGCGTCCTCCGACGCCTCCTGACCGGTCGTGGCTGCCAGCAGGTCAGCGGCGGCCACCGTCCGTCCCGGGGCGGAGAGCAACGTCCGGATGTCGTGGAGGCCCTTGGCGTCGGCCATGCGGGCGATCTGGCCGTCGAGCCCGAGTGTCCACCGCTCGCCCTCTCGCCGGAAGATCCCGCGGGTGACGTCCGGGGTCGCAGCCGGGCCGCCGCCTGCCGGCGCGGGCCCTGCCAGGTCGGCCAGGGCTCGCTGCGAGCGGCTCACCCAGGGCGTGGCCCCCAGTTGCCGGTGCTGGGCGACCGCCCTGACGAGGTGACCGGCGGCCGCCTCGCGGCGGTCGAGCGTGGCCGCCAGTAGCCCGAGGTAGTGGTCGACCGCCCCGTAGAAGTCGACGGCGCCCCCGGTCACGACGCCCAGGCCGGCGTAGGGCGTGAGGGCGTCGTACAGACGCGCCGCGAGGTCCCGGTCGCCTACGGCAGCGGCCGCCTCGGCCACGGTCGCGGTCTGGACGAGCCAGAGGTTGTTCGGTGGTTCGGCGGCAGGGTCGAAGGCGGCCAGCCGGGCGCCGGCCGACGCGGCCTCGTCGAACGCGCCGCGATCGCAGATGCTCAAAACCACCTGCGCCGCGTACCAGGGCAAGAAGACGGGGTAGGGCCAGGACCGGACGCGGGCCTCCAGCTCGTCCCGCCTCCCCTGGAGCGCGCGGAGGACCCACAGCTCCCGCATCTCGACGTGCCACTGGTCGGGCTCGGCCACCGCGCGACCGAGCAACGAGGCCTGTTCCAGCAGCTCTTCGGCCGTCTCGAGCTCGCCATGCATGATCGCCACGGTGATCTGGCGGGTCAGGGCCAGGTACTGGAACCGCGGGTCACGAAGGGCGGTGGCCAGCCGGCTGTACCGCCGGAGCTCGTCGCCCGCGGTGGCGTCGCACCGCTCGAGCCCGGCGATGGCGCCCAGGAGAACGGCCTCCGCCCGCAGCTCCGGGTCCACGCCGACCGCCACGGCCTCCAACCTGCGGGCGATCTCGAGCCGGTGGGGCGCCGTGCCTGGCCGCCAGGAGACATCATGCTGGGCGAAGAGGGCGTGGGCCAGCGCGGATGCGTTCTTGGACGACTCGGCGGCTTCGACCGCAGCCGCGGCCAGCCGCTGGGCCTCATCGACGCACGTCCGGTCGTGGTGGTACAGATGGCGGGCCATTGCCGCCAGCACCCGGGCCCGCAACTCGGACTCGGCCCCCTCGCCGGTCCCGCCGGTCTCGCCCGCATCCGGCGCCAGCTCGGCGGCCGCCTCCTGCAGGAGTGCCCTCGTCGTCTCGCCGCCGGTCCCGTAATCGTCCCCCAGGAGCTGGGCGATGAGGGCGGCCCGGGCCAGTCCCTCGCCCGCGCCCAAGCGGCGGGCGAGCACGGCCGCCCGCTCCAGCGTCAGCCGGCTGTGCGCGCCCTCGCCGGCCCGGCGCTCGGCATCGGCCACCACGAGGAGGACCTCGAGCCGCAGCTCCTCGTCCGGCTCGTCCTGGGCGTCGAGGGCGGCCAGGGCCCGGCGGGCATGGGCGAGCCCCTGGTGGGGGGCAAGGAGGGCGATGGCCTCCCGAGCGGCGTCGGCCGAGTAGCGAACGGCGCGCGCCCGGTCCTCCAGATCCCCACCGGCCCGCAGGAAGTGGTGCGCCAGCTCGGACGCGCCGATCTCCGCGCCACGAGCCTTGCGCTCCTCGAGCACCCGCCCGACCTGACGGTGCATCGCGGCCGCCGCCGGGCCGGCGGCGTACAGCGTCTCGCGGAACAGGTCGTGCGCGAACCGCATGCCGTCGACGCCCCGGCTCGAGGGCTGCAAGACCCGGCCCTCCTCGGCTTCGCGGACCAGATCGACCACGGCCGCCTCGGCGAGGCGGCTGACCTCGGCCAGCAGCGGCACATCCGATTCCTGGCCCACCACGGCCGCGAGCCGGAGCAGGTCGTGGCACGGCCGGGAGAGGCGGGCCAGTCGCCGGTTGACGACGTCGCGGACGGCGTCCGGCAGGCCCATGAGCTCGCCCTGCACCTGCATCAGCCGGGCGACCTCCCGCACGCAGAACGGGTTGCCGCCCGTGCGGCGGTGAGCCGTCGCGACCACGTCGGGCGCCACCGGCCGGCCCCCCACGGCCACCAACAGCTCGCCTACCGCGCCGACGTCGAGGCCCGCGACCGGGATGAAGTCGGCCAGGCTACGGAGCGCGGCCAGGGAACCGCGCAGCGGATGGTCGGGGCCGATTTCGACCTCGCGGTACGCGCCGACGAGCATCACGGCGGCCGACTGAGCCCGAGCGGCCACGAAGCGCAGGAGATCGAGGCTGGCCGGGTCGGCCCACTGCGGGTCGTCGAGCACGACGGCCACCGGCCGGCGCCGAGCCAAAAGGCGCAGCAGCGACCACACGGCATCGAAGAGCCGGAACTGGGCCCCTTCCCCCGCGGTTGTGGTCGGACCCGCCGTTCCCGCTCCCGGCACGAGGCGTGGCGCCAGCTCGGGAAGCAGCCGGCCCAGCTCGGAGCGAGAGATTGCCACCACGCCCAGATCGCCCTCGCCGAGGGCTGCCGCACAGCCCCGCAACGCCTCGACCCAGGGCCAGAAGGCAGGAGTCCCTTCACCGTCCCACCCCGTTCCCCACAGGACCAGGAAGCCGTCTTCCGCACACCGGCGGGTCAGGTCGGCGGCCAGCGAAGACTTCCCGATACCGGGCTCCCCGGCCAGGAGCACGAGGCGGCCCCGACCCGCGGAGGCCGATTCCGCCAAGAGACGGAGGTGGTCGTGAAGGAGCTGACGGCCGATCAGCTCCTGCACCCCTCGACTCGCTGATTGTTCCCCGTCAACGGTCGCCAGCCGCTCCGGATGGGGATCGATCGTCACCCGTGTCTCCTTGACCGATCCCATTCTGGACGACTGAGGATGCGGCTCGCTGGGTGGCCGCACGGTACGAACGGCCTTCCTCGGGCCGCACCTCGAGCTCAGGCCCCGGCTCGGTCGTCGACCACAGCTGCGCCCCGCTGGCGCCGGAAACGCGAAGACCATCTCGTCCCGGTCGTTGGTCAGCACCGGCGCGCCAACGACGACGTCGGGCACGCCGTCGCCGGAGACTGTCCGCTCCCCCGGTGAGGCTCGTCCCGAACTGGAAGTAGCCGATGGCAGGCGTGAGCTTGAGGAGCACAGGCCCAGTGGCGCCCGAGAAGACGTAGGTGCCCGGCCTCTGGCCCCGGCGCCCGGGCACTCGTCGTCGGGGCAGGGGATGGGAATTGCCATGGCATCGGACGGCGCGCCCACCGCCACGTCCTCGACTCGGTCCCCGTTCACGTCGCCGACCCCGGCGACCGCCATTCCGAACAACGTCCCCGTCAGCCCGTCCGGATCGACGAGGGGACGCACTACGGCGCGGGTCGTGCCTGGGATGAGGAACGCCCTCCCGGCGACGGGCGCCCCGATCACGGCGTCACTCACCCCGTCACCGTTCATGTCGCCGATCCCGTCCACCGCCGCGCCGAACCCGCCCGTGCCCGCCGCCAGAGGCGCGTTGGGCAGGACCGTGGGGGGCCGCAGCACCGCCTCCGCCGCCGGGACCACGACGACGGCCGCCGAGACCAACGCCGCCACACCAACCCCGCGATCGACCGCGTTGCGCACGGCCCCAGCCTCCTCTCGGGATTCCACCCAGCCCAGGCGAGGAACTGTCTACCCGACTCGGGCGCGCGCTACGAGCACGTCGGTCCCATCTTCCAGGCGGCCGGCACCGCCGCGACGCTCTGATCGCGGCGACGAGTCTCGCGCCCGCGCATCTAGGATCGGCTGGTGGCCGATGGTCGCGAGGCCCTGCTCGAGAGCGGCAATGACGCTCTCAAGCGGGCCGACTGGCGGGCGGCCGCCGAGGCGTTCCAAGCGGTCGACAAAGACGGCGAATCAGGCGAGGCGCGGTTCGGGCTGGGGATCGCCCAGTGGTGGTCGGGCGACGTCAGCACCGCCCTCCGCACGTGGGAACGGGCCTTCCTGGCGTTCCGCCAGCAGGAGGAGGCGGCCCAAGCGGTGCTCACGGCCGTGTACCTCTGCCTCGCCTACCGGATGACGTTCGGGAACGACGCGGCCGCCGAGGGATGGCTGGCCAAGGCGAGCACGATCGTCGACGAGCACCACGTCGCCCCGATGGAAGGCTGGGTCCTGCTCTGCCGCGCCTACCTCGCCAACGACGGGGGCAGGCCGGAGGCGGCCGAGCGCAGCGCCCGCGAATCCCTCGCGATCGCCAAGGGCGAGAAGGACGCCGACCTTGAACTGTGCGCGACGTGCGAGCTCGGCGCCGCCCTCCTCGCCCTCGATCAAAGCGAGGAGGGGGCGCCGCTCCTCGACTGGGCCATGGCGAGCTGCCTGGCCGGCGAAGCGGAAGTGCTCGACACGGTGGTGCTCGTCAGCTGCCGCACGATCACCGCGTGCAGCCGGGTCGCCGACATCAAGCGGGCGGTCCAGTGGATACGCGCCGCCGACGAGTTCAACCGGCGGTACGGGTCGATCCATCTCCACACGACGTGCCGCACCCACCACGGCGCCGTCCTCTTCGCGGTGGGCGACTGGTCGCAGGCCGAGGTGGAGCTGGAAGCGGCCCTCCAGTGCGGCGCGGAGGCCGAGCCCGTCCTGCACGCCGAGGCCGTGGCAAAGCTCGCCGAACTTCGCCTGGCAAAGGGACAGATCGAGGTGGCCGAGCGGATCCTCGCTCCGCACGCGGGTGAGCCCGTGGCTGCCTACGCACGCGCCGCCATCCTGCTGGCGCGTGGCTCGCCCGATGCGGCGGCGTCCCTGGCGCGGCGGCGGCTCCACCAGCTTGCCCACCGGGAGCCCGAGCGCGCCGCACTGCTCGATCTCGTTGCCGAGTCGGAGGTCGAGCTGGGGCAGACCGACGACCTGGTGGGGCGGCTTCCGGGGGTCGTGGGGCTTTGCCAGGCCGGTCATTCCGTCGTCGGCGCCTTCAGCGCCCGCGCCCTCGGTCGGGCCACGGCGGCGATCGAGCGTGTCGAAGCCTCGCTGGCGGCCTTCGCCGAGCTCGGGATGCTGTACGAAGCAAGTCGGACGCGGTTGCTCCTCGCCCGGCTCCTGGCTCCCACCGAAACCGAGACCGCCATCGCTGACGCCCGCCTGGCTCTCGCCGCGTTCGAGTCGCTCGGCGCCGAGCGTGACGCCGATGCGGCCGCCGCCCTGCTGCGCTCCCTCGGTGCGAAGGCCTCTCGTTCGGGACCGAAGGGCGGAGGGTTGTTGACGAAGCGGGAGGGGGAGATCCTGGCCCTCCTCGGCGAAGGGCTTTCCAACCCCGCGATCGCGACCCGGCTGTTCATCAGCCGCAAGACCGTCGAGCACCACGTCGCCAGCGTGCTGAGCAAGCTCGGCCTGAGCGGCCGAGCCGAGGCGGCCGCAGTGGCCACGAGCTGGGCCGAGCGGAGTTCTACCGGGAAATAGGCAAGCTCACCGATGCTCGGGGCCGTCCCGGGCGCGACGGTCCTTCTTGCAGCGACAGCGAGAAGGAGACGACGTGCGACAACCCCGAACCGTCGGTGACCATGCGGTTGTGCTCGGTGCGAGCATCGCCGGGCTGTGCGCGACGAGGGTGGCCTCCGAGCGCTTCCGGTCCGTCACCATGATCGACCGCGACGACCTTTCCGACGAGGGCGAGTCGCGCCGCGCCGTGCCCCAGGGTCGCCATCTGCACCTGCTCCTCCCCGCCGGGGCTCAGCTCCTCGAGCGCTGGTTCCCGGGCATCCTCGCCGAGCTTCGATCCGCGGGCGCGACGGAGGTCGACCTGTGCCACGACTTCCTCTGGTACCAGCGCGGCGGCGCCCAGCGGCGACCGCAGTCCCACCTGCGGGCGCCGGCGATGTCCCGCCCGCTGCTCGAACGGCTCATCCGCCGCCGGGTGGAAGCCATCACCAACGTGACGATCCGTTCCCACACGTCGGCCGAAGGGCTGACCGCCGACGAAGGGCGCACGCACATCACCGGAGTCCGGCTCGGTGACGGCAGCATCCTGGCCAGCGACCTGGTCGTCGACGCCACGGGCCGGCCGGCGCGCAGCGTCGCGTGGATCGAGGAGCTCGGCTATCACGGCCCCGAGACGTCACAGGTCCACATCGACACCCGGTACGTGACGAGCGTCCTGCGGCGCACCGACATCCCGGCGCGCGACTGGAAGGCGGCGGCGTGCGTCGGTGACCCGTCGACCAAGCGCCTCGCCATCCTGTTGCCGATCGAGGACGACCGGTGGATCCTCACCATCGCCGGCGTGCACGGCGAGGCCGCGCCGAACGAGCCCGCCCGCATGCTCGACTACGTGCGCGCCTTCGAGTCCCCGGCGATCGGCCAGATCCTCGGGTCCGCCGAACGGCTCGGCGACGCCGTCACCCACCGGTTCCCGGCGAGCCAGCGCCGCCATGTCGAGCGGCTCAACCGCTTCCCGGATGGCTGGGTGCTCCTCGGCGACTCGGTGTGCAGCTTCAACCCGATCTACGGCCAGGGGATGACCTCGGCCGCCCAGCAGGCCGCCGCCCTCGGCCGCGCCCTCGATCGCGCCGGCCGTGTCGACTGCCGCTTCGCCCGCACCTACTTCCGGGCGGCGAGCCGGATCGTCGCCAGCCCCTGGTCGATCGCTGTCGGCGGCGACTTCACCTACCCCGGCACGACGGGGAAGAAGCCTCTGGGGACCGACGCGGTCAACCGGTACATGGAGCGGGTGACCAGGGCTGCTCACCACGACGACCAGGTTGTGATCCGTCTGAGCGAGGTGATCTCTCTGCTCCGGGGCCCGCAGGTCCTGCTCACGCCGGCCTTCGCCCTGCGCGTGGTCCGCGCCGCCCGCAGGCGCGCGCCGGGCGCCGCACCTACCCGTCCGGCCGGAACCGCTGCAGCTACGGGTGTTGGACCGGAAGAAGCTCGACATGTCTGAACCCGACAGCGGCCGGCGCTCCCTACTCGTAGCCGCTCCGCCTGCCTCCGCGCCCGAGCAGGAGGCCGACGTCGTCGATCACGATGAGGTCATCCCGCTCAATGCGCCGGATCGCCCGGGGCGTCCTGTCAACGGGCCAGGGT
>JBOGID010000118.1:0-13874 GCA_050742295.1 Acidimicrobiales bacterium | reverse complement strand
GGCGGCCTGGATCGAGGAGGCCCGCATCGGCGCGCGCCGTGATCCCGCAGCCTGGACGACCGCGGCTTCGTCTTCTACACCGGCACCCGGAGCCGCAAGGGACGGGAGCTGGCCGCCAACCCCTGGGCCGCCCTGGTCATGCACCTGGCCGTCACTGGAACGGCAGGTCCGGGCCGAGGGCGCGGTCGAAGCCGTGTCCCCGGAGGAAGCCGACGCCGACTTCGCCCAGCGCCCGCGCGAGCGCCAGCTGGGCGCCTGGGTGTCCTACCAGAGCGAGGTGACTGGCCGACCGCGCGGACCTGGAGGCCCGGCGGGCCGAGGTCACGGCCGAGTTCGACGGCCGGCCCATCCCCTGCCCGCCGTACTGGTCGGGCTCCCACTATCCCCCACGAGATCGAGCTGTGGCAGGGCCGTCCCGACCGCCTCCACGACCGCATCCGCTGGCGCCGGCGCTCTGTCGCCGTCGGGGCTGGGAGGCCGCCGCCCTCTGGCCGTGATCAGGCCACGGGCGTCCGCAGCAGGCAGAACTCGTTGCCCTCGGGGTCGGCCAGCACCACCCAGGTCTGCTCGCCCCGGCCCACATCCACCGGCCGGGCGCCGAGGGCCAGCAGCCGTTCAAGCTCGGCGGCCTGGTCGGCGCCGCCCGACGGGCTCACGTCGATGTGCAGCCGGTTCTTCACCGACTTGGTCTCGGGCACCCGCAGGAAGACGAGCGTGGGCCGCGCCCCGTCGGGGCTGGCCAGCTCCACCGCCCCGTCGTCGTCGTCCACGTAGTTGCCGGTGCGGGGCCACCCCAGCACGTCCGCCCAGAATCGGGCCAGCCCCTCGGGGTCGGCGGCGTCCACGATCAGCTCGGTCCACTTGGCTGTCATGACCGGATAGTCCAGCCGATAGCCTGCGACTCCCATGAGCAACGTCTGCGGGCGGGCGACGGCCATGACCGTGCTGACGCCCATTCGGCCCGTGCGCCTACCGTTGAACAAGGTCGGGTTCATCCTGCCCCGCAAGGTGCCGTGGATGACCGAGGCCCTTCGCAAGCTGTCGTTCATCCACTTCGCCCGGTGGTCGATCATCGAGCGCATTCCGCAGAACGGCCTGCCGCAGCGGCCCGAGCACCCCCGCTACCCCTACCTGTATTTCGAGAGCAACTTCAACGGCACGTGGGACGACTACATCGACGCCTTCTCCTACATCATGCCGGTGCGGATGTGGCTGATCTGGGGAACGTCGTACGGCTTCCCCAAGGCCAAGCCCGTGCAGCGGTTCAAGGAGTACATCACCCACAACGAGTTCGAGGCCGACCACTTCTACAGCGCCTACCCCGAGCACACGGCGACGATGGTGCTGGTGGCCCTTCGGCTGAACGACAAGTTCGAGGCGTTCCGCACGGCCAACGCCGGCCTCGGGCCCGCCCAATTCGCGGCCGCGTGGCGACAGTTCGTCCAAGGCGCACAGACGGAGCTCTAGGGATGGCCCACAACGTTCTCGGCCAGTCGTACTTCTTCCTGGCCATGACCCCGATCATCGCCGGGCACGAGATCGCCCTGCGCACCCATCTGCGGGGCCTGCCCCAGGGCCCGGGTAGCCCGCTGGCCAAGGTCACCCGCACCCACTTCGGGCGGTGGGTGATCATGCCCCAGCCCGCCTTCCAAGGGGCACCGATGCACCCCGACCCCTTCAAGTCCCAGTACCTGTTCTTCAGCGCCTCCTTCGACGGCGACCTGCCGTCCTACCTCGACGACCTGCGCACGCTCATCCCCGAGGAGTGCGACGCCATCTGGAGCCACTGCGCCGGCTACCCGGGCACCAAGGACCGGGCTGGCTTCGCCCGCTACCTGACCCACAACCAGATCGACACCGAGGTGCCCTTCTCGGCCTATCCCGACGCCACTGTCGGCCGGGTGCGGGAGAGCCTGGCCCGGCGCGACGAGCTCCTCAAGTTCACGGTCGACACCCAGGGCCTCGACGACGCCGAGCTGCACACCCGGTGGCAGGAGACGTTCGGCGCATGACGCTCCGGCGCAAGGTCAACCCCCTCGACCTCGACGACATCCAGGGGAACATCCTGCGGGGCTACGGGTTCCCTGCCGCCGGCTACCTGTTCGTGCGGGTGGACGACCCCGCCGCCGGCCGCCGGTGGCTCGGCTCGCTCGTCGACCCCATCACCACCGCCGCCGAGTGGGTCGAGGGCAAACCTGAGCACACCCTGAACGTGGCCGTGACGGCGGTCGGGCTCCGGGCTCTGGGCGTTCCCGACGAGATGATGCGGACGTTCCCGGTCGCGTTCCGGGCCGGCATGCGGGCCCGGGCCGACGTGCTCGGCGATGTGGGGCCCAGCGACCCGTCGGGGTGGGACAGCGGGCTGGGCGACGGCACGGCCCACGTGCTGGTCACCGTCGACACACTGCAGGGCGAGGCGCTGGGCGAGCATATGGACGACCTGCGCCGTTCGATCGAGGAGCCCGGCAGCGGGCTGACCATCGTCCACGAACAGCGGGCTTCCATCTTCCAGGGCTCCCGCGACCAGTTCGGCTTCGCCGACGGGTTCGCCCAGCCCCTGATCGAGCACGCCGGCATGCCCGAGCGGGCCGGCCGAGGGACGCCGGGGCGCTGGTTCGGTTGGATGCCGGTCAAGCCCGGCGAGTTCGTGCTCGGCTACGAGGACGAGGACCTTCTGCTGCCCGAGTCGCCCGCCCCGCCCCTCGGCGACAACGGCACGTTCATGGTCTACCGGAAGCTGTACCAGGACGTGGCTTCCTTCCGGCGCTTCCTCCGGGAGCAGGGCGCCGGCTTCCCGGGTGGCGAGGAGAAGCTGGCGGCCAAGATCGTGGGACGGTGGCGCGACGGCACGCCCCTCGTGCTGTCACCGGACGCCCCCGACCCGGCCATCTCCGGCAACCTCGGTCGCATCGACCGGTTCCGCTACCGCGACGACCTGGACGGGTTCCGCTGCCCCATCGGCGCCCACATCCGGCGCACCAACCCGCGCGACGCCCTGGGCTGGGGCGGCATGCGGACCAAGCGCCACCGCATCATCCGCCGTGGCATGCCCTACGGCGCGCCGCTGCCCGAGGGCGTCCTGGAGGACGACGGGGTCGACCGGGGCCTGGTGTTCGTCTGCTACCAGGCCAGCCTGGAGCGCCAGTTCGAGACCATCCAGCGCATCTGGTGCAACGACGGCAACATCTTCGGCATCGGCGCCGACCGCGACTTCCTGCTGGGCGGGCCCGAGGGCGAGGGCAAGATGACGATCCAGGGCGACCCGCCCCACTTCATCCGCGGGATCCTGCCCTTCGTGCAGACGCGCGGCGGCGAGTACCTGTTCATGCCCGGCCTCGACGCCCTTCGGGCCCTGGCCGCCGGGTTCCCCGCTTAGCCCTCGAAGCCGCCCAGGTCGACGAGGGCCACGGCCAGGCGCACGTACTTGTTGCGGCCCAGGTCGCCGACGGTGTTGATGTTGAAGGCTGCCTTGAGGTGCTCGCCGTCGGCCGGTGTCACGCCCGCAAGCGCGTCGACGGGGGCTTTCAGGAGGTCGGCGAGGGTGGAGCTCTCGTAGGCCTTGTCGAGCCCCTTGTCGAGTGTCACGGGAACGGGCATGGAGGCGCCTCCTTGGCTCGGTGTGGCCGCCGTACCTGGCGACCCGACCCTACTTCGTGACGTTCTGGGGCAGTTCGCTCAGGCGGGTGGCGAAGACGTTGGTGACGGCGTCCACCGTCTCGGCGCCGTTGACCGTAGGCGGCGGGGCGTCGGGCTGGAAGTAGACGTAGATGCCCAGCAGGATGCGGCCCCGCCTCAGGAAGACAAGGGCAGCCCGGCCGATGGCCCCGTCCTCGTTCATCTCGATGTAGTCGAACACCAGGCGCTCGACGTTGGGCACCGCAGGCCAGTCCCGGTCGGGGGTCGGGCCGAAGATGATGCGGGTCGGATCCCCGTTCGGGGGCTGCATGAATCCCTTCGGGCAGTTGGTCTGGGCGTCCCGCAGCTCCTGGAAGACCTGGGCCGTGGCCGCCGGTGTCTGGTAGGCGACCGCCTCGGTGCTGAGCACGAGCCGTTCCTGGGTGTCGAAGACGGCCGTCTGGCGCCGGGCGATGCGCAGGGCCTCGCTCGGGTAGGTCGCCGAGCACATGTTGAGCGTGACCTCGCCCTCGACCCGGTCGCCGTTCGGCCACAGGCTGACGATGAAGTCGTGCGGCACGTCCTCCTGTTTCACCGACAAGGTGGGCAGGGCGGCCGGGTTGTTACCGGGCGTGGTCGGGATCGTGCGCTCGAGGGGGTTGTCGGTGCCGCACGCGGTCGCCGCCAGCACCGCGACCACCAGCAGCCCGACGACCGTGACCCTGCGCATTTCGTTTCCAGGCTACGCAGATGCGGACTCGCTGGCCTGTCGGGCGTGGTAGCTCGAACGGGTCAGCGGGGACGCCTCGACGTGGGCGAACCCCATGGCCTGGCCGGCGGCCCGGATGCGGTCGAACTCGCCGGCAGCCCACCACCGGGCGACGGGCAGGTGGTCTGCGGTGGGGCGCAGGTACTGGCCGACGGTGAGGATGTCGACGCCCACATTGCGGAGGTCGGCCATGGCCGCCAGCACCTCCTCGAACGTCTCGCCCATGCCCACGATCAGGCCCGACTTGGTGGTGAGGCGGGCGGCCTTGGCCGCGCCGAGGAGGCCCAGGCTGCGGGCGTAGTTGGCCTGGGGCCGCACCGCCCGTTGCAGCCGGGCCACCGTCTCGAGGTTGTGGTTGAGGACGTCGGGACGGGCCGCGAACATGGCCGCCCACGCCTCGGGGTCGCCCTTGCAGTCGGGGACCAGGACCTCGACGGCGGTGTCGGGGCACCGCCCGCGGATGGCCTCGACGGTGGCCGCGAACCGGTTGGCGCCGCCGTCGGGCAGGTCGTCCCGCG
The DNA here is from genome assembly GCA_050742295.1 of Acidimicrobiales bacterium. Classification (GTDB taxonomy): domain Bacteria; phylum Actinomycetota; class Acidimicrobiia; order Acidimicrobiales; family AC-14; genus JAHFUQ01. The sequence continues at coordinate 8,972 of JBOGID010000118.1, read as the reverse complement.
CCACCGCCGTGACGACGGCGTGGGCCAGGCCCATGCGCTCGACGGCCTCGGCCACATGGTCGGGCTCGTCGTCGCTCGGTGGTCCGGAGGGGCGGCGGGTGTCGACCAGGCAGAACGAGCACGACCGAGTGCACCGTTCGCCGTTGATCATGAACGTGGCGGTGCCGTCGTTCCAGCACTCGAAGATGTTGGGGCAGCCCGCCTCCTCGCACACCGTGACCAGGTCGAGGGACCGCACGGTGGCCTTCAGCTGGCGGTAGCCGGGGCCCATGTCGGCTCGCACGCGCAGCCACTCGGGCTTGCGAGTGCCGATCTGCAGCCCGCCAGCAAGGCCGGCTTCGGCCATGCGGCCCAGGCCCAGTTCGGGGTCGCGCCAGGCGGTGTCGGTGCGCTCGACGCGTCCGCCGCCCCACCGTCGGGCGGCCCGGGCGACCACGGCGCCGACGACCTGGCGCATGGTGGCGGCCACGCCCTCGGCCGCCAGCGACGTCACCGCCTTTTCGGGGATCCCACACGGCACGATGCGGTCGAACCAGGCCAGGTCTGGGTCCACGTTGAGGGCGAAGCCGTGCATGGTGCGGCCCCGGGTGCGGCGCACGCCGACGGCGGTGATCTTGCGGGGCGCCGGGCCGTCGGGGCCGGCCCACACGCCCGGGTAGCCGTCGAGGCGGCCAAGTCCGGGGAGGCCGACGTCGGCGCAGGCGTCGATCACGACCTGCTCCACCGACCGGACGTAGGAGGGGGTGGCGTCGGGCCCGTCCGGCCACGACAGGATCGGGTAGCCGACGAGCTGGCCCGGCCCGTGGTAGGTCACGTCGCCGCCCCGGTTGGTGCGCACCAGCTCGGCGCCATGGGCAGCCGGGTCGACCAGCACGTTGGCGGGGTCGCCGCGCAGGCCCAGGGTGAAGACGTGGGGGTGCTCCAGCAGGAGCAGGTAGGGGTCGCGGGTGTGGAGGAACAGGGCCCGCTGCAGCGCGAGGGCGTCCCGGAACCGGACCCGGCCGAGCCACCGGGCCCGCAGCGGCGAGTCCACCCGGCTAGAGCTCCGCCGACCAGTCGCGGGTTTCGATGATCTCCTTGACCTTGGCCAAGAAGGCCGACGCGTAGGCGCCGTCGAAGGCCCGGTGGTCGAACGACAGGCCCAGTATGCCGACGGGCCGCACCACGACGGCATCGGTGCCGTCGGGCAGCTCCACCGCCACCGGCTTCTTGCGAATGCCGTCGGTCGAGAGGATCGCCACCTGGGGCTGGTTGATCACCGGGAACGTGAGGAATGTGCCGAACGGCCCGGGATTGGTGATCGTGAACGTGCCGCCCGAGATGTCGTCGGCCGTGAGGTCGCGGGAGCGGGCCCGCCGGGCCAGGTCGGCGATCTTGCCGCCCAGGGCGGCCAGGCGGAGCTGGTCGGCGTCGTGCACGACGGGCACGATGAGGCCCTCGAAGTTGAGGTCGACGGCGATGGCCAGGTTGATGCGCCCGTGCAGGATCAGCTCGTTCTCGCCCACCGAGGCGTTGACGTGGGGGAAGTCGGCCAGGGCGTCGATCACGGCCCGGGCGATGAACGGCAGGTAGTTGAGGGAGTACCCCTCCTTGGCCTTGAAGGCTTCCTTCTCGGCCCTGCGGACCTTCTCTACTCCCGCGTAGTCGACCTCGCTGGCCACCAGCACGTGGGCCGACGTGGCCTGCGACCGGATCATGTGCTCGGCCGTGCGCCGGCGGATGTTGGAGAAGGGGATGACCTCGTCATCCGCCCCCGCCTTGGCCGCTGGCGCGGGCGTCGCCGGCTTGGCCGCCCTCGTCGGAGCAGGCTCGGCCTTCGCCGCGGGCGCGGGCGCCGCGGGGGGCGTGCCCGCCTTGGCCCGGCCGCCGTTCTTGTCGATGTGGGCGAGGACGTCGGCCCGCGTGATCCGCCCGTCCTGGCCCGTCCCCGGGATCTCGTCGGGGTCGAGGCCGTGCTCGTTCACCAGCCGGCGCACGACCGGGGACAGGAGCCGCCCCGCCGTCCGCCCCGCCGTCCGCCCCACCGGCGCGGCTGCGGTGGCGGGCTCCGCCTTCGCCGCCGGCTCCGGCTCCGGTTCGGGCGCCGGTTCCGGCTCGGGCTCGGGCTCCGGTTCCGGCTCGGCGCTTTCCGGTCCGGCAGCCACATCTGGTGTGGCTTTCTGACCGGAAACCGGCGCTGGCGCGGGCGCGGCGCCGTCGGCGGAGATCACCGCCAGCCTCACGCCCACGTCGACGGTCTCGCCCTCCTGGACGAGGATCTCGGCCACGAAGCCCGACGCCGACGACGGGACCTCGGAGTCGACCTTGTCGGTCGAGACCTCGAACAGCGGCTCGTCCTCGCTGACCTGGTCGCCGACCTTCTTGAACCACTTGGTGATGGTCCCCTCGGTGACCGTCTCACCGAGCTGCGGCATGGTGATGTCGGCCATCAGCCGTGAAGCCCCCTTCCGGTGAGCGCCATGACCGTCTCGCCGAACGTCTCGGAGAGGGTCGGGTGCGGGTGGATGTACTGGCTGATCTCGTCGGGGGTGGCCTCCCAGTTCACCGACAGGTAGGCCTCGCCCAGCTGCTCGGTGACCCACGGGCCGACCATGTGGACGCCGACGAGCCGCCCCGCCTTGCCGCCCGGCCCCTTCTCGGCGATGACCTTCACCAGGCCGTCGGGCTCGCCCACGATCAGGGCCCGGCTGTTGGCCACGAAGCGGTGCTTGGACACCACCACGTCGAGGCCCGCCTCCCTGGCCGCCTGCTCGGACAGCCCCGCGAAGGCGACCTCGGGGAAGCAGTAGATGCACCACGGGACCTTGGAGTAGTCGACCGCGACGGCGGGCTCGCCCAGGATGTCCTTGATCACGACGATCGCCTCGGCGAAGCCGACGTGGGCCAGCTGCGGCGTGTTGATGAGGTCGCCGACGGCGTAGACCCCATCCTCGGCTGTGCGGCAGTGGTCGTCGACGACGACGAAGCCCCGTTCGTCCACCTCGACCTTGGTGGAGTCGCCGAGCCCAAGGCTCTCGGCCAGGGGGCGGCGGCCGACCGACATCACGATGGCGTCGACAGTGAGCGTGCCGCTGTCGCCCAACCGGATCGTCGTCTGGTTGCCGGACGGCTCGTGGCCCTCGACCTCGACGCCCGTGCGCACGTCGATGCCCCGGCGCTTGAACGAGCGGACCACGAGCTCGGCCACGTCGGCGTCGCACCCGGGCAGGATCTTGGGCAGGGCCTCGAGGATCGTGACCTGCGTGCCCAGGTCGCTGAGCATGGAGGCGAACTCGCAGCCGATGGCGCCCCCGCCGATGACCGCAGCCGACGCCGGCAGCCGGTCGAGGGCCAGCACCTCGTCTGACGTGAGCACGAACCGGCCGTCCACGTCGAAGCCGGGCAGCGTTCGCGGCACCGACCCGCTGGCCAGGATCACCGCCTTGGTCGCCTTCAGCTCCGAGCCATCGTCCACCTTGACGGTGCGGTGGTCGGCCAGCGTGCCCGTCCCGTGGACGGTGGTGATCTTGCGGCTCTTGATCAGTCCCTGGAGGCCCTTCCAGAGCTGGTCGACGACCTTCTGCTTGCGGGCCTGGGACGTGGCGAAGTCGACAGACGGCTGGTCGGCGACCACCCCGAAGTCCTTGGCGCCGGCGACGGTTCGGAACACGGTGGCCGTCTCCAGGAACTGCTTGGCGGGGATGCAGCCCCGGTGGAGGCAGGTGCCGCCCACCTTCTCCCGCTCGACGAGGGCGATCCGCAGCCCGGCGGCCGCGCCGTAGAGGGCCGCCGCGTAGCCGCCCGGGCCTCCCCCGATGACGACGACGTCAAATTCCTCGGCCATGCTGGCCAGCCTACCGATCTCTCGGTACTCTCCTTCTTGGGGTCCGGCGGGACGCACCTGCCGGCCGAAAAGGAGGGACACGGCGTGTTCCGGCTGGCTGGCGTCGGGTTTATCGGCTTTCTGCTGATCGCCCTGTGGATCTACTGCATCTTCGACGTGATCGCGTCCGAGGAGGTGTTGATCCGCAACCTGCCCAAGTACGTGTGGCTCATGATCGTGTTCTTCCTACCCGACATCGGCTCGCTGGCGTGGCTTGCCCTGGGCCGGCCTGCCTATGCCGGATGGCGGCCCGGCGACACCGGGCAGCGGCCGGCGGCTACCCGGCGGCATGTCGCCCCCGAGGATCGTGTCGGCTTCGCCACCCCACCGGGCGAACGCCACGACGACAAGAAGCTCGAGGAATGGGAGGCGGACCTCAAGCGGCGCGAGGAGGAGCTGAAGCGCCGCCGCCGCGACGAGGGCACCGGCCCCCAAGGCCACCCCGGCGCCTGGTAGCGGTCAGTCGAACGACGCGGGCCCGAGGTACTGCACGACAACCTGCTCGGGGCGATCTGGGTGTGGCTGCCACAGCAATGCCCAGTTCTCGGCGTCTCCGGTCATGAGCACGCCCCAGAGCGGAGGATCTCGGAACCGGTGCCGCCGAACAGAGTCGTCGCCGGGGTCGCTCTCGAGCTGGTCGAGGACATGATTCACGGCCGCGAGGAGGTGCGACCGGCCGGGATCCGACTCGAGCCGGCCTAGCGCGGCCTCAGCCTCCACATCGAACCAAAGCTCCGCCACATTGCCAAGCTACCACCTTGCCAAGCTACCACCTTGCCCCATCGCCCTCGATACCGGAACGCCCGTAGCAGTGTTACATTGGAGACGTGTCCACGCAGCTCGACATCGTTTTGGAGCTCGACGAGCGCCGGCGGGCAAGCTTTGGCCGAATCGGTCGACCCGAACATCGGCGGTATCTCGTGTCAGAGGAGCCGGACGGGACGATCGTCTTGCGACCGGCGGTCGTCATGACCGAACTCGAGGCCCGCTTGCTGGCCAACCGGGCGCTCGTCGAGCGCATCCGGGAGAACGAGCGGGAGCCGAGCCGCCTGGTGCGTCACAAGCGGCCGAAGGAGTAGCGCTACTTCGCGGCCAGGCTGACCTGAATGGCGAAGGCGATGAGGATCGCCAGGCCGCAAAGCAGGGCGGCGATGATGAGCTTGCGCGTGCTCACGCGCCGGGCTCCGGCTCCCGCGGCAGGGGCGTGCGGCCGGGGAAGCCGTCCTTGGGGAGGTGCCACCAGGCCAGGTCGGGCTCGCCCCGCTTCCAGCACAGGTAGTAGACGACGCCGTCCGCTCCCTGGGCGTGGAAGTCGAGCAGGCCGCTCTGGACGTCCCGCAGGAGGATGTCGCCCGCCAGCAGCTCCTGGTAGGCGTCCTCGGCGTCCATGAGGTACGAACGCTGGCCGTTGGCCGACGGGTGCTTCCCGGCCCGGACGAGCGCCGCCCGGCGGATCACCTCGACGAGCTCCCGGACCCGGGGGAGGTAGGCACGGGCCTCCTCGACGGTCCAGAAGCGCATGGGTTGTACCGTAGTGGCGACCCGAAGGAACGCAGGGGAGCTCGGAGCGCCGGGCTGAGAGGCGGGCACGAGCGGCCCGCGACCCTCCAACCGGCCCGGTAATGCGGGCGGAGGAGCGTGGGACCAGCCCGTGGGTGAGCGCCGTGACCCCCTCGTCATCGCCGGACGCGAGTTCTCGTCCCGGCTCTTCCTCGGGACCGGGAAGTTCCCGTCCAACGCCGCCCTGCGGGCCGCCATCGAGGCGTCGGGGACGCAGATGGTCACCGTGGCCCTGCGCCGCGTCGACCCCAACCCCCTCGACGACGACGGCGACATCCTCGACGCCATCGGCCCCGAACGGGCCCTGCTGCTGACCAACACCAGCGGGGCCGACGACGCCGACGAAGCGGTGCGGTTGGCGCGCCTGGCCCGGGCCGCGGGCCTGCCTACGTGGATCAAGCTGGAGATCACCCCCGAGCCGCGTTACCTGCTGCCCGACCCGGTGGAGACACTCAAGGCGGCCGAGATCCTCGTCGCCGACGGGTTCACCGTGCTGCCCTACGTCAACGCCGACCCCGTGCTGTGCAAGCGGCTGGAGGAGGCCGGCTGCGCCACCGTGATGCCGCTGGGCTCGTGGATCGGCTCCAACCAGGGCCTGCGCACCCGGGCGGCGCTGGAGATCATCGTCGAGCAGTCGCTGGTGCCGGTCGTGGTGGACGCCGGGATCGGCGCCCCCTCCCATGCCGCCGAGGCCATGGAACTGGGAGCCGACGCCGTCCTCGTCAACACCGCCATCGGGACGGCCGGCGACCCCGCGGCCATGGCCGCCGCCTTCCGGCTGGGCGTGGAGGCGGGACGGCGGGCGTACGTGGCCGGCCTGGCCGTGGCCGGGGCGGCCGCCGCGACGTCGCCGCTGACCGGCTTCTTGTCCTCGTGACTGCGGTCACGCTGGAGTCCCGGCCCGACGGAGTTCCGGTGGGGACGGCCGCCGCCGACGTCGTCGCGTTCCGGGCCGGGCCGCTGCCGGCGCTGCTCGAACGGGCGGCGCGTGCCACTGACGGCGACGTGGCCCGCGCCCTCGCCTCCCGCCACCGGACCGCCAACGACTTCGCCGCCCTGCTGTCCCCCGCCGCTGGCGCGCCAGGCCGGTTGGAGGACCTGGCCGCCGCCGCCCACGAGACGACCGTCCGGCGGTTCGGGCGGGTGGTGCGGATGTTCGCCCCGCTGTACCTGTCCAACGAGTGCGTCTCGACGTGCACGTACTGCGGGTTCTCGGCCGGCAACGACGTCGTGCGCCGCACCTTGTCCGTCGACGAGGTGCGGGCCGAGGCCCGCGCCCTGCTCGCCCGCGGGTTCCGCCACGTGTTGCTGGTGGCCGGCGAGCACGCCCGCATCGTGTCCAAGGACTACCTGGTGGACTGCGTCCGCGCCCTCGCCCCCGAGGTGCCGTCGGTGTCGGTGGAGGTGCAGGTCTGGGACACGGCGACCTACCGCCGCCTGGTCGACGCCGGCTGCGAGGGGCTGGTCGTGTACCAGGAGACGTACGACCCCGGCACGTACGCCGCCGTCCACCTCAAGGGCAAGAAGCGCAACTACGACTGGCGGCTGGCGGCGCCCGACCGGGGGGCGGAGGCGGGGATGCGCAGGCTGGGCATCGGCGCCCTCCTCGGGCTGCACGGCGACTGGCGCGCCGAGGCCCTGGTGCTGGCCGCCCACGCCCACGCCCTGCTGAGGCGGTGGTGGCGGTGCGACCTGACCGTCGCCCTGCCCCGCCTGCGGCCCGCAGCCGGCGAGTACGAGCCCGCCCATCCGCTGGCCGACGCCGGACTGGTCCAGCTGCTGTGCGCCCTCCGGCTGTACCTGCCCGATGTCGGCGTCTCGCTGTCGACCCGGGAGCCGCCCGGTCTCCGGGACGCGCTCGTGCCCCTGGGTGTGACCCAGCTCTCGGCGGGGTCGCACACCGAACCTGGTGGGTACACCGCCGCATCGGACGCGGGCGCCCAGTTCGAGGTGAGCGACACCCGGATGCCGGCGGAAGTGGCGGCGACCCTGCGGGGTTCCGGCTACGAGCCGGTGTGGATCGACACCATCGGCGCCCGCCGCCTCCGCCACGATCCGTCCCCGTAATCTGCCCTCGTGAGGGCTCGTCGGTCCATCGCCGGGGCGGCCCTCGCCTTCGCCATGGCGGTCCTTCTCGCGGCGTGCGGCGGCGATGCCGGCGGCGCCGCCCGGGTCGTCGACCGGGAACAGGTCGAGGGCCTTCTCGTGCAGCGCCAGCGGGAGCGCAACCCCCGCCTGAAGGTCGAGTCCGCCTCCTGTCCGGACGGCGTCGCGGCGCGCCAGGGCGAGTCATTCGACTGCTCGGTCGTGGTCGAGGGAGTCGAGGCGCCGTTCACGGTCACGATCGCCGAAGTGCTGGGCCAGCAGGTCCGCTACGACCTCCGGGCCCGTGTCGCCATCGTCGACGTGGCCCTCCTCGTCGACTTCGTCCGCAGCCGGCTGGAGCAGCAGTGGCGCACGGCGCAGATCGACTGCGGGGAGGGCAAAGTGAGCCTCGTCGACGTAGGCGGAGCCCTCGACTGCACTGTGTCCAACGGGAGCACGACCCGCCACATCCAAGCCGTCGTCGAGGACCGCGAGGGGACAATCAACTTGCAGGAAGGCTGAGGAGGGCGCTGGCTGTGGGTACTCTGGGCCTGGTGGGAGACGTCCGCCCGGGCTCCGGCTCCGCACCGGCGCCTCGACCGGCCTGGCGGGACGCCGGGCGCCGGCTCGTCCCGCTGGTCCTCGGCTTGGCCGTCATCGGCGGCGTGGTGGTCGCCTTGGCGGGGCCGAGCGACGAGGGGTCCCTGCGTTCGACCGAAGGCGAAGGGGCGGCGTCCAGCCCGGGCCGGGACCAGGGCGGCGAGCCGGCTGTGACGGCCGGTTCGGCGACGTCCACCGAGCCGGCCGTGCCCACCGAGCCGGCCGTCCCCGTTCAGCCGACCGGCACGGTCGCAGCGGCGCCCACCACCGCCCGGGCCGCGCCCGCCACCACGGCATGGGCACCGGCCACCACCGTTCGGCCCGGCGCCCGGCTACAGGTGAAGTTCGTGGACGAGTCGGGCATACGCCTCCGGGACGGCCGGCTGGTCAGCGTGACGGGCAACGACCTCAGTGCCCTCAACGGCGTCCTCGTCCGCTAGCCCGGGACCGCGATCGAGCGGCTGTTCTCCCGGCCCGAGGAGGAACTGGCGGCCGAGGAGGCGGCCAACGAGGCGTCGTCGGGGCGGGCGAGCCCGACCTGAACCTGTACTACCGGCTCACGCTGGCCGCGGGCGTGGACGGCAATGCCGCCATCGCCGACCTCAGCAAGCTCGCCGTGGTCGAGCGGGCCTCCGCCGACCCGGGGGCAGCACCCGCTCCCGCCCCACCCCCGGCTCCTTGACACCCGTCGCCCGTCCGGCCTAGACCGGCGCCACAGAGGGGCGGTCACACCAGGAGGACTGGCAATGGCTAGGTGCAGGAATCTGACTCGGCGCGCGCGGATAGGTGCGGTCGGGCTTCCGCTGGCGGCGGTCCCGCCGATCGCCACGGCCGCGGCGAGCAGCGCCCAGGTGCCGCCCGGCAC
>JBOGID010000117.1:0-1884 GCA_050742295.1 Acidimicrobiales bacterium | reverse complement strand
CGTCGGGCGCACTGGGCGCCGGCCAAAGCCTCAACGGCGCCAGGCCCGCGTGCCCAGGGGCAGCCCACCTTCAAGCCGTGACTCGACTGGGCTGGTAACGCAGAGCAACCGCGCCCGCCCGGAACTCCTGGCGCCCCACGAGCTTCAGCTCGAGCTGCTCGCTCAGGCCGGCGAACAACGTCGGCCCGTGGCCCGCCAGGATGGGCTGCACGACAAACTCGTACTCATCGATCAATCCCAGATCGGCCAAGGCCAGCGGGAGGGTCACACCACCCACTAACAGGCCTCTGCCAGGCTCCCGCTTGAGCTGCTGAACGGCTTTCCCCAGGTCACCCTGCACGAGCTCCGCGTTCCAATCGACCCGGTCCAGGGTGCCCGACACGACGTACTTCTTTGCCCTGTCGATCGTCCGGGCGAAGGGGATCACCCAGTCAGCCATCCAGTCAGGCCACGTTCCCGTCGCCGGCCGCCGCCAGGCTGCCTCCATCATTTCGTACGTCACCCGGCCAAAGAGAAGGGCATCGGCTCGTTCCAGACTGGCGGCGAAATGGTGATGCAACTCCTCGTTCGCGATCATCACCCGGTGATCGCAGCATCCGTCGAGGGTGACGTTGATCGAGTATCGGAGTGGTCTCATAGGTTGCTCTCCCTTGCTGCGGTCGCAGCCACATAGCGGACCCCACTTGGACCTGCTGGGAGCTGCGAGGAAGGAGGATCGCGCGCCGGTAGCGCCGACGGACCGCGCCCTGTCCCGCAAGTGTTGGTAGGGGTGCAGCAACTTCCGCGAGCACCAGCGGATCGAAGCCGGCGTTGACGGCGACCGATTCGGCGGTAGGGGCGTTCGGCATGGACGGGAATCGCCGCTGTTTGCTGCGACAGATCGTGCGTACCGTGGCACGGCGAAAACACGCCGCCGGGGCCAGGGTGCCTCCGGCCTCCGGGTCTCGGCCTGACCTGACCTGGGGGTCCACGTGACCACCACCGTCCGCAACGACCGAAGTCGCCGTCGTCGAACCCGATCTCTCCGACCCGGAACGGTACGCGCTCGCTGCGTTCCTCGCGGGCTACCGCGGCCTGACCCGGGACGCCTACGCCCTGGACCTGCGCCAGCTCATCGCCTGGTGTCGGGAGCACGGCCGCCGCCTGTTCGATGTGCGACGGGCGGACGTCGAGTGCTTCGCTCGCGACCTCGAGGCCTGCGGGCGGGCCCGAGCGACAGTCGCCCGTCGGCTGAGCACCGTGGCCGGGTTCTACTGCTACGCCGAACAGGAAGGCCTCCTTGAGCGGTCGCCAGCGGGCCCATGTTCGCCGACCTCGCCTCGACTACGAGTCGCACGTCTCGGGGCTGGACCGCAACGAGGTCGGGGCGCTGCTCGAATCGGGCGGGCTCCGCACTAGGCGAAGGCACTATTGCCTCCTCGATGCTCCTGGGCGCGGCGGTGTTCTTCAACCGGCGTCGGGGGAGGCGGCGGGGTGTCGTCTATTCGTGTGCGGCCATCCACGGGGTGAAGAGTTTCGGTTCGCCGTCGCCGAGCTGCGCTCGCATCGTCTCGTTCGGGGTGCCGAGGACCTCGCCGGTGACTGTGGCGGTGGCCATGAGCGGTTCCATGAGGTGGCCGATGTTGGCGAAATGCTCCAACGCGGCGTCGGCGTCTCGGTACCGCTCGAAGACGATCGCCTCGCTCTCGTCGTCGTTGAAGAACACCTCGTACTGCAGGGTGCCTGGGTCTCGGGTTCGCACGACCTCCATGGCCTGTTCAGTCAGGCGCTTCCACTCGTCGAGCTTGCCGGGGTGGACTTTGACCCGTGCGATGCCCTTGATCTCGTCCATCGAACGACCTCCGGTCGACTCAGCGAAGAACGGCAAAGTTCTACACGACCAGA
>JBOGID010000116.1:0-1814 GCA_050742295.1 Acidimicrobiales bacterium | reverse complement strand
GGGTCCAGGCGAGCAGCCCCAATCCCAATCCGACGCCCATACCAGCGAGAAGCAGGCAAGATGACCGCTTCGCCCTCATTGCTGACCTCCCTGTTGGCCTCCGGCCGCAGCCAGCCGCTTCTGGCGTCCCGGAGCCGATTGCCGCGGACGCTGCACGCGCGCCCGATTCCAGCGCATGGCACGTGGCGCTAGCGACCCGCAGGCCGCGGCCATAGCACCTGGGTGTCGTTGTCGCCCGTGCCCGAGTCGACCGCCGCCGTCGCCAGGACGTCCTCGCGCCACATCATGTACTCGTTCTCGATCTCCTGCCTGTCGCCGGCGTGAAAGGTCATCTGGCTCCAGCCGACGCCGTCGAAGTGATCGCCCGGGTCGGCGCGGACCATCGGCTGGGTGAGCTTGGGAACGCCCTCGGGGGCGTAGGGCCAGGGCCAGGAGGTGGCGAGCTGGCCGATCGAGCGCATGGCGCCGATCTCGTTGTAGAGGACCTGGTGGGTGTGGCCGTGCAGGTTGGTGATCTTGGTGTAGGGCGCGACGATCTCATGCACCTCCCGCCAGTCCCGCACCCAGAAGTTCCACGGCGGGTAGTACTCGTACAGCGGGTTGTGGCTGAAGATCACCACCGGCCTGTCCGTCGACCAGCCCGACAAGGTCCGATCGAGGAAGTCGAGCTGCTCGCGGCCGACGCCCGCCCAGGCCCCGCCGAGCGCGCCATCGAGCGTGGCCATCGCGCCCATGCGCTCCTCGGGGCTCATGTTGCGCGTGGTCCAATAGTCCCGCGCCCGGCTCACGGTGTCGAGCCCGATGAAGCGGACGCCCTTGTGGTCGAACGTCCAGGGCGATGCGCCGAACAGCCTGTTCCAAGTCTGCCCCATGTCGAGATACCAGTCGTGCTCCCCCGGTATGAAGTGCTTGTTGATCTGGAGCTCGCTGATGATCTCGTTGCCGAGCTGAAGCTCGACCGGGTCGCCGAGCTGGGCGAGGTCACCGCCGAAGATCAGGAAGTCGGCGGGGGGATCCATCCCCTGGACCTCCTTGACCGCGCGCACCGCCTTGTCGACGAAACGGGTGTTGACCTCCTTGGGATAGAGATGGGTGTCGGAGATCCAGGCGAACTTGAAGGTCTCCGTTCCGCCGGCTTCCTGCGCGAAGGCCATGTCGAGGGTGTTGATCCGCGGCAGCCAGCCGGCCGAGGCGGCGGCCGCCGCCGTGCCGGCGAGCAGCGCCCGGTTCAGGAAGATCCGCCGCGTGATGCTGACACCCTGATCCGGCCGCTCCCCCGGCCGCCACAGCACGCGCCGCATCTCCCGCCGCGCCTTCTGGAAGTCCTCGGACTTCAGCAGCTCATCGCCGTGCTCGTCGTGATGATGGTCCAAGCTCATCGATTCGCCTCCTGCGGTGTCGCCGGCCTCCCTTGCGGCCGCTTCCGGGGAACGCCCGATCGACGACGGTCAGGGCTCGGTGAGCTCGACCGGCACCTCGACCGTCTCGCCGCCGCTGACCGTGACCTCGACCTCCACGGGCCCGGTGTATGCCTGGTTGGCGACCAGGGTGTACTCGCCGGGCGGCACGTCGGTGATCTCGAACGTCCCGTCCTCGCCGGTCACCGCGTAGTACGGGTTGTCGACCACATAGACCCAGCCGAGCATCCAGCCGTGGACATCGCACTCGATGCGCACCTGTCCCGACCGTTCGAGGTCGACGTCGATGGTCTGACCCTGGTTCGGAAGCGCAATGTTGAAGGCGGTCCGCCTGCCGTAGAAGCCGTGGGTATTGTGCAGCATGGGGTCCGAGTTGTGGACGCCGAGCTTGCCGGC
>JBOGID010000115.1:0-16258 GCA_050742295.1 Acidimicrobiales bacterium | reverse complement strand
GGCCGGTATCGCGCAAGTGGGGGTCAGGGACACCATTCGCGCGGAGAGATCGCCGCCATGGAGCGGGCCATCGAGCTGGCGGCGTCGGTGCGGGGCCGCACCTCGCCCAACCCCTGGGTCGGGTGCGTGATCACGCCGGGGGACTTCGAGGGCGCGACGCAGCCGCCCGGCGGGCCCCACGCCGAGGTCGTCGCCCTGCGGGCGGCCGGCGACCAGGCGCGTGGCGCCACCCTCTTCTCCACCCTGGAGCCGTGTCCCCACACCGGGCGCACCGGGCCGTGCGTCGAGGCCATCGTCGCGGCCGGGATCCGGCGGGTCGTGGCGGCCATGGAGGACCCCGACCCGCGGGTCGCGGGCCAGGGTTTCGCCGCCCTCCGGAGGGCGGGCATTCAGGTCGAGACCGGCGTCTGCGAGGACGAGGTGCGCCGCCAGCTGGCGCCCTACCTCAAACACCGGGCCACCGGCCGCCCGTACGTGATCCTCAAGATGGCCGCCACCCTCGACGGCCGCACGGCCGCCCCCGACGGCACGTCCAAATGGATCACCGGCGACGAGGCGCGGGCCGATGTCCACCGCCTGCGGGCCGCGAGCGATGCCGTCCTGGTCGGCGCGGGCACTGTCGGGGCCGACGACCCCGAGCTGACGGCCCGGGACGTCGAGGCCGACCGCCAGCCGCTCCGCGTCGTCCTCGGCGCCGCGCCCCCCGATGCCCGGGTACGGCCCGCCCTGGAGCTGAAGGGCGACCCCCACGACGTCCTCGACGAGCTGGGCGCACAGGGCGTCCTCCAGCTCCTCATAGAGGGCGGCGCCACCGTCGCCGGCCAGTTCCACCGGGCCGGCCTCGTCGACCGCTACGTGTTCTACCTGGCTCCCGCCCTCCTCGGCGGCGACGACGGACGCCCCGTCCTCGCCGGCCCCGGCCGGGCCACCATGGCCGACGTGTGGCGCGGGCGGATCGTCGCCGTGAGCCGCCTGGGCGACGACGTGCGCATCGACGTGGAGCCCTGAACCCATGTTCACCGGCATCGTCGAGGAGCTGGGCCGGTTCGCCGGCCGTGAGGGCAACCGGTTCACGTTCGACGCCCCCGTCACGAGCGCCGACGCGGCCGTCGGCGACTCCATCGCCGTGAACGGGGCGTGCCTCACCGTCGTCAGCACCGACGGCCGAGGCAGCTGGCAGGCCGACGTCGTGGACGAGACCCTGGCCCGCACCAACCTGGGCCGCCTCACACCCGGGGACCCGGTCAACCTGGAACGTCCCCTCCGGTTGTCCGACCGGCTCGACGGCCACCTCGTCCAGGGCCACGTCGACGCCGTGGGGGACGTGGTCGAACCGGCGCCCGACCTGCGCATCGCCCTGCACGCGACCGAAGGCCTCCGCTACGTCGCCACCAAGGGATCGATAGCGGTCGACGGCGTGAGCCTGACCGTGGTGGACGTCCTCGCCAACGGGCTCACGGTCGCCGTCATCCCCCACACCGCGGCGGTCACGACCCTGGGCCAGCGACGGCCCGGTGACCCGGTCAACCTCGAGTTCGACATAATCGCCAAGTACGTGGCGAGACTGCTGGGAGAATGACCCCAATGGAGTTCGCCAGCATCGAAGACACGATCGCCGCCTTCGGCCGGGGCGAGATCGTGATCGTGGTCGACGATGCCAACCGGGAGAACGAGGGCGACCTCATCATGGCGGCAGAGTTCGCCACCCCCGAGAAGATCGCCTTCTTCCTCAACCACACGTCGGGCGTCATCTGCATGCCGATGCTGGGGAAACGGCTCGACGAACTCGACCTGCCTCCGATGGTTTTGGAGAACACCGAGAGCAACCGCACCGCCTTCACGGTGTCGGTGGACGCCCGCCGGGACACCACCACCGGCATCTCGGCCTCCGACCGGGCCGCCACCATCGCCGCCCTGATCGATCCGAACACCCGCCCCGGAGACCTGGCCAAGCCCGGCCACATGTATCCCCTGCGCTACCGGGAAGGCGGTGTGCTCAACCGGGCCGGTCACACCGAGGCGACCGTCGACCTGGCTCAGCTCGCGGGCCTGTACCCGGCGGGGATCCTGTGCGAGGTCGTGAGCGAGGACAAGACGGGGATGGCCCGCCTTCCCGAGCTGCGGCGGCTGGCCAAGAACCACGGGCTCCTGCTCACCAGCATCGCCGAGCTGATCCGGTACCGGCGCCACCGCGAGAAGCTGGTCAAGCGGATCGCCGAGGCGCGCGTCCCGACCCAATGGGGCGAGTTCACGGCCTACGTGTACGAGTCCCTGCTCGACGGCGAGCAGCACGTGGCCCTGGTGAACGGCGCCGTGCAAGGTCAGGACAACGTGCTCGTCCGCGTCCACTCCGAGTGCCTCACCGGCGACGCCCTCGGCTCGCTGCGGTGCGACTGCGGCCAGCAGCTGGAAGGGGCGTTCGCCAAAATCGCGGCCGAGGGGCTGGGCGTGGTCGTCTACCTCCGGGGCCACGAGGGGCGGGGCATCGGCCTGGCCCACAAGCTCAACGCCTACACCCTGCAGGACCAGGGGCACGACACCGTCGACGCCAACCTTGTCCTGGGCCAGCCCGTCGACTCACGGAAGTACGGCACCGGCGCCCAGATCCTCGTCGACCTCGGCATCACCACCATGCGCCTCCTCACCAACAACCCCGGCAAGCGGGCCGGCCTCGACGGCTACGGCCTCGAGATCGTGGAACGGGTGCCGCTGCAGACCACCCCCAACCCCGAGAACATCCGCTACCTGCGTACCAAGCAGGAACGGCTCGGCCACCTGCTGGAAGGCCTGGAGTGACGACCGGCTCCGAGCAGAGCGCCGGTCCTGCGGCCGGCACGGGCCGGGGGATGCGGATCGCGATCGTGACCGGCCGGTTCAACGAGCCGATCACGGCCCGCCTGCTCGACGGCGCCCGCAAGGGCCTGGTAGCGGCGGGCGTGGACCCCACGTCGATCAGCGAGGCCTGGGTGCCGGGCGCCTTCGAGCTGCCCCTGGCGGCCCAGCGCCTGGCCGCCTCGGGCGAGGTCGACGCCGTCGTGTGCCTCGGCGCCGTCATCCGCGGCGACACCGACCACTACACGCACGTGGCGACGCAGTGCGCAGCCGGCCTGCAGAGGGTTCAGCTCGACACCGGCGTGCCCGTCGTGTTCGGCGTGCTGACCACCGAGACCCAGCAGCAGGCCGACGACCGGGCCGGCGGCCGCCACGGGAACAAGGGCACGGAGGCCGCCGCCACCGCCGTCGAGATGGCCGACCTGCTCCGCCAGCTCCCCAAACCAGCCACCGAAGGGAGGTAGATGCTGAAGCTCGTCCTCCCCAAGGGCTCGCTCGAGGACGCCACGATGGCCCTGTTCGAGGCCGCCGACCTGGGCGTCAACCGGTCCTCGGCGGTCGACTACCGGGGGACGATCGCCGACCCCCGCATCGCCGACGTGCGCATCCTGCGCCCCCAGGAGATCCCGCGCTACGTCGCCGAGGGCCAGTTCGACATCGGCATCACGGGCCGGGACTGGATCGAGGAGACGAGCGCCGAGGTCATCACCCTGGGCGAGCTGCACTACTCGAAGGCGACGGCCCGGCCCGTGCAGATCGTCCTGGCCGTGGCCGAGGACTCGCCCGTCCAGCACGCCCGCGACCTCCCCGCGGGAGTGCGGATCTCGACCGAGTACCCGGAGCTGACCCGGCGGTACTTCGAGAAGCTGGGCATCGACGCCGACGTGCAACTGTCCTACGGCGCCACCGAGGCCAAGGTGCCCGACATCGTGGACGCCGTGGTCGAGCTGACCGAGACCGGTCGGGCCCTGCGCGCCGCCGGACTGCGCATCATCGACACCCTGCTGGTCAGTTTCACCGAGCTGATCGCCAACCCCGCCGCCTACCAGGACCCCGACAAGCGCCACGCCATGGGCCAGGTCCACACCCTGCTGCAGGGGACGCTGGAGGCCCGGGGGCGGGTGCTGGTCAAGCTCAACGTGGCCGAGGCCGACCTCCAGCCGGTCATCGACATCCTGCCCTCGCTGCGGTCGCCGACCGTCTCCAAGCTGTTCGGCGGGGACGCCTACGCGGTCGAGACCGTCGTCCCCAAGTCGGACATCAACACCCTCATCCCCGCACTGAAGGACGCCGGCGCCAGCGACATCGTCGAACTCGCCATTGCCAAGATCGTCCATTGAACGGCTCGGTCGCCGCGTTCGACCGCCACGCCGGCCACGGCACCGTGCGGGCGAACGAAGGCGGCGAGTTCTTCCTCCATTGCACGGCCATTTCCGACGGGTCGCGGACCATCGAGGTCGACACGGCGGTGACGTTCCACGTCGTCCCCGGCCACAACGGGCGGTGGGAGGCGGCGGCGGTCACCCCTTCCCGAACGGGCCGGTGATGGCGAAGACGTAGGGCCCTCGTCCTGGATGCCGGCGAACAGCGTGAGGCCGTCGGGCGAGAACGTGATGCCGGTGACCTCCGAGGCGCTGACCGCGTTGCGGGCGAACACGGACGGCGTGCCGTCGGCCGCCACCGCCAGCAGGTGCTGGGTGCTGAGGCCGTCCTCGGCGACGAACAGCCCGCCCCAGGGGCTTCCGGTGATGTTGTCGGGCCCGCCCGCCAGGTCGTCGGCAGGCGGGAAGTAGGCCTCGAGCCGGAGGACGGCGCGGCCGGGGTCGGGGTCATCGGAGTAACGGTGCCAAACTGGCCAACGAATCGGCTACTAACCCGAGTTAGTGGCTACTCGGTTAGGAGCTGATCGACTGGCTTACGGCCAACGGTGACCACTCTCTTGCCCTCACTGCAGACGGATCGGTCTGGGCCTGGGGTGGCAACGGTCGGGGCCAGTTCGGGAACGGGTCGACGCAGAACAGCTCGGTTCGGGTGCGGATCACAACCCTCAGCGGGATGCGGTCCATCGCCGCCGGGCGCACCCACTCCCTCGCCTGCTCGACGAGGCGGTTGTCGGGGTCGAGCACGAGGGCGCCGTCCCGCCCTGCGCCCCCGGGTCGTAGGTGACAACGGGCTCCCGACGACGGGGTAGGTGGCCGCCACCGCCTGCTCGTGGTTCAGAACCAGCACGGTGCGGCCGCCCTCGCCTGCGAACGCGGCTGCGCCGTCGGGCAGTCTCGGCACGAGGCCGCCCGCGCCGCCCACGACGGCCGTCCCGCCTGGGTCACCACCGAGTAGCTGAAGCCCGGGAGCAGGTCGAGCAGGCCGGCCGGATCGGCTCGCAGCGGGCCAAGCCCGCCTCGACCGCCGCCCGCTGTTGCCGCCGAGGCCGAGGCTGCGGCCGATGGCCGGCCCGGTGACCTTCAGCGACGCCGCTCCGCCGGCCACCAGAAGGCCCAGGCCGGCGCCCGCCGAGCCCCGCAGCAGCTGCCGTCGCGTGAGTCCCTTTTGCGGCAAGGTTGGCAGAGCGGACATCGGAATGGGCGCCGTCGGTAGCTGTCCAATGCATCTATTGAGCGGAGGACTCGACCGCGGCGAGAATTGCAGTGCCGACATGGCGTTGGCTGGTAGATCCGCCGTCACGGCAGGGGGAAAAATGAAGTCGAGTCGTACAGGCCGCCGCCTGATCTTGCTGGCGGCGGGCCTCATGATCCTGGCGCAGGGAGCGGCCGGTGCGGCCGACCCGTTGCGCCTGACCAAACCCGTCCAGGTCACCAAAGACGACCTGAGCCCGTCGCGGCTCTACCTGGCGCCTGCGCTTGCGATCGACCCGGCCAACCCGCTCCACGTGGCTGCCGGGGTGACCGAACTGCGCAACAAGGCGTGCGGGTTCATGCGGTCGACCGACGGCGGCCAGACGTGGGCCCGCCCCGAGGCCCAGCCCGCCCCGGCGTCGTTCCCGTTCTGCCTGACCAACAACCGGGGCGCCTTCCAAGGCCAGATCCTCTTCGGGCGTGACAGCAACCTGTACTACGCCTTCCCGGGTTGGGACACGGCTGACGCCGGCTCCCGCGGCAACTCCAGCATCATCGTGGCCCGCTCCAACAACCTGGGCGACAGCTGGGAGACGGCCGTTGCCCGCAACAACCGGGGCAAGCAGGGCGAGGCGCAGGAGTTCCAGCGGCCCATCGGCAGCATCGCCGTCGATGCCACCACCGGCTCGGCGGACAGCGTGTACGTGGGCTACACGACAAGGCTCCCCGGGTTCGTGGCCCCCAACGGGGCGCCCAACATCACCACGGTCGTCGCCTCCACCGACGGCGGCAGGACGTGGGGTGAGCCCGTGCAGCTGCCGGCCACGATCTTCAACGACGCGGCCAAGCGCAACGAGGCGTTGACGGCCCGCACGACCGTACCGGGCCCGACCCCGTCGACCACGGCGGCGCCGGCCGGCTCCCGGGCCGCCCAGCCCGACCAGGCCGTGAACTTCGGCGGGTTCCAGCCCGTCGTCTCGGTGGGCAAGGACGGGGCGGTCTACGCCATCTGGCCGTCCACCACCTCCAACATCACGCCCGGCCCGCCCGCCGGCATCTTCCTGTCCAAGTCCACCGACAAGGGCAGGACGTGGACGACGTCCCAGGTCATCCCCTTCGACTACAAGAACGGCACGTTCGTGCAGATGGCCTACAGCCCCGAGGGCGGGGCCCAGGGCACGCTGCACTCGGTGTGGGAGTACAAGGAGAAGCCGGAGATCGCGGGCTCGAGCGACATCTACTACCTGCGCTCGACCGACGGGGGCAAGACGTGGACGCCGCCCAAGAACATCACCGACGACAGCCCGAATGACTTCGCCGGGCAGTACTACCCGAACATCGTCGTGGCGCCAAACGGCCGGGTTGACATCGCCTTCTACGACACCCGCTTCGACCCCGGCTACCGGTCGAACGACGTGATGTACACGTACTCCAACGACAACGGCACCACCTGGTCGAAGAACACCCGCATCACCGACCAGAGCATCGACCGCCGGATCGGCGTGTGGTCGTTCAACTACGACATCACGTCGCCGCCGAGCGTCGGGTCCGCCAACGAGTACGCCGTCATCGGTTGGGACGACACCCGCCACGCCGACGCGTCAGTGCAGGACAACATTGACCTCGGTGGTGGCCTGCAGGACATCTACGTGGCCGACGTCCAGTTCCAGACCGTCGGTGGCGGCGCATCCAAGGTGGCCAAGGCCATCGCCGCCGGCGTGGTCGGGTTGCTGGCCGTCGGGCTGATCCTGCTCGGGGCGGCCTACTTCGCCAAGGGCAAGGGCGGTACCCCGCTGGCCAAGGCGGCCAAGAAGTCGCCCGCCAAGAAGCCCGCACAAGTCTCCTAGAGGCTGGTGTCATTCGCGATCGGCGCTTCGCGCCGAGGCGGCCGACCTGGGCCTGACCAGCTCCTTTGCGTCACCGCGGGGCTTCCAACTGGGCGGTCGGCCGCCGGAAGAGGGCTTTGACACAAGTCTCCTAGGGGACCGAGAGAGCGGTCTCGGGGCCACGTCCGGTTCGCCGATGTGGCCCCGTTCCGCGCCTACGGTGCGGTTACCGGCGGGCCGAGGGGAGGCCGTCCCATGTCCACCGGGTGCGGTCGTCGGGGTCGCGGACCGAGGCCAGGCGTCGGCGGGCCTCGGCGGCGAAGTCGGGGGCGATGGTGGCCGCCGTCGACAGCGCCCAGACGGTGGACGTGAGGTCGCGCAGACGGCACAGCGAGTCCAAGCCGTCCCAGTCGGCGACCCCGCCGTAGGCGGTGACAAACGTCTCGAACTCGGTCGAGGAAAGGCCGAAGTGGCGGTGCTGCTGGGCGACCAGGGTGAGGTCCCACGCCAGGGGGCCGAAAGAGGCGGCGTCGAAGTCGATGACCACGGGGCCGGCGACGGTGGCCAGGACGTTGGCGGCCCGGAAGTCGCCGTGGACGAGCCCGTGTACGCCGTTGGCGTGGGCCGGCGGCCTGAGGACGTCCACCAGGGCGGCCAACTCGTCGATCGTGGCCCCGTCCAGGCCGCCCCGGTCACCGAGCCGGCGCAGGCGGTCTCGGGCGCGGGTGGGCGCCGTGAACTCCGGCAGGCCCAGGGCGGCCAGGTCGCAGCGGCCCCCGGTGTCGTGGACCGTGCGCAGCGCCGACCCCAGGTCGGCCATCGTGGGTTGCCCGCCCGCGACCTCGTCGACCCACAGCCACAGGCCCACGGCCGAATCGCCGTCGACGAGAAGGGGCTCGGGCAGCGGCGCGGGCTCGGCCACCGGCGCCCCGGCGGCGGCGAGGGCCCGGGCGATGGCAATCTCTCGGGCGTGGTTCTCGTAGGTCTCGGCCGCCCGCCCGACCCGGGCCAGATAGGGCGAGGCGCCGATGCGGACGGCGACGTAGGTGCTGCGCCGGATGACGTCGAGGTGCGAGACAGGGAGGTCGACGGCCCGGCACACGGCCGCCGTCGCCCGCAGCGCCTCGGCCGAGCGCACAGCCATGGCGCAACCTAACAAGGACCCACGACTACGCTCTAGCCGTGCGCCGGGTGGCGCCGCTACGCACCAAGGAGGGTCAGATGCCGCTTTGGGACCAGTTGAAGTCTAGGACGGCCACCATGAGCTCGCAGTTGAAGACCAAGGCGCACACCTTCAAGAACGCCGACTTCGCCAACGCGTCCATGGCCGTCTGTGCCCTGATCGCGGCGGCCGACGGCAGCATCGACGCCTCTGAGCGCCAGAAGGTGGCCGGGTTCATCACGTCCAACGACGTGCTGTCGATCTTCCCGCCCGATGAACTGCGGAGCAAGTTCGACAACTACTGCAACAAGCTCTCGGCCGACTACGACTTCGGCAAGATCGAGGCCATCCAGGCCATCGGCAAGCTCAAGAAGAAGGAAGACCAGGCCCGGGCCGTCATCCAGGTCGGGATCATCATCGGCGGCGCCGACGGCAACTTCGACGACGACGAGAAGAGGGCCGTGCGCGAGGCCTGCAACGCGGTCGGCATTCCCCCCGCCGAGTTCGACCTGTAAACCACGCCGCGGTGGCGGACGAGGAGAGCACCAGCGGCGCCGGCCCCGAGCCGGCCCTGAACGGCGACGCCCAGGCGCCCGTTGCTGACGCGCCCGCACCGGACACCGAGCCCGAGCCCGCGTCCCCGACGAACGGTGAGGACGCCGCCACCGTCGAGGCTGAGCCGGTTTCGGCCGAGGGCGAGTCCGAGGTGGTCGCAGTCAAGGACGAGTCGGGTACCGAGGCGCCGGCCGAGCCCGAGCCCGAGGGCGAACCCGAGCCGGTTGCGGTCCAGGCCGAGCCCGAGGGCGAACCCGAGCCCGAGGCCGGCGGTGAGCCCGCCGCGCCCGAGGCCCTGATCCCGGAGAAGGCTCCCAAGGCCGACGAAGGCCCCGACCCGCTCGACGACCTGCTACTGGCGGTGGAGCGCCTGAACGTCCGGGTCGACGAGCTGACCCGGCTCAGCCAGCGCCACATGGAGCACATCGACCGGCTCCACGCCGAGAACCAGCAGCTGCGGGCGGGGGAGCTGCGCCAGGCGATGTCACCCGTCCTGCGTGCTCTCATCCGCCACCACGACGACGTGGCCAAGCTCGCGAGCACGGCCGAGGCAGGCAGTTCGGAGGCGGCGGCCCTGGGCATGGTCCGCACGAGCCTTCTGAGCGCGCTCAACCTCGCCGGCGTCGACGCCTTCGAGGTCTCGGCCAAGGAGAAGTTCGACCCGTCCCGTCACCAGGGCGTGAGCCGGGCCGAGACCGATGACGCCGACCTCGACGCCACGGTGGCCCAGATGCGGCGGTGCGGGTTCGTTGGCGACGACGGACGGGTCATCCGGCCCGCCGAGGTGGACGTCTACCGCCTCCGCTGACGGGTACCGGCGGCAATTCCGTATCCTTTGCGGCGAGGAGGCTCACTGATGGCTAACAAGGTGTTCGGTATCGACCTGGGCACGACGTACTCGTGCATCTCCCAGATCGACAGCTACGGCAGGCCCGAGGTCATCAGCAACCTCGACAACGACAAGACGACGCCGTCGGTCGTGCTGTTCGACTCGGAGAGCAACTTCGTGGTGGGCAAGCAGGCCAAGAGCCAGGCTCGCATCAACCCCAACAGCGTGGCGTCCCTGATCAAGCGGCACATGGGCAACAGCGAGTGGCGGTTCACCGTCCACGGCAAGGACTGGTCGGCGCCCGCCATCTCGTCGCTCATCCTGAAGTCGCTGATGGCCGACGCCGAGCGGGCCACGGGCGCTCCGGTGACCGACGCCGTCATCACCGTCCCGGCCTACTTCGGCGACGAGGAGCGCAAGGCCACCAAGCTGGCGGGGGAGTACGCCGGGCTCAATGTTGTCGACATCATCAACGAGCCCACGGCCGCCGCGTTCGCCTACGGGTTCGCCCAGAAGACCGACGCCCCCGACGAGACGGTGCTGGTCTACGACCTGGGCGGGGGGACGTTCGACGTCACCGTCATCCAGCTGTCCACCAAGCGCATCCACGTCGTGGCCACCGACGGTGACCACGAGCTGGGCGGGGCCGACTGGGACGACCGGCTGGCCACCCACCTGTCCGACCGCTTCCGGTCCGAGAACCCCGGCGCCGAGGACCCCCTCGACGACTCCTACGGCGCCCAGGACCTCATCTCGGCGGCCGAGGAGGCCAAGCACACGCTCTCGGTGCGGGAGACGGCCGACGTGTTGGTGATCCACGGGGGCCACCGGGCCAACATCAGCCTGACGCGGGACGAGTTCGAGCAGATCACTTCGACCCTCATGCGCCGGACCGTCGAGCTGACCCGGGCCGTGCTCAAGGCGGCCGAGGCCCGCGACGTCCCCAAGATCGACCGGGTGCTGCTGGTCGGCGGTTCGTCCAAGATGCCGGTCGTGGCCCGGCGGCTCAAGGAGGAGTTCGGCTTCGACGCCACCCTGGCCGACCCCGACCTGGCCGTGGCCAAGGGCGCCGCCATCTACGGCCAGAAAAAGGAGCTGGAGCAGGTCGTCATCGACGACCTGGTGGCCCGGGGCAAGCTGGAGGAGGGCCAGTCGATCTCCGACGCCAACCCCGTCGATCTGGAGAAGTCGGTCCAGGGGACGGCAGCCGACTATGGCCTGCCGTCCGACGCTGTGCAGGACCTGGTCGAGACCCAGGTCCAGAACGTCTGCTCCCGCGGGTTCGGCATCTTCGTCCAGCGGGACAACAGCTCCGACAACATGATGGCCGTGTTCCTCACCCACAGGAACGACACCCTGCCCCTGTCGGTCAGCGACAGCTTCTCGACGGTGACCGACAACCAGTCCGAGGTGAGGATCGAGGTCTTCGAACAGGGCGGGAGCGAGGAGTCCGACCGGGTCGAGGACAACAAGGTCCTCATCTCGGGGTCGATCACGGGGATCCCCTACGGCTACCCCAAGGGGACGGGCGTCGAGATCACGTTCTCCATGGGGACCGACGGCATGCTCGACGTCACCGCCCGCCACATGGCCAAGGACGAGCCCCTGCGGCTACGGGTCGACACCGGCGCCGCCCTCAGCCCCGAGGCCAT
Source organism: Acidimicrobiales bacterium (assembly GCA_050742295.1). Taxonomy (GTDB): domain Bacteria; phylum Actinomycetota; class Acidimicrobiia; order Acidimicrobiales; family AC-14; genus JAHFUQ01. The sequence continues at coordinate 4,829 of JBOGID010000115.1, read as the reverse complement.
CGCCGCCGAACGCAAGCAGGTCTCGCTGCTCAAGCACAAGCAGTAGCGCACCGGGCGCATGGCAGCGACGACCATGCCGTTCGATGACAATGCCTACCGCAAGGAGGTCCTGAAGCCGCTGCTCGACGCCGAGTCGCGGGACTTCGGCGACGCCTTCGCCATCTTCGGGCTGGACCCGTCCGTCGACGACGAGGCCGCCATCAAGGCCCGCATCGACGAGGTCACGGTGTTCTGGCGCCGCGAGCAGAGCCGCAGCCCCCGGTACAAGGCCCTCGTCACGGCCCTGCTGTCCCAGCAGAAAGACCTGTCGGCCACGCTGCTCGACCGGTCGCGGCGGGGGGCCCTGCGCCAGCAGATCCGGGGGGCGAGGGCCAAGGCCGAGAGCGAACGGTACGCCCGCCTCGAGCAGATGGCGGCCGGGATCGTGCCCCGCTACGGCGGCATCCCCAAGTCGCGGGTCGAACGGCTGCGGACGGCAGGAAAGCGCTTTGGCGTCACCGACCCGGAGTTCGACTCGTGGCTGGCGCGCTACCGGGTGGTGGCCGACCAGACGACGCTGGTGGAGCCCCTGCCCGAGGCCGTGCGGAACCAGATCCGCAAGTTGCTCGACGAGCTGCACATGCTGGAGGTCACGGCCCGAGTGGCCGAGTCGGGGTCGGCCCCCCACCGCAGCATGTTCGACGCCTTGGGCCTCCCCCCCGACGCCCCCACGGCGACCATCGCCGCCCACCGCGACGCCCTCGGCGCCCGCAACCGCCAGCGGGAGCACAACCGGCTGCGCACGGTGATCGACGAGCTGTTGGCCTTCACCACGACCTACCTGATCGAGGGCGACCGTGCGTCGTACCTGGCGGGCGTGGCCGCCGACGTCGTCGACCGGCTCCGCCCCGAAGTGGAGACGGCCATCCTCGTTGACGACCGGGTCACCGCCCCCGAGTTCGAGCGGCTGGTGCGCACGGCGGTAGCCGGCGGGCTGTCGGCGCCGGACGCCCGCAGCGCCATCACCCGCCTGGCCCATGAGCTGGGGGGCGCGGTCGAGACGGGCGCGGCGGTGGACTACGTCACGTGCCCCTCTTGCGGCGCCGCCGAGGTTGCGGACCGCAGCCGGCGCCGCTGCCGCCAGTGCCAGACCGAGCTGTACATGGCCTGCCCCAAGTGTCGGGCCGACATCGAAGCGTCGGCCTACGTGTGCCCGTCGTGCGGGTTCAACCTGCGTCAGCTGGCCGAGGTGCGGGCCGACGCGAAACGGGCGCAGGCCCTGCGGGCCGAGGGCCAGCTGGCCGAAGCCCGCCGCGTGGTGAAGGCCACGGCCCAGTGGGGCGAGCTGGAGCCCAGCGTGCAGCAGGCCGTCAACGAGATCGAGGCCGCGTACCGGGTGGCAGTCGAGCAGAAAACGTCGCTGCGGGCCGCCTTGGGCGAGCGCCGGTTCTCGGATGCGCTGTCGCTGGTCGAGGTGCTGAGCCGCACCGCGGCCGACGTGAGCGAGCCCGACGGCCGCCCCCTCGACGAGTTGCGCCAGCAGGCCGCGGCGGGGGTGGCCGCCGTACGGGAACGGCTGGCGGCGGCCGGGAAGCTCCCGGCCGGCGCGGACCAGGAGACAGCCCTGTTGGCCTTGTTGGCGGAGGCACCCGACAACCCCGAGGTCCTGGCCCGGCTGCGGGCCGTCCCGGTGGCCGCGCCGAGCCGGCTGCTGGCGGTGGTGGGGCCGTCCAGCGTCAAGGTCACGTGGCGGGCCTCACGGGCGACCGGCCCCCTCGACTACCGCGTGACCAGGGAGGCGACCAACCCCGACGGCTCGCGCGATGCGCCCCGCAGCTGGACGACCGACGCCACCGAGTTCGAGGACGGCGGCTGCCGGACCGGGACGACGGTCGTCTACTCGGTCCAGGCCCGCCGGCACGGCATCGAGTCGGGCGAGAGCCGGACCAGCCCGGTGTTCGTGGCGCGAGACGTGGACGGGCTGACCGCCATCGACCTGGACGGCTCGGTCGACCTCCGCTGGCGCCACCCCGCGGGCGTGGGCGACGTCTGGGTCGAGCGCACCCGCACTGATCGGGCCGGCGCCGGCGAGCCCGCCCACCGGGTGCGGGGCGGGGTCAACGGCCTGATCGACACATCCGTCGTCAACGGGGCGACGTACCGCTACAAGGTGTTCGTCGAGTACTGGACGCCGGCCGGGTCACCCGTACGCACCGAGGGCCGGTTCGTCAACGGCCAGCCGTTCGCCCTACCCGAGCCGTTGCGGGGGTTGACGGCAACGGCCGACGGCGACCAGGTCCGACTGGCGTGGCCGCCGCCCGAGTCCGGCGAGGTGTCGGTGGTGCGGGTCATGGCCGGCACCACGCCCCGCGCCGGCGAGGTCGTGGATGCCCGCCACCTGGAGCGCCTCGGCGAGGTTCTGCCCGCCGACCGCGACCGCACCGGCGGGGGCGTGCGCTGGTACGTCCCCGTGACCGTCGTGGGCGGCCAGGGTGTGGTCGGGGAGGCGGTGCGGCACACGGGCCTGGCCGGGATCACCGACGTCACGGCCGCCGACGACGAGGACGACATCCTGCTGCACTGGACGTGGCCGTTCGGCTGCACCGAGGCCCTCGTGGTCTGGCGGCGCGACGGCGGCGCGCCGGCGTCGGCCGACGACCCGTCCGCCGAACGGTCCAAGGTCACCAACATGGCCTACGAGCTGAAGGAGGGCTGGCGCCTCCCCAAGGCGGAGCCGGGCACGTACTCCTTCCAGGTCCTGGCCGGCGCCCGGGACGGCAGCACGCTGGTGTGGTCGTCCCCCAGCCCCCACTCGGGCGTCACCTTCGAGCGGGCGCGCCGGCGGGGGCGGCGCGGTCGGTAGAGGACACCGGTAAAGTCGCCTCAAGGGGTCGCAGATCCGCTAGGCGTGGCGGCCCGAGACGAAGGAGGAGGCTCCGTGGGTGTCTCGCTGTCCAAGGGTGGCAACGTCTCGCTGTCCAAGTCCGAGCCTGGGCTCAAGCGCATCCTCATCGGCCTGGGGTGGGACACCCGGGAGACGGCAGGCGCCGACTTCGACCTCGACGCCAGCCTGTTCATGATCGGGGCCGGCGGCCGGGTGCGGTCCGACCAGGACTTCATCTTCTACAACAACCTCCGGTCCGCCGACGGGTCGGTGGAGCACACCGGCGACAACCTCACGGGCGTGGGGGAAGGCGACGACGAGTCCATCAAGGTGAGCCTCGACGGCGTTCCGGGCGAGGTGGAGAAGCTGGCCGTCACGGTCACCATCCACGATGCCGACGCCCGCCGGCAGAGCTTCGGGCAGGTGTCCAACGCCTTTATCCGGGTGGTGAACGAGGACACGGGCAACGAGATCGTCCGCTACGACCTGTCGGAGGACGCGTCGACCGAGACGGCCATGATCTTCGGCGAGGTCTACCGCCACGCCGGCGAGTGGAAGTTCCGGGCCGTGGGCCAGGGCTATGCCGGCGGGCTCGGCCCCCTGGCCCGCAGCTTCGGCGTGAACGTCGGCTGAGGAAAGGAGCCCGATGCGCAGCTTCCAGAAGGGCGAGAAGGCCAAGCTCTCCGACCTCACGCCGGGCACCGACCTCACGATCGGGGTTGGGCTCCAGGGCAACAACAACGAGGCATTCGACATCTCGCTGTTCGGTGTCGACGCCGCCGGCCAGCTGTCCGACGACCGGTACATGATCTTCTACAACCAGAAGACGTCCCCCGAAGGGGCGCTGGTGGCGAAAGGGGCGGGGGGCGGCGACACCGAGCAGTTCTCGGTGAACCTCGGGCGCCTGCCCGGGACGATCAAGAAGCTGACCTTCACCGCCACCCTCGACGGTCCCGGGTCGATGAACGTGGTGCGGTTGGGCTACGTGCGCATCTCGGCGGGGGCCAACGAGGTGGCCCGCTACTCGTTCACGGGGGCGGACTTCTCGACCGAGAAGGCCCTGCTCCTGGCCGAGGTCTACTTCAAGGACGTGTGGCGGTTCGCAGCCGTGGGCCAGGGCTTCGCCGGCGGCCTGTCCGCGCTGTTAAAGCACTTCGGGGGCGAGGAGGTGGCGCCTTCCGCCCCACCACCACCGCCGCCTCCTCCGCCGCCGACCCGCCAGTCGACGCCCCCGCCTCCCCCTCCTCCGACGTCGGTGCCGCCGCCGCCCGGTGCACCGCCGGTCAAGCTGGGCAAGATCACGCTCGACAAGAAGGGCGAACAGCGCTCGGTCAACCTCCAGAAGGCGGGCGGCGGTATCCAGCCCCTGCACTTCAACCTGAACTGGAACCAGGGCGGCCAGAAGCGCGGCTTTTTGGCCTCGATGCGGGCCAGCAACACGCCCGACCTCGACCTGGGCTGCATGTTCGAAATGCTGGACGGCGCCAAGGGCGTCATCCAGCCCCTCGGCAACAGCTTCGGCAGCCGCACCGACCCGCCCTTCATCTTCCTGGACAAGGACGACCGCACGGGCGCCGCCGCCGACGGCGAGAACCTGTACTTCGTACGCCCCGACATGATCCGCCGGGCCATGGTCTTCGCCATGATCTACGAGGGCGCCGGCGACTTCACCAGCGTGGGCGGGCACATGACGATCAAGGACCAGGAGGGCAACGAGACCGTCGTCCAGTTGAACAACCCCGACGCCAACCGGACGTTCTGCTCCATCTGCACGATCACCACGTCAGGCACGTCGGCGACCATCACCAAGGAAGAGCGCTACTTCCGCGACGCACGCGACGCGGACGGGTACTACCAGTTCAACTTCCGCTGGACTGCCGGCCGGAAGTAGGTTCACGCTGGGTTGCGTGACCGGCAGGCGCGGTGCCGGGTGCCGGCCGCCCTTTGTTAAGAACCTGGGGACGAC
>JBOGID010000114.1:0-8678 GCA_050742295.1 Acidimicrobiales bacterium | reverse complement strand
GGGGCGAACAGCTCGGGCTTGCCCGCCTTGCCGCGCACCGCCACGTTTGGCGAGTGGTCGGCCGAGCCGTCGGTGGCGCCGGTGGCGCCGACGGCCAGCGCAGCGGCGAACCACGCCGGGTACATCGGGACATCGCTGTCGGAGTTGGGGCCGGCGGCGATGACCAGGGCGCCGACGGTGGCGAGCTCTTCGACCAGGGCTTCGTGCTCGGGGTAGCGCTGGGTTCCGCCGTAGTCGAGCAGCACGATGTCGGGCTTCTCGGCGAGGGCCGCCGCCAGCCACGCCCCGATGGCCTCGGCCGACGCGGTCCCACCGGCGAACGGGCTGTCGAGGTCGAGCAGGGTGGCAAGGGCGGTGAAGGCGTCGGGTGCGTCGGCGGTGACGACCCGGCCGGCGACGCCGTTGCTGATGGCCGCGGCCGTCATGGCCTCCGCGAACTGGCGGTGACGGTCCCTGGTGAACGGCCCGGCGATGGCGACCCGCAACGGCCCGGGGGTGAGCGGCGCTGGCGACGTGCCCGTCGTCTCGGTCGTGTCGTCGGGCGGCTTGCCGGCTGCGGCTGCGGCTGCGGCCGCCGTCGGGGCCTTGGCGGGTACGGGCTGCTCGGCCAGCACCGCGTCGGCCGCCGCCACCGGGTCGAGCACGAACTGGGCCGCCACCTTGGCCGCCAGCTTCGACCACAGGTCGAGGTGGAAGCTGAGCTTGGTCCAGATCGAGGCGAGCTGGGACTCGGTGGCGCCCGAGAGGGCGACGGCCAGGGCCGGCCGGTTGCGACGGACCCACTGGAGCACGTCCTCGAGGCCCAGCTGTGTCACGCGGACGACCTTGGTGAGGGGCGTCGCCGCGTCCGACAGGAACGCGGGAGGGATGTCGTTGGCCGACAGGGCGACCCGGGCCTGGGACCGGCGCAGGATGAGGCCCTCCACCGCCCGTCCCAACGGCTCGACCACGGCTGTGCCGGCCCGGTCGATGTCGTCGATGGCGAGCACGAACGGGACCTCGACCAGCTCCTCGATGAGCCGGTACCACCAGCGCCCGCCCTGCCATTCCTTGTCGGGTACGGGCACGCGGTGGCCGCCACGGGCCAGGACCTCGGCCACCAGCCGGCACAGCTCCTTCACCGGGTCGTCGAGCGGCAGGTCGTCCGCCTTCACGTAGAGCACGGCCGAGACGCCGTCGTCCAACTCGTCGAGGGCGCGGGCGATCAGGCGGCTCTTGCCCGCACCAGGGCTGCCGGTGACCCACAGGACGCGCTCCGGTGAGCGCCGGCACAGGACGCCCAACGCCTCGCGCAGGGGCTCGAAGCGGGCGAAGAACTCGCGGTCGGGCTCGACCAGGCCGAGCTTGAGCTGGGCCCGCCGCAGGCGGATGGGCGGGGTCACGGTGGCCGCGGTGAGGCCGTCGGGGTCGACAAGGGCGGCCGGGCTGTAGCTGGTCACCACGCTCGGCACGGCCCAGTCGAGGAGGGGCGCGCCCACCAAGGCGTCGTCCCTCACGGCGGCGCGGGCCAGTGCCACGGCCCTTGCAACGGTCGCCCCACTGCACAGGGCCTGGTAGAAGAACCGGGTCAGGAGCTGCTCGGTGCGGAACGGCAGCACGGCCTGCATCCCGAGCACGGTCTGGCACGCGTCCCGCACGCAGCGGTCGGCGATGCTGAGGGCGAGCTCTGCGTGGCCGTCAGCCCCGGCGCCGTCTGCCGCCGCCAGCGGCAGGTTGGCCGTCCGGCAGCCGGCGAAGAACGTCAGCCGCAGGTCGGGGCACATGGCCAGGATGTCGTTGAACCGCCGGCTCGGCTCCCAGGAGATGGCGCCCGAGGCGTCCTCCAGCTTGAGCTGGTCGGGACGGGCGTGGCCGAGGTAGTGGACGACGTGGTAGCCCCGCTCGCGGGCGCCGATGCGGCGTCGGAGGTTCTCGATCGACGGACGGTCCTCGACGTCGACGACCAGCAGGCCCTTGGCGATGAGGGGTTGGAGCTCGCCGAGCAGGGACCGGCCCTCCTCGTAGTGGTCGAAGAGGGCGTCCTCGCCGCTGGCGCCGGTGGGGTTGGACAGCACGAGCAGCATGTGGAGGGGCGGCGTCACGGGCGCCACCCGGGGCGAGTAGGTGCGGACCTTGGCCATCCTGACCACGTGCGTGTCGGGCGCCATCACAAGAGCCCGGTCACGCCGCTGGGGATCGGCCATGAGCTCCCACGGCAGGGCGGCCACGTCCTCGGGGGCGGCCAGGAGGCGGACCAGGAGGGGCTTTGCCTCGGCCGACGCCGCGCCCCGGGTGCGTTCGAACAGCGAGGCGATCTCGGGCACGCCGAACACGAGGTCGGTCAGCTGGTGGCCGAGGAGCTCGCCGTCGGCCTGGCCCGGTTCGCCCCGCCCCACGGCGTCGCGGAACCACTGGGCCCGGTCGGACAGGGGGCCGAGGGCGAACTGGGCCGCCTGGGATCGGGGCACGGCGTTGACGGCCCCCAGCCGGGACGAGGCCGACAGCCACAGGTCGGTCGTCCCGCCCGAGAACAGCACGGTCAGGTCGAAGGGGACGAAGTCGGGGAGGTCGGTGGCGGCAAACATCAGCCGTCGATGCGGATGCGGGCCGCGGGGTCGCCCAGAAGCAGGAAGTGCATGGCGTCGTTGCGGCGGATGAACAGGTCGAGGAAGGCGTCGCGGTCGGCGGCCGCCATGCCCGCCACCTCGATGCCCCGCTGCTGGAGTCGGTCGACGGTCGTGGCGATGGTGGCGCTCATTGACGCGGCCCGGGCATGGAGGTCGCGGAGAGCGAAGCCGACAGGCGTCAGCTCCGCCACCGCCCGGCGCACCAACGTCTTGAACGGCTCCAGGCGCGGGTGGGCGTCGCCGCCCGCGGGCACGGGCGCCGCCGGGTCGTCGAACCCGTGGAGGACGGCGACATCGACATGGCCGACGTGGGCGACCGGGCCGTCCGGGTGGGCGAGCAGGGCCTTGGGCAGGGCGGCCACGAACGGCTCCTTGGCGTCGAACTCGTTGGACCCGTCGGGGCCGAGCCAGGCCGCGTAGCTGCTGCGGTCGGACGTCCCCCCGCCGAAGCAGGCGAACTGCACCACGATCCCGCCCGGGCAGAACGGTGCGTCGGGCAGGTCCTCGGCCCGCAGCCAGTCCCAGTCGGTGGCGCTGGAGCCGGCCGGGGGCTCGCAGCCGATGGCGCCGTTGACCTTCCGCTGCTTCTTGGCGCCATCGGTCGTGGGCACGCCCGCACCGTGACTGGCGGTGAACACGATGGCGGGTCGGCTCTGGCTGAGGGTGGCGAGGAGGTTGGCGGCGGTGGCGTCGGGGCCGAGCAGGTCGACGGACATGAGGTTGGCCTCGCCGTTGAGCAGCCGGGCGACGGGCTCGGCCATGAACCGGCGGCTGTAGGTCGTGACGTCGCCCTTGGCCTCGGGGGCGAGGACCACGGCCGTGGCCTGGGGACGGGGGTCGTTGGCCTTGTCCTCGCAGGCGACGACCTTGGCGACATAGGCCTTGAGGTCGGCGATCTTGTCGAATGCGACCCTTCCGACGATGGCGCCGGCCGCGGCCAGGTCGACCTGGAGGGAGAACGGGAGGTGCACGGGGTCGCCGGCCAGGAGCACGTAGGCCGGGCGGTTGTCGCCAAGGCCGAGGTAGCCCTCGTCGATCCAGTCCGGGGTGCTGGCCGGATAGACCAGCGGCTCGCCGTTCATGGCGCGATGGGCGGCGAGGGGCTCGAGGGCGGCGGCGATCCGTTCCCGTTGTGGGTCGGCGGCGGCGACGAGGCACATCCACCCCACCTCGGCGGGCTCGGACAGGTTGGGCTGGCGGACGACCTTGCGCTCGTCGAACGTCCACGGCGACGTGCCGAGCCGGCGCGCCGACTTGGACAGCGTGCTCAGCTGGGCTCGGCGGGCCGCCAGTTCCTCGAGGGACGGGGCCGGGAACAGCGGGCCCCCGCCGGGGTACCGCCAGCCCAGGGGAAGAACGTCCACCGCCGCGGGTCTACCACGGCGGTGCGACGATCGGCGGCCTAGGCCGCGGCTTGGGAGCCGGCGGCGGAGGGGGGGACCGCCGCCGGCTCCAGGGCCAGGTCGAGGACCTGGCGGACGTCGTCCACGAGGTGGAACGTGACCTCGTCACGCACGGCCTCGGGGACATCGTCGAGGTCGGCACCGTTGCGGGCAGGGAGGATGACCTCTTTGAGCCCGGCCCGATGCGCGGCGAGCACCTTCTGCTTCACGCCCCCGATGGGCAGGACCCGGCCCTGCAGCGTGACCTCACCGGTCATGCCGACCGTCGAGCGCACCGGGCGCTGCGTGAGCAGCGAGGCGAGCGCCGTGGTCATGGTGACGCCGGCCGAAGGACCGTCCTTGGGGACGGCGCCGGCGGGCACGTGGAGGTGGAACCGGCTGGGGGCTTCGGTGCCGGGGGCGTCGCCGTCCTCCCCGATCCCGTGGGAGCGAACGTAGGACAGGGCGATCTCGGCCGACTCCTTCATGACGTCGCCCAGCTGGCCGGTGAGGACCAGGCGGGGGCCGTCCCTGCCCGGCAGCTCGGTGGCCTCGATGAACAGCACGTCCCCACCCACGCCGGTCACGGCCAGGCCGGTGGCCACGCCGGGGACCGACGTGCGCTCGGCCGCCTCGAAGAAGAAGCGGGGCCGGCCGAGGTAGGTGCGAACGTCGTCCGAGTCGACGGTGACGGGCGGCGTGGCGTCGCCCGAGGCGACCTTGGTCGCCACCTTGCGCAGCACCTTGCCCAGTTCCCGTTCGAGGTTGCGGACGCCGGCCTCACGGGTGTAGTCGGCGACGATCCGGCGGAAGGCCTCGTCGGTGACCGCGCACTCCGAGCCGTCGGCGACCAGGCCGTTGCGCTCCAACTGGCGGGCCAGCAGGTGGTCCCGGGCGATGGCGACCTTTTCGTCCTCGGTGTATCCGTCGAGGGGGATGACCTCCATGCGGTCCAGCAGGGGGCCGGGGATGGTCTCCACCACGTTGGCGGTGGCGATGAACAGCACGTCGGACAGGTCGAGGTCGACTTCCAGGTAGTGGTCGCGGAACGTGTGGTTCTGGGCCGGGTCGAGCACTTCGAGCAGGGCCGAGGACGGGTCGCCGCGCCAGTCCGAACCGAGCTTGTCGACCTCGTCGAGCACGAAGACAGGGTTGATGGTGCCGGCCTCCCGCAGGGCCCGGACGATGCGGCCGGGCTGGGCGCCGACGTAGGTGCGGCGGTGGCCTCGGATCTCGGCCTCGTCACGGACGCCGCCGAGGGCGACACGGACGAACTTGCGTCCCAGGGCGCGGGCCACCGACTCGCCGAGGGACGTCTTGCCCACGCCCGGCGGGCCGACGAGGGCGACGATGGCGCCCGAGCCCCGTCCCGTGTTGACGGGGGCCAGGCCCCGCTCGGCCCGCAGCTTGCGCACGGCCAAGTACTCGACGATGCGGTCCTTCACGTCCTCCAGGCCGGTGTGGTCGGCGTCGAGGACGGTGCGGGCCTCAGTGACGTCCAGCTGGTCGTCCGAACGGGTGCCCCAGGGGATCTCCAGGACGGTGTCCAGCCACGTCCGGATCCACCCGTGCTCGGGGGACTGCTCGGACGTGCGTTCCAGGCGGCCGATCTCACGGTCGACCTGGGCCTTGACGGCGTCGGGGGCGCCCGACTCGTCGAGGCGGCGGCGGTACTCGTCCACCACGCCCTCACCGTCCGGCCCGCCTTCGCCCAACTCCTTGCGGATTGCGTTGAGCTGCTGGCGGAGGAGGAACTCGCGCTGGGTCTTCTCCATGCCGTCGGTGACGTCCTGGTGGATGCGGGCCTTCAGGGCCAGGTCGGCGAGGACGTCGTTGGCCCAGTGCACGACCTTCTCCAGTCGCTCCTCGACGTCGACCGTCTCCAGCAGCTCGACTTTCTGTTCCAGCGTGAGGTCGGGCGAGTAGCCGGCGGTGTCGGCCATGGCGCCCGGGTCGGTGATGCCGCGGAACAGCTCGGCCATCTGGCCCGCGCCGCGCTCTTCGAGAATGTTCTCGACGGTGGCGCGGTACTCCCGGGCCAGTTCGGTGGCGCGCGACGTGGGAGGCACGGGCTCGACGGGTTCGACCTGGACCCACGTGGCGGAGGCGTTGGCCAGGGACGGCACGCCGACGCCGATGACGCCCCGCTCCACGCCCCTGACGACGATGACCTTGATGCCGCTGGGCAGTTCGCCTCGGTCCTCGATCTGGGCGATGGTCCCGACCGTGGCGAAGCGTTCGTCGAGGCGGGGGACCATCACCACGCGGCCGTTCGACGTCTCCGAGGCGCTGACGGCGGCCCGGGCCTCGGGGCTCTCGAGGGCGATGGTGACGACCATGCCGGGCAGCACGACGCCGGTGGCGAGGGGCAGCAGGGGCAGGGTCGTGGTCTTCTTCAGATCAGGCATTTCCTCACCTCAGGTAAGTGGTACATCAGGTCAACACCTGGCCCCAGGGGCCGATTCCCGTGAGCGTCGGCGCCTGCGGGCATGTGGTCCGGGGCATGAACAACGCCGGCAGGCCACACTGGATTCCATGGCATTCCGGGAGAAGGATCGGGTCGAGGCAGCCGACGACAAGCTGCGCGGCGTTCCCAGGGGGACGGCCGGCACCGTCATCGGCGTCAGTGGCCTGGATTGGATCCGCTACCGGGTCCAGTTCGACAACGGGTGGGAGCACAACCTGGTCCACGAGAACCGCCTCCGGGCGCTGGCTCCCAACCACTCCTAGGAGAACCGCTCGCTCATCACTTCGACGACCCGGCGGCCGGCCTCGATGGGGGACGTGTCGGTCCGTTCGAGGATGACGGCCACGGCCAGGAGGACCGTCCCACCCAGGCCCAGCCAGGCCCACGTGGGGACTCCGGCCAGGGTGGACAGGGACTCCCGCACGCTGACCACGACCAGCAGCACGGTGCCGGCGACCATGGGGCCGCTGAGCCGCCGCCACCCCCCGACGGCCACGGCCAGCACGCCGATGGCGCCGGCGATGAGGGCGTGCCACCCGGGACCGCCCTGGACCCGCTCGATGGCCGCGGCGGCGCCCGCCAGGGCCACCGCCGGCACGTAGGCGATCCACGACGAGACGGGGGTCGCCGCCTTGCGACGGACCGACCAGCCCGCCACCACGAGTTGCAGGGCCACGGGCAGGACATAGGGCTCGCTGGCCGAGATGCCCGCTATCGACAGGTGGCCGAACAGGCCGGCGAGGACAAGCAACCCTCCGAGGTGGCCAAGGACGTGCCGGCGGACTGCGATGCCCACCGCGATCGCCGTCCCGCCGAACAGGAGGAGCGTGTCGCTCAGGGCCTGCCCGTCCTCCCATGCCAGGACCAGCCCCACGGCCAGGCCCGTTGCCGCGGCGGCGATGAACGGCGGGCGCCAGTCGTCGTCCACGATGAAGGCCAGGCCGCACCAGACCACGGCACAGACGGCGACCGCGAACCCGGCCCACGGCAGGGGGAACCCCGCAGCCTGGGCCAGGGCCACGGCCAGCGGCTGCACTGCGGCCGCCGTCCCGAAGGCGATCACGGGCCGGCGGAGGCGGAAGGCGTCCAGCGTGTAGAGGGCGGCCACGGCCACGAGGGGGCCGACGGCGTCGACGGGCGACAGGCCCCACGCGACGGCGAGGGGCACGAGCAGGGCGGCCCGAGCCACATCGCCGAGGCGGTCACCGAGGACGGTGGCGATGGCCCACCCCACGGCGGCGGCGAGGGCGACAGAGGCGGGCATCGGCAGCCAGCCGTTGCCGGCCAGGAACGCGGCCCCCGTGGCCACGACGGTGGCCTCGACGGCAAGGCCCACGTGCGCCCGGGAACGGGCTGCGGACGCCAGCACCACCCCGCCGGCGATGCCGATCAGGGGCGCCGCCAGGGGGTGGAGGGTGACCGTCAGCACGGCGAACGGCACGCCCACGACGGCGACCCCGATGGCTGCGGCCCGGCGGGAGGCTAGGGCCAGGGCCGAGACGGCGACCATGGCGACCGCGGTGGGAACGCTCGCCATGGTCCCGATCTCGACCGCCGCGGCGGCGGCGATGGCGCACCAGATCGTCCCCTCGGCCCAGGCTCCGCCCCGCACCAGGGCCCGGCCCAGCCCCAGGCCCCAGCCGGTCGTGACGGGGACAGCCCGCCGCATGTCGGCGGTGAGCCAGCCGAGGGCCACGAGGAGCAGTGCGCCAGCGGAGGTGACATCACGCTGCGACTCGGCGTCGCTCGCGCCCAGGGTGTCGATCAGGGGGGCGAAGACCAGCAGGAGGGCGGCGACGCCGGTCCCGATCCGGGCCAGGACCTCGGCGAACCAGGCGACCGACGCGAGCGGCCGTCCCCAGAAGTCGTCGTCGAAGAACACCAAGGCACCGATCTCGATCACCACGAACAGCCCGGCCAGGCCGAGCAGGCCCATGCCGCCGCTGATCTCGGTGGCGACCGCACTGGTGCCGAGGCCGACCAGCACCGACGCCAGCGCGAGGAAGGCCAGGCGCAGGTCGCGCCGGGCACCGGCCTGGCGAGCCAGGACGTACGCAGCCAGGACGCCCGAGACCAGGGCCACGGCCTGTTGGGCCGTCCCCATGAGCCCCAGGTCGGTGAGCGTGCCCATGCCCAGGATCACACCGGCGCCTCCCAGCACCGACCCCGCCGCCGCGCCGAGGGCGGGCGCCAGGCCCGCCACTGCGGCCCACACGACGGTGG
>JBOGID010000113.1:0-2767 GCA_050742295.1 Acidimicrobiales bacterium | reverse complement strand
GGCAAAGGGCACCGGGAAGTCGGCCAAGACTCGCCCGGGACGAGCGCTCATCACCACCACGCGGTCGGCCAGCACGACGGCCTCCTCGACGCTGTGCGTCACCAGCAACACCGTGCGGGGCACGCTTTCCCACAGTCGCAGCAGCTCCTCGCCGAGGAGCCGGCGCAGCTGGGCGTCGAGGGCGGCGAAGGGTTCGTCGAGGAGCAGGATGTCGGGTTCGACGGCCAGGGCCCGGGCGATGGCGACGCGCTGGCGCATCCCGCCAGAGAGGGCGGGCGGGTAGGCACGGGCCACGTCGGCCAGGCCCAGCCGCTCGAGCCATTTCCGTGCCTGCTCGTTGCCGGCATGGCGCGGCACGCCGGCCACGTCGAGCCCGAACCGGACGTTGGCCAGGACCGTCTTCCAGGGGTAGATGCCGTAGTCCTGGAACACCATGGCCACCGGTGCCTGGGTCGGGCTGCGAGGGGCGAGCTCGACCCAGCCCTCGGTCGGGTTGAGTAGGCAGCCGACGATCCTGAGGAACGTCGTCTTCCCGCAACCGGACGGCCCGACCAGGGCGACGAACTCCCCTTCGGCGACCTCCAGATCGAGGGGTCCGAGCGCCGTCCGATCCCCGTCCCGGCCCGCGAACGACCGTCGGAGGCCGGACGCGACGACCTTCGCCGGAGGCATGATCACGAATGGGTGACACGGTCGACGGGGCCGACGTCGACGACGCGTGACCCGTCGAGCGGTTTGTCGTAGCTCAGCACCCCGCCTGCGTCTGCCCAGTACCCCTGCAGCTCCGTCAGCCCGGCCCCCGTGCGGAAGCGCTGGTCGGGGCGGAACACGACCGGACGGGCCTTCGACAGCACGTCGGTGGGCACGTTGAGGGACCGCGCCAGGGCGTTGATGACGTCGGGATTGGTGAGATAGTTGCCCTGCAGGTACGTGCGGACGGTGCGGACCACAGCCCGGACGAAGGCTTCGGCGACGGCTGGCTGCCGGTCACGGACAGGGCCGAGCGCCCAGCCGGCGAAGTCGGTCCCGGGGTCGTCCGCCCCGATCGAGTAGGCGAGGGCGGCGTAATCACCGATGCCCGGCGTGTCCGGGAGGGGCGAGAGGAGGAAGGCCAGGTCGACGGACCCTTGCTGCAGCGCGACAAGAAGGTCCGATCCAAGCACCGTCGAGATGGTGAGCCGGTCGCGCACGGACTTGAACGTCTGGCCCGGGCACTTCTCAATCAGCCGCGCCAGCGCGATCGTCACAGGGCTCCCCAGGCCCGTCGGGTCGCTCAAGCTCACCACGGTGGTGCCGTTGGGACGCACACCGCGTGCGAGCACGCACGGGTCGAAGCGGCCGTCTGCTGTCAACAACGAGCGGCGGACCCAGAAGCCACTCTGGTCACCCGGCCCCGCCGTCCCAAAGGGCAGGACGAAGCGCACGTCCGCTCCCGCCGCGATGGCGTTGAACACGCCGGCATTCAGGCCGACGATCGCACCGTCGATCCGGCCCTGTTGCATGAGAAGGAGGGAGTTGACGGCGTTCTCCGAGACGAAGCGGACCTCGAGGTTCTCCTTGGTGAACTCCCCCATCTCCTGAGCGAGGAGGACGCTGGAATAACTGAGCCCCGAGAGGAGTCCCCGGCTGAGGGTCAGGGTCGCCCTCGTCGCCAGTGGCCGCGGCGCGGGGGTACCCGGGGCGGCGACCTCCGTGGTGGCCGGTGCGGCCGAGCTGGTGGTGGCCCCGGCGGCGGGGGGGTCGGGCTCGGGCCCCGTTCTTGCGCATGCCGCGGAAACGAGGGCGAGCACCGCCAACACCACGTCCCACCGGCGGCTCCGCCTGCGCCTCCGCCGTCCGACCGTCCGATGCTTGGTCATCGACCCAATGTGACGGTACCAGGGCGAGACTCTCAGCAATTGGCCGAGACGAAATCTGGCCCACAATGGGCCATGACTGGCGTGCCGCCTGCCGTCAGAGTGATGGCGTGCTCGATGTCCACATCTCATTGGAGACGACCGACCCGCCGACGGGTCGAGTGTCCACCGCCGAAGGCCAGTCGAGTCAGCCCTTCGTGGGCTGGCTCCAGCTGCTGTCCATCTTGGGGGACGCACTTCTGTCGCCGCCGCATGCGGCCCTCACACACCCGCCCGAACCCGCGCCTTGAGCTCGCGGCGCGACGTGATCTCGAGCTTGAGCATGGCATTGGCGAGGTGGCGTTTCACCGTGTGCCGGGAGAGGTAGAGGCGCTCGGCGACCTCAGGATTGGACAGCCCTTCCGAGACCAACTCGACGACGGCCCGTTCGCTGCGGGTCAACGCGTCCCAACCGTGCTTCGGGCGCTTCCGTGCATCGCGGCTCGCCCGGCGCACGCCCAGGGCGCGCAGGCGCGCCGTGATGCGTGACGTGTCCCAGACCGCCCCCAGGTCCTCGTAGACGGCGATGGCCTCCTCGAACCACGCCCGGGCCTCGTCTCCCCGGCCTGTCCTGGCCAGCGCGTCGGCCGCGTCCTCGCTGGCCCGGGCCCGGTCGAAGGGTCGGCAGCTCTCGCGCAGCACCGTCGCCGCCTCCACCAGGACTGCGGGATCGTCGTCGCGCAGTCCCCGGCAGCGCAGCTCGATCCCGCGCAGGGTGACCGCTCCGGGATTGGCCGCCGCCATGGCCGCGATCGGTTCATACGCGGCGTGAGTGCGCTCGTGGTCGGCGCGTTCCCGGGCCAGACGGATCAGGTCAGGCGCCAGATGCTGGAGCACCGACACCACACCCGACCGCTCTGCTTGCTCCCAGC